>CAIVDK010000091.1 GCA_903904655.1 uncultured delta proteobacterium | reverse complement strand
GAAAAAGAAACACCGCTGGGTTTTGCGTTGGCGAATGGTGTCGTGACGACAGCCCGCTTCCTCCACATCGAACGAATTCCAGCTTTTAAGGGCCAGGCCCTTCCCGCGCATGATCCTCGCGCGGTGAAAGGCACAGGCGTGACATATTTTTCCTCTCCTATGGGTGCGGATCACACAGCCGGCCTCACCTACCGCCTGCCCAAGGACAAAAATGAGCAGATAGAAAATTCTCTCAAAACCCAGATTAAAGCAGCCGCTTGCGATGCTTTCGGCTACTGCTTAAATGCCGTTCCCGGCGCTTCGATTTATCCTTTTTTTGCCGATCTGATGAATGCGCGCTATGGTTTGAGCATGTCGCCTGCCGATGTCATGGATATCGCAAAGCAGACGCTGCGCGATCAACTGGCTTTCAATCAAAAGGCGCAATTCAGTAAAATCGACACCGTCATTCCAGCTTTTTTCCGAGAGGAACTTATTGCACCCACCAGTTCTGTTTTTGATGTGGATGAAAAGGACGTTAATAATCTGTGGACGGGCTTGGATGCTTTCGCCGAAAAGGATAAAACTTGGGAGATTCGCATTCCGCCTATGCCGGATATTCTGATGGGCGAAGGCGTAGCGCAGGCCATGGGAAAGAAAATAAAAGCGCTGAAAGCTAAAAAAGTTTTTCTGGTCACCGATCCTTTTATGTTGAAAAGCGGGCGCGCGGAAGAAGTGCGAAAAATTCTCGAGAAAAGCGGACTCGAAACGGAGATTTTCGCAGAAGTGGAACCGGATCCGCCTATTGAACTCATTGAGCGGGCGGGAAAACTCTATAAGGAAACAGGCTGCGACAGCATTTTAGGTCTGGGCGGCGGCAGTTCGATGGATACGGCAAAAACGCTGGGACTGCGGGTCACCCACGGCGGCGATATGCGCGAATATGAAGGCCTCGTCGGAGGAGGTGCCAAGATCAAACCCATTTTCCCGCCGATTATCTGCGTGCCTACCACCTCCGGGACGGGCAGTGAAGTCAATCCTTGTGCGGTGCTCACCGACAAGGCCCGCGACTTGAAATTTATCCTGATGAGCAATCACTTCATTCCCAAACTGGCTGTCGTCGATCCGCTTTTCACCAAAACCATGCCGCCCAACCTCACGATTGAATCCGGCATTGACGCGCTGGCTCACTGTATAGAAGGCAGCGTGTCGCTCGCCACGCCTTATCATCCCTATTTCGAGTCCATGGCGCTTTATGGCGTCAAGCTCATCGGCCGCAGTCTGGTCACCGCTTACAAACAGCCGGACAATATTCGAGCGCGCACGGATATGTGCATGGCGGCCATTTGCGGCGGTTTGGCCTTCCTCAAGGGATTAGGGTTGGGGCATGCCCTCACTCATACGCTGGGCGCTCACTATCACCTGCCGCATGGGCGGGCGGCCATTTTCGGTCTGCTGGGTTTTGTTATGGCCAACAAAGAAACCTGCAAGGAAGCCTTCATGGATATGGCCTATCTGATCAACCGATCCAGCGATCTGGAGATGAGCCTGCGCTGGCTTTACAGTGAACTGGGCATTGATCAGAGGCTGAAATCCCACGGTATTACACAAGACGCGCTCAAAGAAATCGCTTTTTACACATCGCGCGATGCCGTGAATATGGCGACAGATCCGACATCACCGAGCCAATCCAAGATATTGGAATTGCTGACGGCGATGTATGAATAGCTGGCGGCTTATGCTCCGGGCTCCATCACTTTATGAAGTAAAGAAATAAAAATATACTGGGAGGAACAGATAAGATGGAATTCAAGTATGACATCAGGGACTTGAAATTTATTTTAAAGGAATGGCTGCCGACCGAAGAAGTTCTGGTCTGCGAACGCTTCAAGGGTAATTTCACGCTCGACGATGTGGATATGCTGCTCAACGAGGGCTACAAGGTTTCCAAAGAAATCGTCAATCCTATCAACGCGCCGGGCGACAAGATCGGCGTGAAGTTTGAAAAAGGCGAAGTGACGCCGGTTCCCGGTTTCAAGGAAGCCTACCAGTTTCTGCAGCAAAATGGATGGGGTTCGTCGAGCGAATGCATCAAGGTGGAAACCGGCATGCCGCTGATACTTTATAAAGCCAATGCGGAAATCAACACCGCCGCCTGTCCGGCACTGACGTCCTGTGTGAAGCTGACCTCGGGCGCGGCCAACCTGATTCTACGCTTCGGCACTCCCAAAGATGAGCAAATGTTCATCCCCAAAATGCTCGAAGGCTACTGGCAGGGAACAATGTGTCTGACCGAACCTAACTTCGGTTCCGATACGGGCGATATCATTACCCGTTCTTATCCTACTGATGATCCCCGCATCTGGAAAATTAAGGGCACTAAGATGTTCATCACCGCGGGCGATCAGGGAACCTGTGAAAATACAATCCATCTGGTGCTGGCGCGTCCGAAAGGCGCTGCGGCCGGTTCTCCCGGCATCGGGCTTTATATTGTTCCCAAATACTGGGTGAACGACGATGGTTCGATGGGTGCATTCAACGATGTGATCACCGCTGGTGTGGAACACAAAATGGGACTGCACGCGCAGGCAACCGCGCTGCTTAATTTCGGCGACGAAGAAAACTGCCGCGGAATTCTGCTGGGACCCGCTCCGGACGCTAAAGGATTTTCTCAGGGCTTGTCCATGATGTTCCACATGATGAACGAATCTCGCATCGGTACCGGACATAACGCCAATACACAGGGCGCGGCCGCTTACTATTTCGCCTCGCAATTTGCCACGGAACGTATTCAGGGAAGGCCGTTCGGTGTCAAAGGGGCCGAGCGCGTGGCCATCATCAAGCACGAAGACATTCGCCGCATGCTGCTGGATATGAAAGCGCATGTGGAAGGCATTCGCGCCATGATCTTCAGGGGATTTTATTATCTGGATATTGAAAATAACTCCTCCGATAAAGAAAAAGCTAAAAAGTACTCATCCTTTGCCGAGATCCTCACGCCACTGGTGAAATGCTACGGTTCGGAAGCGAGCCTCGGTGTCATCGCCCAGGCGATCCAGGTACTGGGTGGTGTCGGCTACACGATGGAATATCCGGTGGAACAGTATCTGCGCGACTCTAAAATCCTGACCATTTGGGAAGGAACGTCTTTCATCCATGCCAACGACCTGATCGGGCGAAAGATGCGCATGAAAGATGGAGCTCCTTTCGCCGCCTGGATGAAGGATATTAAGGATTTTATCGACGCCAACCTGAAAACGGCGGGCTTTGAAAAAGAAATGAATAATCTGGCCAAAGGCTACCAGGCGGCTGCGGATGTCAAGGCGACGTATGATGCGTGGTACGCCAATATGGAAACCAAACGCCAGCTTATCCCGCTTTTTGCCATCCGGGCCTTGTTTGTTTTCTCTCAGGTGTACGTCGCGATGTGTCTGATGGATCAGACGTTGATTGCTGCGAAGAAAGTCGCGGAGTTAAAAGCAGGCGATGCGGATTACAATTACTACCATGGAAAAATCGCATCGGCCAGATATTATCTGAACAACATTCTGCCCGGTACCTCCACCGCTGCCGCTCTGATCAAGAGCGAAGAAGATTCGGTGCTCACGTGTCCGGAAGAAGCGCTGGTGGTAAGTTAGTGCTGACAAATAAAAGAAACTCTAATCCCCCTCCCTTGATACCCTGATGACCTAAAGGTCACTCGAGGGCACGCGTGGGAGGGGCAGGGGGCGGGTAAAAGCTTAAGCTGCCCCCTCCCCTTAATCCCTTCCCACCAAGGGAGGGGAAGAGTTTTAGGAGAACCTTAAAATATCAATATTTGGAGAAATATATGAAAGAAATTTACATAGTGGAAAGTGTGCGCACAGGTATTGCCAAGGCCGGGAAAAGTTCGTGGTTTACCCATCTGCGCGCCGATGACCTGTCCGCTCTGGTGATGAATGAAGCCATCCGCCGCGCCGGGATTGAAGGCGCGAAAGATCAGATTGACGATGTCATCTGGGGAGGAACCGCTCTGATGAAAGATATGGGCTCCAACGTCGGCCGCTTAGCGGGTATCATGGCGGGACTGCCTTACAGCGTGCCGGGGTGTACGGTGGACCGATTTTGTTCATCAGGACTGCAAACAATAGCTTTCGCTGTTGCCTCGATCAATATGGGCTGGGCGGATCTGATCCTGGCGGGCGGCGTGCAGCACATGACGCATATTCCCATGGGCACAATGTCTGATCCGAATCCGCGCCTGAAAGAATTTACCGATCCGCAGATGGTCTCGATGGGCTATACGGCGGAAATGGTTGCGCGCAAATACGGCATTTCCCGTAAGGAGCAGGACGAGATGGCCGTGGAAAGCCATGCCAAAGCGCATGAGGCCACGCAGAAAGGATTGTTCAAAGAAGAAATTCTGCCGATAGAAGCGGACGTGCCGCAGGAAGACGGCTCGACCAAAAAGCTGATCGTGGATCGCGATCAGGGCATTCGGCCGACCACCACCATGGAATCGCTCGCCAAGCTCGAACCGGTTTTCATCAAAGACGAAAAAGGCACGGTCACGGCTGGCAACTCCAGCCAGACCAACGATGCCGCCGCCTGCGTTGTGATAGCCAGCAAGGAGAAGTGCGAGCAGCTCGGTCTGAAGCCAAAAATGAGGCTGGTGGAATTCGCCGTTGTCGGTGTTGATCCGGCGTATATGGGCATTGGTCCGGCGCTCGCCATTCCCAAAGCGTTGAAAAAAGCGGGTCTGAAAAAAGAAGACATCGGCCTTTGGGAAGTGAATGAAGCCTTCGCCGCGCAGGCTGTTTATTGTACGAAAGAACTGGGTATCCGCAATCACAAACTGCTCAATCCCAAAGGCAGCGGCATATCGCTTGGGCACCCGTTGGGCTGCACCGGCGCCAGAATTGCTACAACCATCATGCACGAAATGCCTTTCTACGGCGTCAAATACGCGGTTGAAAGCATGTGCATCGGCCACGGCCAGGGCGCAGCCGCCATTTGGGAGTGGGTGGGAAAGTAAAAAAGGTTTTTAGACCGACCCCCTAATGACCTAACCACCTTATTACCTGAAGGTCACACGAGGGGGCGCGAGGCTATAGGTCTATTTTGTAGGGGCGGTGGTTTTCCCGCCCCTTGGATTAAGGAGAACTATATGACTGGTGCGGAAATGATTTTAAAGACGGCGGCGGATGCTGGGGTGGAAATTTGTTTTGCCAATCCGGGAACCACGGAACTGCCGCTGGTTGCGGCTTTTGATACGGTCAAAAATATCCGGCCCGTGCTGGGCCTTTTTGAAGGAGTCTGTACGGGCGCGGCTGACGGCTATGGCCGGATCACACAAAAACCGGCCATGACGGTTTTACATCTGGGGCCGGGATTCGCCAACGGGATTGCCAATCTCCATAACGCGCGGCGCGCCCGGTCGCCGGTTCTGAATATTATCGGCGAACATACCACGTGGATTCGGCCTTACGATCCGCCCTTGAATATGGACATCGCGCCGTTGGCCCGCACGGTATCGGGCTGGCAAAAAGAAAGCACTTCGGCCGATCAGTTATCGCATGACACAGCCGATGCCATTGCCGCTTCTCTCTATGGTCAGATCGCCACCATGATCGTTCCCGCCGATCACCAATCCGCAACCTGCAAAACGCAAGAGATCGGGCGAGCTCAATTTTCATTTGATGCTGTAGATGAGGAGATGATTCCACATGCCGTCTCAATGATCCAAGAAGCCCAAAACCCCGCCTTAATTCTTGGGGACAGAGCTCTGCGTCAACAGGGACTGGCGGCGGCGGCGCAAATTAAAGCGAAAACCGGCTGCGATCTTTTGATGATAACATTCCCCTCATATTTTGATGCAGGTGTTGGCTTGCCCGTCTTGAAGCGTATTCCCTACTTTCCCGGACAGGCACAAAAATTTCTTGCCCGTTACGACGCCTTTGTCATGGTGGGTGCTTCCGAACCTAATGCTTTCTTCGGCTATGCGGGAGGTGTAACCTCCTTCCTGCCGGAAAAGTCTCCTCGTATCCGTATCGACACCCTAAAGCAAGATGCAGGGCTTGTCCTTGAAGCGCTTGCCGCGGCTCTTGGACCTGTCGTTGGACAAAACGAGCTTCGCCCGGTGCTGGCTCAATACGCGATACCGGCCTTGCCTGCAGGCCCTTTGAATGCCCAGAAAATGTGCGAGGTGATTGCCGCCCTCCAGCCGGAGCATTGCATTGTGGTCGAAGAAGGCGTGTCCTCGGGCGCGTTCTATTACACTTACTCGCCTTATTTAAACCCATACAGCCATCTGACGCTTACCGGCGGTGCAATCGGCATGGGCATGCCCCTGGCTTTGGGTGCTGCGCTTGCCGCGCCGGATCGTCAGGTCATCGATATTCAGGCCGACGGCAGCGCCATGTACACACTGCAGGCGCTCTGGTCGCAGGCGCATGAAAAGACGAAGGTCATTACCGTAATATGCTCCAATCGCAAATACTTCACCATTGAGCTGGAATGCCTGCGGGCCGGGTATAAAACTCTGGGTAAAGAAGCAAGCTCTCTGATGAAACTGGATCAACCGACTTTGGATTGGGTGAGCCTAAGCCGCGGCATGGGCGTTCCCGCCGCATCCGTTAACACGGCTGAGGCATTTATCAGGGAATTTCAAATGGCATTGAAAGAACCGGGGCCTTATTTAATTGAAGCGGTGCTGGAGTAATGAGAAAGGCACCATGAAGTATATCGATCACGGACAGGGAGGCCCCGCCTCCTGCATGCAGATCAAACAAGCGCCTCTACCGCAACCGAAAGCTGGCGAAGTTTTAATTGAAGTCGCCTACGCGGGCGTCAACAGGCCTGATGTCTTCCAGCGCATGGGAGCGTATCCGCCTCCGCCCGGCGCCTCACCCGTTTTGGGATTGGAAGTCGCAGGACTGATCGTGGCCAAATCCGAT
>CAIVDK010000090.1 GCA_903904655.1 uncultured delta proteobacterium | reverse complement strand
CTGGTTTGTGTCGCCGCCACCGGCATGAACAATATCGATCTGGAATATGCAGCGAAGAAGGGAATCACGGTAAAGAATGTTGCAGGTTATTCCACTGAATCCGTCACGCAATGTACGTTTGCCATGCTTTTCTATTTACTGAACGCCGGCCGCTACTACGACGACTATGTTAAATCTGGACAATACGCAACAAACCCGGTGTTCACGCATCTCGGCCGCGAATTTTGGGAATTGAATAACAAGCTTTTCGGAATTATCGGGATGGGCGCCATCGGCAAACGCGTGGCGCAGGTGGCCCAGGCCTTTGGCGCGCGGGTTGTTTACACCTCCACATCGGGTAAGAATCTGGAAGCCACAGGTTATCAACATTTACCCCTGGAGGAATTGCTGCGCACGGCTGATGTCGTATCCATTCATTGCCCGTTGAACGATCAGACCAGAAATTTGCTCAGCGAAACCCGGCTCCGGATGCTGAAGCCCACCGCCTATCTTTTGAATATGGGAAGAGGCGGCATTGTGGACGAGGCGGCGCTGGCACAAGCCATTGATGAAAACCGGATGGCCGGAGCCGCGCTCGACGTGCTTTCAGCCGAACCTATTGCGGCCGAAAGCCCATTGCTCAAGGTTCAGAATAAGGAAAAACTTTTCATCACCCCGCACATTGCCTGGGCCGGCCGCGAGGCTCGCCGACTGCTGATCGCCCAAACGGCTGAAAATATTAAAAGCTATTTTGAGAAATAGATTAGAGGAAGCTCCACTACTTGATAACCACAGGCAGAGCGGGCGGACGAGCCAGGAAAGCCAGAATGACACAGCCGAAAAGAAGCGCCGCCGCGATGGCAAAAGGCAGAAAATAACCGCCTGTAACATCATAAAAATAACCGGCAAGCGTTGGACTTATGGCGCTGGCAAGCGTCACCACGGGAGTTGTCCAGCCGACAATCCGGGAAAAGTGCGTACGTCCGAAATAGGCGCCCATGACATTGGGTAAAAGGACGATCATCCCGCCAAAGCCAATCCCCGTAAGGATCGAATAGAGATAAACAAAAAAGATTCCTTGCGCATTCATGAGTGATACAATGCCTAATCCCATGCAGCCAAAAAAGACGGCTGCCAGATACCGGCCGTCAAACCGCATGCCTAAAACGCCGCTTAGAAGCCTTCCCAGAATACTCATCCCCAGCATCAGCCCCAGCGCCGTGGCCGACACCATCGGGGAATATTGCAAATCCCGCAGATAGGCTACCTGATGGGTCGTCAGCATATTGGCGGCAAACAGCAGAACGGAAAATAAAATCAACAGGATCCACAGGGCCGGTGTTCTCATGGCATTGCCCGCGCTCCAGTCTATAGGTGTTGAATAAACGTTGTTCTTTGTTGAGGCGTGAAAATTTTCAGATGGATTTTCCAAGGCCTGCCCATCCGGCACCTGGCCTTCACTCTCCGGCGTATTCCGAATGAGACATCCTGCCAGAATAACCGTCAAAAGAAGATGAATACCAGCCAGGCAGACCCATGCCCAGCGCCAACCCAGATCGGAAATAAACGAGATGATCAGCGGCGGCAGAAAAAAGCCGCCGATACCGCCTGATGCGAAAAGAAATCCCAGCGCCAGGGACCTTCTCCTGATGAACCAATGATTGATGACCGTCGTAACAGCTAAAAATTCAGCAAGGGCCAAGGCCAAGCCGCCCATCACACCGAAAAAAAGATAGACATGCCAGATTTCACTAACCTGAGACATGCCCAGTAAACCAAGTACAGCAAAGATATTTCCCAGAATAATATTCTTCCTGGCGCCAAACCGGGCAATGGTCCATCCTACCAGTGGCCCCAGCAAGCCGCCAATAATCAGAAAAAGCGTATAGGGGCCGGACAGAACCAAACGATGCCACCCGAAGGTTTCATTCATTGACGGCAGAAACACACCATAGGCGTAAGTGATGTCGCCGCAAATGCCGCCATAGGCCAGCATCGCGCCCGCAAGGGTCAGCCAGCCGGAAAAACGTGGTTGTTTTGATGGCGACGAATTGATCATGGGTTCCAGAGACTACCTTCCTATATTGGATCAAACTATAAAGAGAAGGTCTGTTTCTGTCAACAAATAAAGGTAAATACTGAATATCATATTGCATTATTTACATTTCCAAAGAGGGGAAAAAGCGCTACAATAATCGATAGAAAAATTAGCCGCAAGACGGCGTATCACCTTGAGGGGTTAAAAATATGACGGGGTCTGATATTCTGGTTGTTGTGCCGCACAGCGGCGTTGCCATTCCACCGGAAATTTCGCTGGATGATCTGACGGACGAATTTTCCGCACTCATTAAAAATGTCGATTGGTACACCCAGTGGCTGTATGATTTTCGCGACATCCTCGCCAACCGGCAAATGGTCTTCCCTTATTGCAGCATCTTGCTTGAGGCCAACCGCGATCCGGCGGAAATTGATGAGTGCGTACCGGTGAAGGACGTCTTCGGACGTCCGGTTTACCGGGGCGGATGCGAACCTTCCGCTTCCATGCGGGCGGCCTGGTCTGAAAAGTACCTCAAACCTTTTCACCGGAGCATCGAAGAAAACATTGCAGCAGGCGCGGGCCTGCTCTTTGACGGCCATTCCACAGTGACCGCCCGCGGTGTTGCCAATAATCAAATTGATTTGATGAATTTCCAACACACGGCGCGGGACGAAAAACCGCTCACCTACTGCCCGGATGTGATTGTAGAAACCTATGCCGCCGAACTGCGGAAGCATCTGCCAGACGTGCTGGTCACCGTGAACGGCTCGGAGTATGTCAACGTGCATGGTCATGTGTGCGCCGCACATTCGGTCAATGCATTAAAGCGGATCGGCTCGCGTGCTCCGGCTTTTATTCAGGAAACAAACGAACACCTCTTCAAGAATGAAGACGGGACGCCCAACGTTGCACAAATTAACCGGCTTCGGCGTGCGTTTGCCGAGTCGCTCACACAAACGCTCCAATCGCTTCAGGAATCGCAAAGAGTGTCGATGATCGATTTGCATATCGGCAAGCAAATCTATGATTACGACTGCGGCTCGCAGGCGCTCCAGACGGTAATCAATTATTACGGCGTAGAAGTGGGCGGTGATGAACTGATCATGGCGCTTGGCACATCCGAGAACGGTACGCCGCCGCAGGCCATGATCGCGGTGGCGCAAAGCTACGGCTTCGAGGTTAAATCCGGCACACAATGGTCGCTCAATCAGGTCAAGCAGTATGTGGATGCGGGAACGCCGGTGATCGTGCTTTTACAGGCCTGGGCGGACCGCTACATGACGCTCGACGACTGGCGCAGCGACTGGAACGACGGCCACTACGCCATTGTCATTGGCCTCAATAAGGATGTCTTGCTGTTTGAGGATCCGTCCACCATTCGGCGCACCTGGCTCAGAGAACGCGAGTTTCTGGCGCGCTGGCAT
>CAIVDK010000089.1 GCA_903904655.1 uncultured delta proteobacterium | reverse complement strand
TTGAGTTGATCGAACATTGGGCTATCGCCATTTCCGGCCTCGTCCTGCTTTTTACCGGAATCTTCGAACTGCCGGTCGCCAAGCGCTACTATATCATCACGGTTCCCGGCCTGGGCTGGTCGGCTGACTTTATCACATCCCTGTATCTGCATTACGCGGCGGCCCTTGTTTTTACGGCGGTGGGCGTGTTTCACCTGATTTATCACGGATGGCTTGGCGAAAAAGGGTTGATGCCACAAAAAGGCGATTTTGCAAAATCCATTACCGTCATCAAAAGTTTTATCGGCCTGGGCAAGGAACCGCCCATGCACAAATACCTGCCGGAGCAACGCCTGGCATACGTGGGCATGGCTTTTATTATCCTGATGCTGATTCTTTCCGGACTGGTCAAAACCTATAAAAATATCTACGCGCCGGATATGTCCCATACGGTTTTGCTTTGGGCCACCTGGATTCACAATATCTTTTTCCTTTTATTTTTTCTTTCTTTTCTGGCGCACATGGCAGCGATTGCCCTCCGGCCTAACTGGCCGATGGTGCGCGGCATCTTCACGGGAAAAGTACGTCTGGATTACGCCCGGCACCGCCATGCCCTGTGGCTCGCCGAGATGGAGCCGGCACAACCCGTTTGCGCAGCAGCTTCAACCGAAACGACGTTGCCCGAGACATGTTCCGGATTGGCGGCCGAACCGATGCAGGCGCCGGAAACACATCCGACTGCCGTAGAAACAAGTCAGGAGGAAATATGGCCTCCGAAAGCATGAGTTCTCCATCCGACGCTGAAAGAAAAATTTGTTGACAGAAATTATCGATGCTGTTAAGGACGTGTCCAATCGAGCAAGGAAAGAAAGATTCATGAAAATAATCACTGTAACATTAAATTTGAATAACGGGTGGTGGTGGAGCTTCTCAGGGAGGATTTCCCGCCGCTGATCTTTTATGATAAAAGTTCAAGCCGTGGAGAGCCTCTCAGGTCTCCACGGCTTTTTTGTTTGTGTTAACCAAAGGCCGTGACGAAACTCACGGCCTTTTTACGTGAAACTCAAATTACGGAAGCGTAGCGCGCCGGAATTTGTAAGTTGAACGATCCCGCCTTGGGCGGGATAATGAACACCACATGGAGGAGAATCATTATGTACCAACCCAAATTCGCTGAATTTGAAAAGTTCGCCCTAAGGGGAAATTTAATTCCCGTTTATCGGGAAATTCTGGCTGATGTTGAAACGCCGGTTTCCGTTTTACGAAAATTACAGCACAAGGATCACACCTACTTGCTGGAGAGCGTTGAAGGCGGTGAAAAATGGGGACGGTATTCTTTTATCGGCACGGACGCGGGCGTTCTATTCAGAGTTCGCAGCACACAGGTCATTGTCGAAGAAAAAGGAAGAGTCACGACCCGCGAGCACAAAGGCAATCCGTTGGGTCTGCTGCGCGACCTGCTCAGCCGTTACAAGCCTGTCGCCACGCCAGGCCTGCCGCGCTTTTACGGCGGCGCGGTCGGTTACCTGAGTTATGACATGGTGCGTTTTTTTGAAAAGCTTCCCTGCGCGCCGCCTTCCGATCTGAATCTGGATGAATCCGTCTTTGTTGTCAGCGACTCTCTTTTAATTTTTGATAACATCCGCCACACCATCAAGGTGGTCGCCTGCGCTTATACGGAAGATGCGGACTCTATCGAAGACACCTACAAGGCAGCCTGCCGGAAAATTGATGAGATGATCGCGCTTTTAGCAGGACCCGTTCCCGCGGCAAAACCGGCAAAACAGGTCAGCGATGTGGTCTTTGAATCCAACATGACGCCCGACCAATACAAGGCCATTGTCGATCAGGCCAAAGACTATATCACCGCAGGAGATGTGATTCAGGTGGTACTCTCTCAGCGCTTTTCAACAAAGTGCGATACCGATCCGGTTGATCTCTACCGGGCGTTGCGGTTTGTCAATCCATCGCCGTATTTATTTTTCCTCAAGCTGGATAATCTGACGCTGATCGGTTCTTCGCCCGAAGTCATGGTCAGGCTGGAACAAAACGATGTGGAACTGCGTCCGATTGCGGGCACCCGCAAACGGGGCAAAACTGAACAGGAAGACCGGGCACTTTCCGATGAACTGCTCTCCGATGAAAAGGAACGCGCGGAGCATGTGATGCTGGTCGATCTGGGACGAAACGATCTGGGACGGATTGCGAAAACCGGTTCAGTCCAGGTCAATCAGTATATGGTGGTGGAAAAATACTCCCACGTCATGCATCTGGTCTCCAACGTGCGCGCGCAACTTGCCCTCGGCAAGGATGCGTTTGACGTGATGGCGGCCACCTTTCCGGCCGGCACGCTGAGTGGGGCCCCCAAAGTCCGCGCCATGCAGATCATCGATGAACTGGAGCCTATACGGCGCGGCGCGTATGGAGGCGCGGTCGGGTATTTCAGCTTCAGCGGCAACATGGATTTTTGCATCACCATCCGCACCATGGTGATCCAAGGCGGCCAGATTTTCGTCCAGGCCGGTGCGGGCATTGTTTATGATTCGCAAGCCGAATCGGAATATCAGGAAACGCTCAACAAGGCGCGGGGCATGCAGCAGGCGGTTAAGTTGGCAGCCAGTGGGTTTATTCTGGAAAACGGCAACTAGGAGCTGAGACATGATTTTAATGATTGATAATTACGATTCCTTTACATTTAATATCGTTCAATACGTGGAGCAGATGGGCGAGGATGTCCAAGTCTATCGCAACGATAAAATCACGCTCGACGGAATTAAAAAGCTCAAGCCGCAGGCAATATTTCTGTCACCCGGCCCCTGTTCGCCACTTGACGCGGGCATCACGGTGGATGTCGTGCACGCCTTTCATAAAACCTTACCGATTCTAGGCATCTGTCTGGGGCATCAATCCATCGGCTACGCCTTTGGCGGCGACATTGTCCGCGCCGAACGCATCATGCACGGCAAAGTCTCGCCCGTTAATCATGACAGTAAAACGATCTTCGCAGGACTGCCCAATCCCTTTACCGCCGGGCGTTATCATTCGCTCGTCGTGCGTCCCGAAACACTGCCTGACTGTCTGGAAGTAAGCGCGATGACCACCGAAGGCGAAATTATGGGATTTCGTCATAAAGAATATCCGGTGGAAGGCATCCAGTTTCACCCGGAATCGGTGCTGACACCACAGGGCAAACGCATTATTCGAAACTTTTTAAAATATACAGGGCGAAAGGAACGTTCATCATGATTAAGGAAGCAATCGAGAAAGCCGTCAGAAAAACAGATCTGTCGGAAGCGGAGATGATGGCGGCGATGGAAGAAATAATGGTAGGCGCGGCCACACCGGCGCAAATCGGCGCGTTAATGACCGCACTGCGCATGAAGGGCGAAACTGTGGAAGAAGTGACGGGCGCAGCCCGCATCATGCGGCAGAAAGCCGCGCACATCAATGCCTGTGCGACAACCATCGTCGATACCTGCGGCACGGGAGGCGACAAGCTCAACACGTTTAACATTTCCACGACTACGGCTTTTGTCGTGGCGGCAGCGGGCATTGTTGTGGCCAAACACGGTAACCGGGCCGTCTCCAGTGAGTGCGGCAGCGCCGACGTGCTCGAAGCCCTCGGTGTCAACGTCAGTGTGGATCAGGAAATCGTGGAAGAATGCATTCAGCAGATCGGCATCGGCTTTCTGTTTGCGCCAAAACTGCACAGCGCCATGAAATACGCCATCGGCCCCCGTCGTGAAATCGGTATCCGCACCATCTTTAATATGCTGGGACCCCTTACCAATCCGGCGGGCGCAACCTCGCAACTACTGGGTGTTTATGATCCAAAACTTACGGAAATGTTCGCAGACGTTTTGAAAAATATGGGCACCAAAAGGGCGTTTGTCGTGCACGGAGCGGATGGCCTCGATGAAGTCACCATCACGGGTGAAACCCGCGTAGCGGAATTAAAAGATGGTATTGTTCGCACATACAATATCCATCCGAAGGATTACGTCGGAACAACCTACCCGCTGGATGCTATCCGTGGCGGCGATCCGACCACTAACGCACAGATCACCCGTGATGTCCTGTCCGGAAAAACCGGCGCGTGCCGGGACGTTGTATTGATGAACACGGCGCTGGCCATTGTGGCCGGAGAAAAAGCGGACAACATAAAAGACGGCGTTGCGCTTGCCGCCGATTGCATCGACAACGGCGCGGCAGTCAAGAAATTGCAGGCCTTGATTGAGATGAGCAACAGCTGAATAAATTTCCCCCTTTCAAAAGGGGAATTAAAGGGGGATTTTTTAGTTGCTCGACTTAGAGCAAAATCTCCCCTAACCCCTCTTTAGAAAAGAGGGGGATACTTTGAGGAAGAAATGATTTTAGACCAGATTATTAAAACAAAAAAAGAAGAAGTCGCGTTGCTGAAAAAAGCCACGACACTAACCACGTTAAGGAGCGCCATTGCAGGCCTTCCACAATGCTTGGATTTCCAGGCGGCCATTAGCAGTAGAGCCTGTTCCATTATCGCTGAAGTGAAATGCGCATCGCCGTCGCGCGGCGCGCTGGTTTTGCATTTCGATCCACTCAGCATCGCGAAAACTTACGAGCAAAACGGCGCGGTGGCGATTTCAGTGCTGACCGATGAAAAATATTTTTGCGGTCATAAAACCTATTTGACGCAAATCAAAAAAGAAAGCAAAATACCTGTTCTGCGTAAGGATTTTATTATTGACCCGCTTCAGATCTATGAAACAAGAGCCATTGGCGCGGACGCTGTTTTGTTGATTGTTCGGGTATTGGGACAGAGGCTTGAGGAATTTATCGCGCTTTCCAAAGAGCTGGGTCTGAGCCCTCTCACAGAAGTACATACCCAGGAGGAACTGGAGACGGCACTAGCTGCGGGCGCGGACATCATCGGCATCAACAACCGCAATCTTGATACATTCGTCACCGACATCAACGTAAGCCGAATTTTAAAGCGGCAGATTCCGGCGGATAAAATAGTTGTGTCGGAAAGCGCAGTCAGAAGCCGCGCGGACATTGAATGTCTGATGCAGACGGATATTAATGTTTTTCTGATCGGCGAGGCGCTGGTTATAGCGCCGGATATCGGCAAAAAACTGCGGTGGTTTCTGGGAGAAATCCAGCAATGACTCAGGTCAAAATCTGCGGAATAACTCATCTCGATGATGCACTTTATGCTGCCGAAAATGGCGCTGCGGCGCTGGGCTTTATTTTTTACCCGCCCTCACCCCGCTATATCGAGCCGCAAAAGGCCAGAGCGATCATGGACAGGCTGCCGCAGGATTTAGTAAAAATCGGTGTCTTTGTCAACGAAACAACCGAAGATGTAATGAGGATCTTTGACTATTGCGGCCTGGACATGCTGCAGCTTCACGGGGACGAATCGCCTGACTACTGCCGTCAATTTCCTGCCAATCAAGTCATCAAGGCCCTGGAATTGAAAAGCGAAAAGGATTTAAAGACAGCCGCAAACTACGATGTCTCCGCCATTTTAGTGGACAGCCGCCACGCAGGCCTCTACGGCGGCACGGGAAAAACAGCCAACTGGGAACTGGCCGGCAGAATTTCAATGCCGCTCATTCTTTCCGGCGGATTAAATGAAAGGAACATCATCGACGCCCTGCAAAAGATCAACCCTGACGCGCTGGACATTAACAGCGGCGTTGAAGAACGTCCGGGCAAAAAAGACTGTACAAAAATTGTCCGAATTATGGAGATCATCAAAAGGCAGACGAACGGAGATGATACACCTATTATCTTTACAACGAGGAAGAATTCATGAAAACACTACCGGATAAAAATGGGCATTTTGATATTTTTGGCGGACGCTATGCCTCGGAAACACTGATGACCGCGTTACTCGAATTGGAAGAGGCCTATGGCAAAGCCCAAAAGGACAAATCCTTTGCCCGAGAATTTGACTGGTATCGGCGTGAATATGCAGGGCGTCCGACCCCTCTTTATTTTGCTGCACGGATGACTAAGGCTTTGGCTGGCGCGAAGATTTATCTCAAGCGCGAAGATTTGAATCATACCGGCTCGCACAAAATCAACAATACGCTAGGACAGGCGCTGCTGGCCCGCCGGATGGGCAAGAAAAAAGTTATTGCCGAAACCGGAGCGGGACAGCACGGCGTGGCCACCGCTACTGTCGCAGCGCTTTTCGGGATGGAATGCAAGATATTCATGGGCGAGGAAGACATCCGCCGCCAGGCGCCCAATGTTTTCCGCATGAAAATTCTGGGCGCGGAAGTGGTGCCGGTTAAAAGTGGCACGGCAACGCTCAAAGACGCGATGAACGAAGCCATGCGCTACTGGGTCGGAAGCGTCCGCGACACATTTTATATTATCGGCACAACCGCAGGGCCTCATCCCTATCCCATGATGGTACGCAATTTTCAGTCGGTCATCGGTAAAGAAATTAAAAAACAGCTAAACAAAATGGAAGGCAGAAATCCCGATTTTCTCGTAGCTTGCGTGGGTGGGGGTTCGAACGCGATGGGCACTTTTTATGCGTTTCGCAACGAAAAGGAAGTGGCGATGTTTGGGGTGGAAGCAGCGGGCCGCGGCTTGAATACGACTGAGCATTCCGCGAGCATTAATGGCGGGAAAGTCGGCGTTCTGCACGGCAACAAAACGTATCTGTTGCAGGATGAGCATGGCCAAGTGCGCGATGCCTATTCCATCGCGGCGGGTCTGGATTACCCCGGTGTCGGGCCGGAGCACGCTTATTTTGCCGCGACGAAGCGCGCAACGTATGTGACAGTGACAGATACGGAAGCCGTTGAGGCGTTTTCTTTCCTGTCGCGCCGAGAAGGCATCATTCCCGCGCTGGAAAGCGCGCACGCGATTGCCTACGCCATGAAAATTGCGCCGCAGATAAAGAAAAATAAGATTCTGGTGATTTGTCTTTCCGGACGAGGCGACAAAGACGCGCAGACGATAATTGAGACAATGTGAGGAATATTATGGGACGAATTGGAGAGAGATTTAAATCTTTAGGCGCTAAAAACGAAAAAGCACTGGTGGTCTATTTGACGGCGGGTGATCCATCGCTTAGCATTACAAAAGCATTAATTCTGGAGCTGGAGAAAGCGGGCGTGGACATTCTGGAGGTTGGTGTTCCTTTTTCCGATCCCACGGCCGACGGCCCAGTTATTCAGGCTGCCTCGCAACGCGCGCTCAAAACCGGGACCACACTGCAGGGCGTGCTTGATCTGGTTGCCGATATTCGCCAATCATCACAAATTCCCATCTTGCTTTTCGGGTACTTCAATCCGATTTTTACCTACGGTGTTGGGAAATTTGCAAAGGCCGCACAAACAGCCGGCGTGGACGGCGTGCTGATTGTTGATTTGCCGCAAGAAGAAGCGCAGGAACTGCGGATTCATACCGACGCGGTCGGCCTCGATTTCATATCGCTTGTCGCACCAACGACCGGAAAAGACCGGTTGAAAAATATTGTCCGGAACGCTACGGGATTTCTCTACTACATTTCCATCACCGGCGTCACCGGCACCATCGCACCGAAAATCGACGACATCGCGCGCGACGTGTCAAAAATCAGCAAACTCACCAAAATGCCGATAGTCGTGGGCTTCGGCATCTCCAATGCGGCCCAGGCCAAAGAAATCGGAGCCGTCGCCGACGGTGTTGTCATTGGCAGCGCAATCGTCAAGCTGATTGATGAAAATCGGAATAACAGAGAACTGGTGAAAATTGTCACTGACTACACAAGAGAAATTAAAGAAGTACTCCGGTAAAGGCTAAATCTTTCAATCATTAGTATCCAACCATTGCTGCGATTATGCGCCAATTGGTTATATTACCTCTTCACAATGTATTTATTTCTAATCGCTTGATAGATTGGCAGGGTAATCAGAATGACACAAATGATCAAAGCAACAATCGCAATCGGCCTTTCAACAAAGATGCCAAAGCTGCCCTGTGACATCAGAAGCGAGCGTCTGAGATTGACTTCAAACATGGGGCCGAGAACAAAACCCAAAATCAGCGGAGCGGCCTCAAAATCAAATTTTTTCAGCAGATAACCGATGATGCCGAAAAGAACCATAACGCCAATGTCGAAGACGCTGTTGTTGATGCTGTATGCGCCGACCAGACAAAAAAGGATAATAAGCGGGTAGAGAATCTTGTCCGGAATCCGCAGTATCTGTACCCAGAGCGGAATCAGGGGAAGATTCAAAATCAGCAAGATGACATTGCCCAGATACATGCTGGCGAGGACGCCCCAGAATATTTCCGGATGCTGCGTCATCATCATGGGGCCAGGCGTTATACCGTGGATAAGGAACGCGCCGAACAAAACGGCCAGCACGACATTGGGCGGAATGCCCAGCGTCATAAGTGGTATAAAAGATGTAGATGCGGCTGCGTTATTGGCGGATTCCGGCGCGGCCACGCCTTCAATCGCGCCCTGTCCGAATTGCTCCGGATGTTTCGATACTCTTTTTTCCACCCCGTAGGAAATGAAAGTGGAGAGCACAGGGCCGCCGCCCGGTAAAATCCCCAGAAAAAAACCAATCACAGTGCCGCGTACAATCGCCCACTTGGCCTGCAGCCACTGGCTTTTGTCGGGAAACATATTCTTGATTTTGACGTTAAGAATTTTGGCCGAAGCGGTTTTTTCGAGATTACCCAGTACTTCAGCAAGTCCGAACAGGCCGATGGCCACCGGTGCGACGCCAAGTCCTTCGAATAAGTTAATGTTGCCGAAAGTGAGCCGCTGTTGTGACGTGATAGGATCGAGACCGATCAGGCTGAGCGTAATGCCGGTAAGCGCCATCAGTACCGCCTTGTTCATCGAGCGCTGGGCCAGATACACGATAAACGTGAATCCCAGCAGAATAATCGCGAAGTACTCCGGTGGGCCGAACTTCAGAGCCAGCGTGGAGAGCGGCCCGGCAATCAACTGCAATCCGATCAGTCCCACCGTTCCGGCGATAAACGATCCGAAGACGGCAATGCCTAGCGCCGCCCCCGCCTGTCCCTTGCGTGCCATCGCGTAACCGTCCAAACAGGTCATGACGGAGGCCGTCTCTCCCGGCACATTGATCAAAATGGAGGTGGTCGATCCGCCATACATGGCGCCGTTGTATATGCCCGCCAGCATGATGATCGCACCCGCGGTCGGCAGCTGAAACGTTAACGGCAGTAAGATGGATATTGCGCCGACCGGACCGATACCGGGAAGAACGCCGACCAGTGTTCCCAAAAGGCAGCCGGCAAACATAAGCAACAGATTATGAAATTCGAAGGCGACAGAGAATCCGTAGAATAAGCCGTTTAACGCGTCCAAATAATATTACTCCGCTTACGAAAAAAATTAAAAGCCCCAAATGCCTCTGGGCAGTGGCGTTTTAAGGATAAAGGAAAACAATCCGTAACTGAAAAAGACCGCCAGCATAGCGCCGAGAGCGGCCGTCCAGGTTTTCATGGAAGTCAGACGAAACAAAACGATCATCAAAACGCTGGTGGCTATCAGATAGCCTGCCCAGGGCAAGAAGAAGATATAAGCGGCCAGAAATGCCGCAGCCAGAGCGCTTTTTTGCCAGTGGAGCTTATGCCATAAATCCGCCAAGCGCACTCTGCTTGAGCTGTTTCTATAAGCCGTAACGAAAAGGATCAGACTAAAGGCGAGCATAAGCAGGCTTATCCAGAAAGGCATAAAACCGGACTGGGGATTGCTCACAGAGCCGATCCCCAGTCCCAGCGATGTAATCAGGACAAAAGCAGCCAGCAGAAAGAGAATCATGCTGCTGATCATGTTACGTTGGTCCATTTTGTAAATCCCTTGGGCAGTCATGCCCCGTAAAATTATTCCGGCAGGGTTGCCGCTTCTTTGATGGCGCCGGTGGATTTCAAATTTTTGTTAATGACTTTCCAGTGGTATCTTAAAAAAGCGTCGAACGCCTTACCGTCATAATAGACGGGGAGCATGTTGATTTTATCGAGTGCATCCAGATATTCCCTGCTTTTTGTGGCTGCCGCGAAAGCTTCCTCGATCTTTTTGGCGATGGCCAGATCGATGTCGGAGGGGGCGACAATGGCAAAAACCGCATCATTGGCAAAATTATAACCCAGCTCTTTCAGCGTGGGGACGTCCAGGAATTTCGGCGATCTTTTTTCGCTGATAACGGCCAGAAGCCGTGTCTGACCCGCCTTAACTGACGGAATCAATTCCGATGTGAGCGAGGCAAACTCAACGTGGCCGCCTAAAACAGCAGTCAGGGCTTCCATGCTGCCCTTATAGGGTATGTGAATCATTTGCAGCTTATGTCCTGCGGCGATTTCATCCACCGCGGCTTGCGTTGTGCTGCCAACGCCGGTGGTTGCATATTTAATTTTACCCGGATGTTTTGCGGCATCCGCAACCAGGTCTTTGAGTGTTTTCCAAGGCGCGTCTTTTTTAACAACGATACCTAATTGCGGCTCGGCAAAACCGATGATGGGCTTGAAACTGGTAAAGGGTTTGAAGGGAACTTTTTGAAACTGGCTCACGCGGATCAGAACCGAACTGGGTGTACCGCAAAGTGTATAACCGTCAGGCTTCTGGGAGAGCAGCGCGGCCAGCGCCACCGTACCCGTTCCGCCAGGTTTGTTTTCGATAATGACCGGTTGTCCCAGAATCTTTTCCGCCGATTTGGCCAGAGCCCGGGCACTCAAATCCATGCTCCCGCCGGGAACAAACCCGACCAGGATGATTATGGATCGATCCGGATAAGCGGCGCGGACCTCTCCTGTTGAGATCAAAGGAATCACGACCAGCATCCATGCGGCAATTGCCGCGATAAGCCAGTGATTATTTTTCACAAACATATCTCCCGGATGAAAATATTTAACGCGGCGTGAAGTATAGGGAGCTTCCGGATGGCTGTCAATTATTTTATCCATTGTTTTACTCCATTATTTATTATTTTATTATTTTCTTGACAGCGGCCAGCAACCGCACTATAACATTAAACCTCAACTTTAATGTTTGGTCTGACGAATGAAACTAAAAATCGGCGAAATAGCAAAACGAAGCAATGTTCCGGCCTCGACCATCCGCTACTATGTCGGAGAGGGGCTTTTGCCAAGGCCCGAAAAGGCCAATGAAAAAATGGCCTACTACGACGAGGCTTGTATTGACAGGTTGCGCGCCATTCAGGATCTTAAGGAAAAACGCTACTTCCCGCTCTACCTCATAAAAAATATTTTACGCCGCATGGACGAAGGTCTCAGTTTACCGGAAGCGGAAACGGTCGAAAACGCCGTTTTCGGTTTCAACAACCGCATCGGCCGCGGACTGGTTGATCGGCAAACTTTTCTTGAGGTTACCGGCATGACGGAAAGAGATTTAAAACAGGCAGAAAAACTGGGCATTTTGATCCCCTTTACGGCCGGCGCGGATAAATCGCTGTACAATGAAGACGATGTCCGTGTGGGGCGCGACGGCATCCGGAAACTTGCCGGACTGGGAATGGCGCAAACTGATCTGTCCTTTCTGGTTGAGCTGGGTAAGAATATTGTCGAAAAGGAGATGGCCCTCCGGCGCAAAATTGTTGCCGGTAAATCGACCAGAGAAAACATTCTGATCACCGCCGAGCTTACAAGGATCGGCGATTTCTACCGCGATTATCTGCTGCGGCGTCTATTTCAGCGGCAGGTAGAGCAAAATATTCAAAAGAGTTTGAAACAATCAAAGAACAAGACCGCGAAGATTAGGCGGCAAAAACCAAGCTGAGGAGGCATCTATGTTTAAAACAGCAATTACGGAAATGTTCGGTGTAAAGTACCCGATTATCTGCGGTGCAATGATGTGGCTTTGCAAACCGAACCTATGTGCGGCGGTGTCCAACGCGGGTGGCATCGGCAATCTGACCGCCGGCAACTATGAAACGGCGGACGACTTACGCGCGGCCATCCGGGAAACACGCAAACTCACCGATAAGCCTTTCTTCGTGGCGATTACGCTTTTACCGTCGGTGCGGATCACGCCGGAACACCACAAAATGTACGTTAAAGTCTGCGCCGAAGAAAGGGTTGCCGGCATTGAGTTTTCCGGAACGCCGCTGGATAAAGTAGCGGGAATGGAAGCGGTTGAATTGCTCAAGAAAGCCAACGTAAAAATGTTTCACAAGGTTGGCGCGCTGCGGCACGCGGTGCATGCGGAAAAAATCGGCTTTGACGGCATTTACGCGGCGGGCATTGAAGAAGGCGGCCACCCGTTGAATGACGACGTCACTTCCATGGTGCTGACACCCAAGATTGCTTCTTCGGTAAAGATTCCCGTGGTCGCTGTCGGCGGAATCGCGGACGGCTTTGGGCTCGCTGCAGCATTGTCGCTGGGTGCCGAGGGCGTAATGATGGCCAGCCGCTTTATTGCCACAAAGGAATGCGAGGTTCACGAAAACATCAAACAGGAACTGATCCACCGGCAGGAATTCGATACAGTGATTTATGGAAAATCCATCGGTCTGCAGGGGCGCGGTCTGAAATCTAAAGTCATCGAAGAAGTGCTGGCCATTGAAGCAAGGCACGGCGGATTTGAAGAGCTTATACCTCTTTTATCCGGCCAGAAAGTGAAGGAAGCTTGGGAAACGGGCGATGTGGATTACGCACCGCTCATGGTCGGTCAGTCTATCGGACTGATCCACGATATACCCACATGCAAAGAACTGATGGAGAGAATGGCGGCCGAAGCTAAAGAGCGCTCGGCCAGAGCCGCAAAGCTTTGTGGCAACTGACGCGCAAAGAGTTGACGAGATTATAATCATAATTAAGGAGAAACCATGAAAACACGATTAACTGAAATGGTCGGCATTAAGTACCCGATTGTGCTCTCCGGCATGAGTTGGATCAGCACGCCGAAAATGGTCGCGGCGGTATCCAACGCTGGGGGACTGGGCATTCTGGCAACAGGACCGCTGTCCAGTTTGCAAACCAAGGAGGCCATCCGTGAAATTCGGAAGCTGACGGATAAACCATTCGGCGCTAATGCGTCGTTGATGTTTCCAGGCGCGGCGGAAAACGCGAAAGTCCTTTTGCAGGAAAAAGTGCCCGTGATTAACTTTGCCCTGGGTAAAGGCGACTGGATTGTGAAGGAAGCGCACAAGTACGGCGGAAAGGTTTTTGCCACGGTTGTCAATCTGAAGCATGCCAAGCGCGCGCAGGAGTTTGGCACAGACGCGGTTATCGCCACCGGCCAGGAAGCGGCGGCACACGGTGAAGACGTCACGTCGCTGGTTTTGATTCCGCATCTGGCAGAAAATCTGAAAATCCC
>CAIVDK010000088.1 GCA_903904655.1 uncultured delta proteobacterium | reverse complement strand
CTCCGCCATCAAGAGGTCGCGCGCGGGCCTCGGCATTCCTGAGAAGCCCATCGGCTCTTTCCTTTTTGCCGGTCCTACGGGCGTCGGCAAGACCGAGGTCTCCAAGCAGATGGCAAATGTGTTGGGTGTGACATTCACCCGCTTCGACATGAGCGAATATATGGAGAAGCATACTGTATCGAGGCTGATAGGCGCACCTCCGGGCTACGTCGGTTTTGACCAGGGCGGCATGCTGACCGATGCAATCAGGAAACACCCCTACACTGTGCTGTTGCTGGATGAAATCGAAAAAGCGCATCCCGACATCTTCAGTATATTGCTGCAAGTGATGGATTACGCAACACTGACAGACAACAATGGAAAGAAAGCTGACTTTCGGAATGTCATCCTCATCATGACCTCCAATGCGGGCGCAAAGGCGATGGATATGGGCGCGATAGGATTCGGTGACAGAAAAGACGATGCAAGGTCAAAGGGTGGCGAGGCGATAAAAAAACTCTTTAACCCTGAATTTCGGAATCGGCTTGACGCGATCATTACCTTCAACCCGCTTACCCCCGCAGCCATGAAAAAGGTGGTCGGCAAGTTTATGAATGACCTGGGCAGGCAGCTCGGAGGGAAAAAGGTCAAGATGGACCTGACCGATGGCGCCAGAAACTGGCTTGCGGAAAAGGGGTATGATGATAAATTTGGCGCAAGGCCGCTGGCCAGACTCATTCAGACAGAGATCAAAGATGCGCTCGCCGAAGAACTGCTGTTTGGCAGATTGAAAAAGGGCGGCAGCGTAACCGTTGACCTTAAAAAGGGAAAGCTCGAATTCAAGTATCGCGCGCTCGATTAAACTAACAGAATGACCGTTTATAAATTGACCAAGGAACTTGTTTTCCCACCGCCCGAACTGGCCGACGACGATGGCTTACTCGCAGTTGGCGGCGATCTGAGCGTTGACCGGCTGGTGCTCGCCTATTCGATGGGGATCTTCCCGTGGTATTCCGGCAAATCTCCCATACTCTGGTGGTCGCCTGCACCCCGTCTTGTTTTATTTCCGAAAGAGCTGAAAATTTCACGAAGCCTGCGACAGACCATCAAGAAAGGCATTTACCGCGTTACAACCAATGCCGCATTTGAAGATATTATCAGAAACTGTGCTACCATAACCAGAACGGGAGAAAAGGGCACCTGGATAACCGATGATATGATACAGGCGTATATCAGGCTGCATAAGGCCGGTTATGCCCATTCTGCCGAGGCATGGGATGGTGATGAACTTGCGGGCGGCCTCTACGGAATTATAATGGGCAAAGCCTTTTTTGGGGAATCGATGTTCGCAAAAAAGAGCGACGCATCAAAGGTCGCCTTTGCCACATATGCCACAACGCTTGCAGAAAAGGGCTTTGAACTGATCGACTGCCAGATAACCACGGCGCATATGGAAAGATTCGGTGCGAGAGAAATTTCCCGCACTGAGTTTATGAAACATCTGGACAATGCCATTCATTAATATCCTGACTTTTTTATTCCATAACATAAAAAAACATGATCCCCGTCTCAGCCCTAAACCCTCTTATGTAATACATAAAATGTTTTCTTTGCGATGCTCTCAAACTGATCCATTCGGGGATAAATCCACATTTCTTTTTTTGCGAGCTTAGTCCTGTATTGATTGTAGATTTTTTGTATTGTCCCATGATTGGATATTTTAATCGGCATCAGAATGTACCAATAATGAACATCCTTGAACATCTCGACGAGCACTTCCTTTAAATCATCAAAGAACTGATGATACAAAGCCTTCCTTTCTCTGGGCATCTGTATCCGGTCAATGATCAGCGAAGCGAACTGGTCGCATAAAAATCTAGGGTCTTTACCCGCGTAAACTGCCGGACCGTCTTTTCTGTTACGGTTTCTTCCTGTTTTGTTACCATGGTCGTCACTCTGGCTGGCCGGTAGAGCTTCCGACATGTTTCCAGTTCGGGACTGAGGAAAATCGTCCTGTAAACCAAGGGGGCGCGATCCATGTTTTTCTTCATGGATTCCATGTAATCACGCAACCTGGTCTTGGATTCCTGTGAAATGGGCAGTTTCATGGCCACGCCATCTATTCTATTCAATGCTTTATGTAAATTATCATGGTTCATCTTCTTATTTCAAGACCTGCCCCTCTATCACATGATCCGGAACAGGGTGGCGACATCCTTCGGAATCACATGGCGAAATCAGCGGAATAGGCATTTGTCTATGGCTTGTGCTAAAAAAAGTAGAGAATCTAACCACGAGTGTCAAAGTACCGCTATGGGGATTCCGGTTTTTACATCTGTTTTCATACTACACTGTTTTCATACTACCCTTGTGTCAACCATTTTTTTTATGGTTTCCTGTAGTCTGTAATGCTCCTCACGGTCAGAGTATCCCCGATGTCAAGATACTGGCCGTGTTCACGGGTATATTTAGGCCAGGTGACATTCACCCCTCCGTTCGGGTCGCCAGTCTTCGCGAAACGGGTCCAGAGATCCATCATATTCGCCGAGACTCTGGTACTCGTGGGATCCGGATATGTACCGGGTGGACGGAACACCATGAAGAGCTCGCTGCTATGGAGTGCTCCGTACGGTTGATTGGGCAGTTCATAGGAGTACAGGTAAAGGTACGTGTTAGGGTGAATGTCTGCCATCGATCCCGCCACAAACTTCGCAGAATCCTTAAAGTCGTAGTCGGTCATAAGATGGTTTAACTGCAGCTGGACCTCATCGGGGGTAACGGCAGGGTATTTTGCAAGAACTGCATCTGCGTTCTTTCCAAATACGTTCCGGATGAATGCCTGGTATTCCGGAACGGACATGTTTGCATTCGCGGTAAGGGTAATCCCGTCATTGGCATTGCACCCGACGATCAAGGGTACCGGGTTTTCACGGCGCTGGAGAAACATATTGTCCGGGAAGTCCGGAATAATCCATCCGTCAATTGCCGGCTTGAACCGCAGGGTGCGTATGCGCCAGAACGCGGAGGCCGGCCACGGTGTATTATTGACCAGGTCCTCGGCACTCAATTTTCGCATCTGCGTAATGGCATCAGGACTCTCATATCCGAGACTTTTTGCGTACTCCTCCCCGTACCGTTTTGCATCGGCTTTTGAATTGTAGATATTCAGGATAGTCCCGTTTGTCCAGATTGGGCCGCTTTGGACGATGGCCTGCTGGTAGAGCCCCTTACTCTGCGGACTTACGAGATGTACAAGGATGCTTGCACCTCCAGCCGATTGCCCGAATATGGTCACCCGTGACGGCTCTCCCCCAAAATTCCCGATGTTTTTCTGGACCCAGTTCAGGGCTGCCTGCTGGTCAAGAATCCCGTAATTGCCGGAGGCATTGTTTATGGACTCGTTATTCAGCTGGGGATGGGCGAGGAACCCGAGAGCGCCCAAGCGATAATTGAACGTGACAACGACCACGCCTTTCCTGGCAAGCGCGGACCCGTTAAACAGTGGGTAAGAACCGGTTCCCTCGGCGAATGCCCCGCCATGGATGAAGACCATGACCGGGAGTTTCTCGTCAGCACTTTTCGCTGGCGTCCAGACGTTGAGGTACAGACAGTCTTCACTCATACCATCTCCGGAGGTGTCTGAATGGGGTGGCTGGGGACAGAAAGCAGAAAATTCGGATGCGCTTCTTATGCCGGTCCACGGCTGCATCGGTACCGTTGATCTCCAACGTAAGTCCCCGGTAGGGGGTGATGCATAGGGTACGCCGAGATAAATCCGGAGTCCGTTCTCATTATCATTAATTCCTGAAATATAGCCGGCGTCGGTCTTCACAATGGTCGTATCTGGTACATTCTGGGTACATCCGGCAAGAATTGAAAAACCGATGAGAATCAGGCAGCTTACCAGAACATAACTTGTCAGCTTATATCTTGTCACAGAATTCGCCCCGGTATATTAATTTATAAGAACTTCCTTTTTGTGAGAGGCAGTATAGGAAATGCGGTCTTGTCTGTCAATAGAATCTTGGCCACAAAATGTGTGGCGCTGTGTCGATGTTTGTCGATCGTAAATAGTTTATATTATTGGTTGTAGTCTAATGCATTCAATAACATGCTCGTCTGTTTATTACAGGAATCTAACAATAAAAAAAGTCCTACTAATAATTTTCCAAGATCGTCCAATCTGCTGAATCGCTATCTCCATCTACAACTAAATGACTTTAAAAATTCTCCACAAGGAATTCCGAATACATAATTAGTCAAAGATTACTGATTCAAATTTAGTTTTTTTAAGAATGGCTTTTCTTGACTTCAGAGGAAGCTATTTCACAATTATTAAGTCAAAGATAAAAGATAAGGATTTCTGATCTTAAAGGAATTAAATTGGTGGGCGATGCGAGACTCGAACTCGCGGCCTATGGCTTCGGAGGCCAGCGCTCTATCCATCTGAGCTAATCGCCCACGCTTGGAACTTTTACACTATCTAATCCCAATGTTCAATCAATAATCACGATTTGCGAAAAGATATTGCACCAAGTATCGTCTGCACAGGGCCATTGCGGTTCATGCAGTAAAAATATACTCCGTTTTTACTATCCGGGCAAACGACTGCCTTGTTTTTTTGAAGTATGATCTTTACCCAGATAGAAATTGATCCAGGATGACGTTTGATAAAGATCCCAGTTGCAGGGTGGAACAATATCTTTGGACAGGTGCACTTCCTCTCCGTGTTTCTTCAATCGGGCGTAGGCCCGGACATAAATGCACTGTCTCTTTCCGGGATAAACCTCGCACCACCCCTGGAAGCTCCCGCCGCAAGCGCCGTTGCGCTGGGTTTTCGGGCATTGCGACATCGGACAGAGGTAGGCGATATCGATGAGGGCGCAGTCTCCGCAGTCCTTGCAGTCAAAGAGCATGATTTTGTTGAAGTGTTCCAGCTTATGAAAGAAGCCTTCCATCTTTGTCCCTTCCACTTTACGACAGAGGCTCTTCATGACGCTGTAAAGTTTTTTCCCAGGTTCAAACATCAATTTATGGAAGAGCCGCGATAAACTGTAGGAACATTCGATTTTGGCATCGAGCGACCGGGATTGTCGTTTCGTCGGCGTCTCCCGGTTAAGGCCCGTGTCCGGATCTCGCTCAAAGTAATAAAAACCGCCGTCAATAGGATAATCGAAGTGCCGAACCAGATCGATCCATTGGGAGGCAAGCGCTTCACCCTGCCGGATAATGTCTTCCACCTGTTCGAATTTTATATTGTGGCCGCCGATATGGACCCCGCTGAACCCCATTCCTTTCATGACCGCATACATCCGGGCGGCGCGCAGGGTTCTGGCTTTTTCTCCCTTGTCGGGATCGTTTCGCTCCCGATCAAGATCCTCGAGAAGTTTATTCGTGACGACACTGCCTGGCAGGTTGTTGCGGTTCATCATTTTGGCCGCACCAAACGGAAGGATATAAATGTTTCCCATAAGCGGTATGTTGAAACCGTTTTGTTTCATAAAGAGCAATACTTCATGAAATTTTCGGGCATCGTATCCCAGTTGCGTAACGATGAATTGCGCACCGGCATCGATCTTCTTTTTCAGTTTGAAATACTGGACCATCTGCTCTGCTTCGGTTGCCTTGAAGGGAGAAACGACAGCTCCGGGAAAAAAAACGCTGGGCTGGTGTTGCACATTACCTTTGATTCCCGGATACGTAAGCCCCCGGTTCATGTCCGATATCAGTTGCAGGGCATGGATCGGATCCAGATCAAAGACCGGGGCGGGTCTTCCCTGGTAGCCGGATACGGGGTAATCCCCGCTCATCACCAGAAGGTTTCTGACCCCAGCCCGATCCAGGGCATAGAGCTGGCTTTCGATTGCGTTGCGGTTCTTATCTTTGAAGGTAAAGTGGACGAGGGGCTCGATGCCCAGTTTCAGAATTTCACCGCCAATGAAATCAGCGGACATGGCCGGGGTTCCCCCCGGATTGTCCGTCAGGGTCAGGGCATGGATAGTTCCCCCCGAAGCGGCCTGTCCGGCCAGAGTCATGGTCTTATCCTGGACCGCTTCTTTCGCGCCCCTTCCCGGCACCAGTTCCCAGGTGACCGGGAATATATTGGGATTCAATAAAGCCTCTTTAAAACGGTTTTCCTGCATAGATATGTCCTCCTGAGAGCAGTGCGCCAAAATTCGCATTTACGAAAGGCATTGTCAACCGTTTTTCCAAGGAGGTTAATAGACTGAAGACTGTAGGCTGAAGGTTATAATGTACAGGTGATAGTTTATATTGATGAAGAAACCTTTTTAGCAAGCACGTTATATTTGGCTTACCACAAACCCTGCTTCATACTAACAACCTTCGGTCTTCGGTCTTCAGCCTTCGGCCTTCAGCCTCGCGCCCCCTCGCGTGACCTTTAGGTTAGCAAGGGGGTCGGCCTTCAGCCTGATCTCCAATCCTTTTCTTGCAGTTGCTGTGGAAATTTGTTACTTTCATTCCATGCGTTCTGGAAAGCGAAAGCTAACACAGAAAATATTATATTGTCTGGCGATTCTTGCTATTGCTTGCTGGTCTTCTCAAGGATTCGCCGCGACCGAAATATCCAATATCCGGTATTGGAGCGCACCTGATCACACGCGTGTTGTGTTTGATCTCAGCACTGAACCGGACTATCGGTTTAACATCAGGGGGAATCTTATCACTCTGGAATTTTCCGATGCCTCTTTTCATTCATCAATGCTCGCTCAAAAGATAATCGGCAAACACGGCATCAGCAAAATCACTTTCACAACCGCGGACGACAATAAATGTAAAATTGAAATTATGCTCGATCAACCTTTAAAAGCGGAAGTATTCAAGTTAAAAAAATTCATGGATAAGCCTGACCGCGTCGTTGTGGATATTATTGTGGCACAGGCCGTAAGAAAAGAAGTCGTTAAGGAACGGATGCCGCCGTCCGTAAAAAAAAGAGTGATTGTGATTGACCCCGGCCATGGCGGAGAAGATCCCGGCGCCGTGGGTAAAAACGGAACGTATGAGAAGCATGTCGTACTGGCCATCAGCCGTGAAATAAAAAAAGCGATTGATACCATGCCCGGATATCGTGCGATATTAACCCGCGACGGAGATTATTATGTATCTTTCAGCAAGCGTCTAAACATGGCCAGGCAGGCCAGCGCGAGCCTCTTCATCAGCGTTCATGCCGACGCAGCGAGAAACCGTCAGGCCAGAGGCAGTTCCGTGTATTGTCTCTCCACGGGCGCCGCAAGTAATGAGGCTGCAAAATTATTGGCGAACAACGAAAACCTGTCCGATATCATCGGTGGTGCCCCCTACGGCGAAGGCAATAACCAATCCGATGAAATCATCTTGAATATGTTTCAAACCAACACCATCAATCTGTCTAAAACATTTGCCGCCGGTTTGCTAGATCAGATTGGCCGGGTGCAATGTCTGAAGTATCCCAACTTTCATGAGGCGCCCTTTCGTGTATTGAAATTGCTGGATACCCCTGCCGTGCTTCTGGAAACGGCTTTTATCTCCCATCCACAGGAAGAGCTCACATTGAAAACAGGCAGCTTCAGGAAAACGATCGCTTCAGCGGTTGCATCATCCGTCGCCAATTACTTTTCCGGTTCATCTTCTGTTGCGTCGGCCCGTGACACAAGCAAAAAAGAAGACAACGACGCGTCCGCGTTAAAAAAGGCCGTGGGCAACACTCGTCCGGTGGAAACAATAACGTATCGCGTTCGACGCGGTGATAATCTGAATGCGATAGCCAGACAACATGAAACGAGCCTTGCTTTGCTTTTAAAGCTGAATCAGCTGAAAATCAACGATCCTCTCTATATCGGTCGGAAAATTATTGTTCCGGTTGCCAAACGAGAGACCGCCGCCGGAAGACTTCTGGGGAAATACACGGTTCAAAAAGGCGATACGCTGTTTTCTCTAGCCAAAAGCAGTTCCATCACCGTCGCTGAATTGCGTCGCCTCAATAACATGACGGATTCCGATGTTTTATTATTGGGGCAGAAAATTAAACTGCCCCAATAACCAGGATGACGGGCGCGCCCGGCCATAAACGTTTTATACATTCAACAAAGATTTTATGATATTTATCGTAAATGATTTTGCGGGTATTTATGACTGTTGCAACTAAGCTGCAATTTTGGTACACAGGCACACCATACGAAGTTGCAAAGTAAACCAGGAAAGAATGGGCCATGATGGCGTTTACAAAAAAATGTTTTCTTGTTCTGATTATCGGGCTGTCATTGATTCTAGCCTGCAAGCAGACGGAGGAGCCTGTTGGGAAAGATACCCGTTTGAAAGTTATGGCCACGATTTTCCCTCTGTACGATTTTGCCCGTAACGTCGGCGGAGATAAAGTCACCGTTACCATGTTGCTGCCGCCTGCGACGGACGCCCATCACTACGAATTGAAGCCCAATGATATCGTCCGGGTCAGCAAAACGGATATTTTCCTTTTCACCAGTTTTGAAATGGAACAGTGGGCCTACAAAATTATCAATGCCGCCGCTGAAAAAACAAATATGCTGACGGTCGAAGCCGGACAAGGTGCTTCCTTACTGCCTTTGTCGGCGTTACATCAGCATGATGCGGAGGCTCCACCTGCCCGACAAGAAAACGACATGGAACACGCGGCCAAATTTGATCCGCATACCTGGCTGGACTTCGCGAATGCGCAGAAAATGATCGACAACATCACGACAGCCTTCATCAACAAAGATCCGAAAAACAGTGAGACCTATAAAAAAAACGCACAGTCCTATAAGCTCAAACTGCTGGAACTGGATCAAAAATACCGTGATCAATTACAGAACTGTAAAACAAGAACCATCCTCCACGCCGGCCACTGGGCCTTTGCTTATCTGGCTTACAGATACAATTTAAAATATGTGGCAGCCTACAACATGTCGGCGGAAGCAGAACCGTCGCCGCAACAGATATTAACGCTGATTGAACAAGTCAAAGGACAAAAACTGACGTATATTTATTATGAGGACATGATGGCGCCAAGACTGGCCCAGACCATTGCCGGAGAATCAGGGGCGGGTCTGCTCAAGCTTAATAATGGACACGACATCAGTAAAAAGGATATCCAAAGCGGCGAATCATTCATCTCTCTGATGGAAAGAAATCTGGGGAATCTTAAAAAAGGATTGCAATGCCCATAATTCGTGTAGATGATTTAACATTCCGGTACAACGGCCTGGATGTGATCAGCAACGTCACCTTTGAAGTGGAAAAGGGGATCTATCTGGGCATTGTTGGTCCCAACGGTTCGGGCAAAAGCACTCTGATTAAAAATATTCTTGGTATTTTACGTCCGGAGCAGGGAAGGGTGGAGCTATTCGGTGAGTCCATAAGTCATTTCCGAAAGTGGGAAAAGATTGGTTATCTGCCGCAAAGGCTCGGCGCATTGAACACCCATTTTCCCGGCACGGTTGCAGAAATCGTTCAAATGGGTTTGCCGAAAAAAGATCCGGTAACGCTGAGGCGCACGCTGGAGATGATGGCGATCGGCCATCTTGCCTCGCGTCTGATCGGCGAGTTATCTTACGGCGAACAGCAGCGGGCCATGCTTGCGCGGGCGCTGATGAGACGTCCGGATTTGCTTATCTTTGATGAACCGACCACCGCGCTGGATCCCGAAACCCGGGAAATTTTCTATTCCCTCACCCGGGAGATGAGTCGGACGGACGGAACAACCGTTATCCTTGTAACCCATGACATCGGAGTCATCGGTCAATACGCGCAAAATCTTCTTTATCTGGATAAGAAAGTCATCTTTTCGGGAACATTCAAGGACTTTTGCACGTCCCCGGATATGACCGGATTCTTCGGTCCGATCAGCCAGCACCTTATCTGTCATCAACACGACCAAAGCAGGAGCAACGGCTGATGGATTTATTTGACATCTTCCATTACGGATTTGTTCAACGGGCAATGATCGCGGGTGTTCTGATTGCCGCCGTTTCAGCGCTTTTGGGTCTGTTTCTCGTCCTGCGGCGTTTCTCTTTGATTGGCGACGGCCTGGCCCATACCACGTTCGGCAGTGTTGCGGTTGTCCTCTTAATCGGTATCAGTCCCCTTTATGTAACCCTGGCGGCGCTGCCGCTGGTGATGGTTTCCTCTCTGGCCATTTACAAATTAACCTCATCGAGAAAGATAAACGCGGATGCAGCCATTGGCATTGTTTCTTCGCTGGGAATTGCGGCGGGTATTATTCTAGCCAGCCTGTCCGGAGGATTCAACGTCGATTTGTTCAGCTATCTTTTTGGAAACATCCTAACCGTAAATAACAGCGAACTGCTCCTTTCTTTTATTGTTTTTTTAATTGTCGTGGCCGTGGTCATTTATTTCTATGACGATCTGTTTGCGGTGACCTTTGATCAGGAACTGGCTCAAAGTATGGGCATCAAAACCGGACGGGTCAATGTCATTCTCTTCCTACTGACAGCCGTTGCCGCTGTGCTGGCCATGAAAGTTGCCGGCATCATGCTGGTTTCAGCGCTGCTGATTCTGCCCGCGCTCACCGCCCTGCAGCTTTCCCTCAGTTTCCGGACCACGATGATTGCCGCCGTCGGTTTCGCCGTCGGGGCGGTTCTTTGCGGAATCGTGTTTGCTTTTTTGTTGAATTTACCGGCAGGTGCCATGATCGTCATGTTTAATATCTGCTTTCTTTTTTTTGTTTTCGCGGCCAAGAAACTTTCTCACCTGCGGAGGTGAAACATGATATCGATGATCAAAATTTTTGTAACATTTTCCAATCTGCTCTTTGTTGCCGCAATTTTTTTGGGTCTTTATTGGCCGCAGGCCGCGCAAGCCGCTTCTGTTCTGATTCTGCCGGCATTGATGATTGTGCTCACAGTGACCTTGCTTCGTTTTCCCAGTGGTTTTCTCAATGAACCCAAAAGGCTCCTTTCCGGGGCGCTTTGGGGCAACCTGATGAACTACCTGGTTTTGGGAAACCTGATTATCCTGGGGAGCATTTTTTTGATCCGTGATGAGAAATACTGGATCGGCCTTGTCCTGATCGCCGCCGTTCCTCCCGCGGTAGCCCTCCTGCCCCTGAGTGAAAGACTGCGCGGGGATAAGATGTTGACACTGGCCGCTTTTGCCGGAGCTTATCTAGGCGCTCTCATCCTGACTCCCCTGATCGGAATAGCATTTCTCAAGTTTGTTCCCATCCATTACGACAAACTCATGATTCTAGCCGTCACCTTGATCGTGCTGCCACTTGTTCTGTCCCGTATTGCCGTTGATCGAAAGTGGGATACCCGGATTGAGCGCCATGAGGGAAACATTTCGGGCGGATGTTTTTTTGTCGTTTTTTATGCTCTGGCGGCCAATAACGCGCATTTGATCAGGCAGTGGTCTTTAGAAATCATCTTAATTTCCGTCCTTGCTTTGGCTACCGTCTTTTTGATCACTCTCGCTTTAGTGCTCATCGGCAGGTTTTACAAAGTGCCCCATTCAACCATTACATCGCTTCTGCTTTTAGGTACCATGAAAAATTACGGTCTGGCCGGGGGGATTGCTCTATATATTTTCAACAATGAAGCCGCTGTGCCCGCTTTAATCTTTTCTGTTTTCATGTTTCTCAACGCCATTTGGCTGAAATTCAGAGCGCGAAACCATGTTCCGTTTCCGGCATCGGAGCAGACACCCCCAACTTATATTTGACAAAATAAATAGACTGCCTATACTAACCACAAATAACATCGGAAAGGAGAAAAAACAGCATGGCAATAAACTTACCTGAACTGCCTTACGCGAAAGACGCGCTATCCCCATATATCAGCGCGAATACATTGGAATTTCATCATGGCAAACATCACAAAGCGTATGTGGATAACTTAAACAAACTCATTGCCGGAACCGATCTGGAGGGAAAAACACTCGAAGAGATCATTTTAAATGCCGCAAAAGATCCGGCTAAAGCAGGAATATTTAACAATGCCGCCCAAGTCTGGAATCATTCTTTTTACTGGAAATGTCTGAAGCAGCAAGGAGGCGGTGTGCCTAAGGGAGCCATCGCTGACAAAATTAATGCCACCTTCGGCAGCTATGACAAATTTGTCGAAGAGCTTAAAAATGCCGGCGTTACTCAGTTTGGTAGCGGCTGGGCTTGGCTGGTTTTAGACGGAACTGATTTAAAAATTACCAAAACGCCGAATGCCGACACCCCACTGGCCCACGGACTGAAGGCGCTGCTTACCATCGATGTCTGGGAGCATGCTTATTATCTTGATTATCAAAATCGAAGACCGGATTATCTCACGGCGGTCATTTCGAACCTCATCAACTGGGATTTTGTGAATGCCAATTTAGGTTGATGTTTTGGTGGCAGCTATCGCGGCCTTGGCCGAGAGGGACACCCGGGTTGAAAAAATGAGAAAATAAGAATAAAGAAGGGGACTTGACACCAAGTCCCCTTCTTTAATATAAGTAATACTTGCAGGATTACTATTTATTTTTATCTACTCTATCTTTGAGTTCTTTGCCTACTTTAAAAAAAGGCAGTTTCTTGGGTTCAACTTTTATTTTTGTACCCGTTTTAGGATTTCTTCCCGTGTAGGAACCATATTCTTTAACGACAAAACTGCCGAATCCCCGAATTTCGATGCGGTCGCCGTTTTTTAACTCATCGGTAAAACCTTTAAAAACAAGGTTAACAACATCAATTGCTTTTTTTTCCGTTAAATTCAGCTTTTTGCTCAAAGCTTCAATAAGACCGGATTTGTTCATACACCCTCCTTAAGGCTATTTACAGATAGAATTGCCTGATATTATGATGCTTGTCATCTCGCACGTGGGCGACTATTATTTATTTTTAATCGATTGTCAAGAATATTTTTACCTTTTTTGCTCTGTGATTCATCGAGTAGCTGGCGAACTTCCTGGCCGGTCAGAGAGCGCCACTCGCCTTCTCTCAATCCTTTCAAAGTAATGTTGCCGATGGATTCGCGCACCAGTCGGGTCACCGGATGGCCGGCCGTTTCAAAACCTCTACGAATAATCCTGTTTTTGCCCTCGCGCAATGTAAGACTGAGCCAGCAGCTTTTATCATTGGTCTTTTCAATTTTCAGATTCTCAGGTTTGAAGACGCCATCCGGCAACGAAACGCCCTTGGTGATTTGTTTAAATTCCTCAGAGCTTAAATGTCCTGAAATCTTTGCCCGGTAAGTCTTGGGTATCTGAAAACGCGGATGCTGCATTTTTTGCGCAAAGTCCCCGTCATTGGTCAGAAACAATAGCCCAGCCGAATCATAATCGAGCCTGCCTATGGGGTAGACCCTTTCCGGAACATCCCGGACCAGATCAACAACAGTCGGCCTGTTCTGCGGATCGGACATCGCAGTGATATATTCCGCTGGTTTGTGCAATGCTATGTAATAATTAGTTTTTTCAAATGAAATGGTATTGCCGTCAATCCGGATTACATCTTTTTGTGGATCGGCTTTGACGCCCATTTCCCTCACAACCTCGCCGTTAACGCTAACCCGTCCTGCCGTGATCAACTTTTCGGCATGACGGCGCGAATCGATGCCGGCGGCGGAGATAATCTTCTGTAAACGTTCTTTCATGAAGTGGTTTCATCCTCAATTATTTCAGGCTCAAAGGGCTCCTGATTGATGGCTTCCTTTGTTTCGGCTGTTTTCTGGGGAGTTTGTGGTTCTCCTTGCCTAACTTCATCTAAAATAAAGGATTCCTTGTCCGGTGCTTCCTGCAGGACATCATCGAAATCAATGGCCTCCTGCTCATAGACTTCCTGCTGCAAGGTCAGCTCCTTCATCTCTCTCATCGTCGGCAGGTCAGCCAGTTCTTTGAGGTTGAAGACTTCCAGGAATTTTTTGGTCGTGCCGTAAATAATAGGTTTACCCGGCACATCCTTACGTCCCACGATACGGATCAGTTTCTTTTCCAGAAGGCCCTTAAGCGGCGCGCTGACATCGACACCGCGAATGCTTTCAATTTCCATTTTTACAATCGGCTGCCGGTAAGCCACAATGGCCAGCGTTTCCAGCGCCGCCGGAGACAATGACGCAGGCTTCGTGCCTTTGAGTTTCTTGACCCAGACGGAATGCTCTGGTCTTGTGCGAAACTGAAAACCACCCGCGACCTCCTGCACGCATATCCCGCTTTGGCGTTCTTCATATCCAGTGATCAGCTTCTCTAAAGCTTCCTTGATTTCAGTTTTATCCACGCCGGTAAGCACGCTGCAGATTTTCTCCAGTGCGAGCGGCGATTCCGACGCCAGAATTAAGGCTTCAATAACAGCTGAAATATTTTCCATTTAAGACTCCACAGCCGGGAATATTCGAATGACGCCAAACGTTGCCGTCTGATAAGCTTTAATCATTCTGAGCTTAATAAGCTCCAGCAAGGCTAAAAATGTATAAACGACTCGGCGACGATCTTTTCTTTCTCCCAGCAATTCTTCAAAGGTGAGATTTTTTTCGCGTGTCAGGCGCTCCATGACATCGTTGATAATATCCGTCAGCGACAATTTTTCCAGATCAATCTCCAGCAGCTCTTTTTTATCCAAACGCGAAACGATGTGATGAAAGGCTTCAATCAGTTCAAAAATACTCACTTCCAGCAGCTCATCTTCATCCGCATTTGTATTTTTTATCTCTTCAGGCAAAGCTGCGGACCGTTTAAATACATCCCGTTCCAAAAGCGGTCTTTGCGTCAGTTCTGCGGCTGCGTCCTTGAAAGTCTGATATTCCAGAAGCTGGCGGACCAGTTCGGCGCGCGGATCGTCTTCCAGATCTTCTGCGGATGGCTCTTCCGGCACAGGCAGGAGCAGGCGCGACTTGATATGAATCAGGGTGGACGCCATGACCAGATATTCGCCAGCCAGATCCAGATTCAGCGATTTAATAATATTCAGATATTCAAGATACTGCTGGGTGATCAGAGCGACGGGAATATTATAAATATCGATTTCATTTTTTTTGATCAGATATAACAGAAGGTCCAGCGGACCTTCGAAGATATCCAGCTTGATCGCATAATCTGTCGTCTGTTCTTCGTTCATAGAAGTCTTTAAATTTTAACGGCCTCGCGAACCTCTTCCATGGTCTCGCGAGCGATTTTGGTCGCTCGGACGTTGCCGTCCGTTATGATATCATGAATTTCCTGCAGATGGCTCAGATAATAATCCATGCGTTCGTGGACAGGCGCCAGTGCCTCCTCGATGCGCGCCGCCAGCATTTTCTTGCAATCGATACAACCGATACCGGCAACGCGGCAGGCTTTATTGATTTCGGCCACGGTTTCCCGAGGTGTGTATAATCCATGAAAAGTGAAGACATTGCATATGTCGGGATTACCCGGATCTTTTTTTCTCATCCGCTGCGGATCGGTAAACATGGAAGCGACCTTCTGCTGAAGTTCCTTGCCCCGGTCGGACAGATAAATCGAATTATCGTAGGACTTGCTCATTTTTCGACCGTCGATGCCCAGCAGTTTGGGTACTCGGGTTAAAAGCGCTTCCGGCACGGGGAACACATCTTTATAAAGAAAATTGAAACGGCGGGCGATCTCGCGGGTTAGTTCAACATGCGGCAACTGGTCTACGCCGACCGGCACGCCATACGCCTTGTACATGATAATATCGGCCGCCTGCAAGACGGGATAGCCCAGGAAACCGAACGTGGATAAGTCTTTCGAAGTCAGTTCCGCCTGCATTTCTTTATAGGTCGGATTGCGTTGCAGCCAGGCCAGCGGCGTGATCATGGAAAGCAGCAAAAATAATTCGGCGTGTTCTTTGACCGCCGATTGAACAAACAGCGTGCTTTTGACCGGATCGAGACCGGCGGCCAGCCAGTCGATCACCATACTCACACCATTGTCTTTGATGCATTCCGTCGAACTGTATTCACTGGTGATCGCGTGCCAGTCGGCCACGAAGTAAAAACAGTCGTAAGCACCGCTTTCCTGCAGTTCGACCCAGTTTCCTAAAGCGCCATGTAAATTTCCAAGATGCAGACGGCCTGTCGGTCTCATCCCGCTGAGAATTCTTTTTCGTGCCAAATCAAAAGCTCCTTGCCGTTGTCCTTGCTGTTGATGAATAAATGCACCAAGGCCTCCGATTGTCAAATAAATAATGCGGAGGCCTTGGTTTCAATAAAATCTTAAAAAAACACTATTTCACTTTGTCGGCCAGAGTTTTGCCGGCCTTGAATTTCACGACTTTTTTTGCGGGAATCTTAATTGCCTTGCCGGTCTGAGGATTCCTGCCCTCTCTTGCTTTTCTTTTGACGACGGAGAACGTGCCAAATCCAACCAATCCAAGTCTCCCAGACTTTTTAAGTTCTTTGGTCACTGCCGCGACATACGCATCCAGAGCATCTGCTGCTGCTGCTTTGGTGATACCCGCCTCGTCTGCCATAACCCCGATCAATTCTGCTTTTGTCATACGCCACCCCCCTTTCATGAAATTAAACGTCTAGTTTTATAATTCGCCGCTTGGTGCGACCCTCATGCTGTTCTCAAGTTCTGAACCCCGAACTTGATCATCCTGCCAACCATGATAGAATAGACTTTCAGAACCTGTGCCCGATACACCGCAACCATTTGTTCGACCCTGCTTGTTTCCTCGTTGGACAACGTGTGCGATGCTTCAAATTGGCGCTACGACTAGCATGAAAAAAATGAACAATCAAGAAAAAAGTAATGGTGCATCATCTTTTCCGGTGCAGTTTTCCCGGCTGAAACAATATCTTTTTTCCCGGATAACACGGGGCTCGGGAAAAATTTCAAAACCGGCGCTAAATCCAGACTGTCCTCTTTGACAATCGTTGCGCCATGTGCTAGTAGTCCGCACACAATCAGGGCGGCCCGGAACCTGCTTAACCTAACTGAAAGAAAATGCACGAATATTTATGAAAAACAGTATTAAACAGACGCTGCAAGGATGGATCATTCTCTCTCGCCCGCCATTTCACATCGTGGGGCTCCTGCCCTTCCTTCTGGGTACTTTTCTGGCCTATCGAATAGCCGGCGCCTTTAATCTGGAAGTGTTTATTCTGGGCGTTGCCGGTGTTATGCTGATCATGCTCTCGACGCATCATGCCGGCGAATACTTTGATCAAAAGGAAGATGCCATCGCCAGCCGCCTGCATAAAAACCAGTTTGCCGGCGGCACCCGTGTGCTTATCGAAGGTAAAATACCCCCCCGTGTTGCCCGTTGGACGAGCATTATTGCCTTCCTTATTGCTTTCGTGATCGGCATCGTTCTTCAGTTTGTCTATTGGACAGGCCCCTATACGCTCATGCTGGGCTGCCTGGGGGCGTTGCCCGGATTTTTCTACTCCACGGAACCCATCCGGCTGGTTAAACGTGGCGTGGGCGAAATGTTTATCGGTTTTTGTTACGGCTGGCTGCCCGTGGCTTCGTCTTATTACATCCAAACCGCCGCAATCGCGCCCATCATACACTGGCTGTGGCTGCCGATCGGCTTCTCCATTTTTAACGTTATTCTCCTTAATGAATTTCCCGATTATGAGGCGGATATGGCGGCAGGAAAAAAGAATCTGCTCTACCGGATCGGCGAACAAAAAGGTAAAGTGGTTTATATCATTTTTAATCTGCTCACCTGCCTGACCATGCTGGCGTCACCGGGATTCGGGGTTCCTTTGAAAATCATTTATTTTTATCTACCGTTTGCGGCCATCGCGTTGTTTATCGTTTATCAGATGTTAACAAACCGCCACGAAGACGCCAAACGGCTGGAAATCTTGTGCGGCCTGAATATTGTCGTGAATGTCGGAACGTCGTTGGCTTTTATGCTGGCTTTCATTTGAGAACCCGATGAAACATAAAAAAGTAAAAGCACTTTATAATCCCCCCTCTCTTTTATTGAAACAATTGGGAAGCACGCTATTGATGGGGTACCTGAACCGCTGGCGGAATTTTCCGGGATGGCTTGTCCAGCATGGTTTTCAATCCATGTCTGTGGCCAACGGCGCCTGGGGGATGGGCTGCATCGGTTATCCGGGTCATCCGGTCTGGGAAGTCACCGGCGCCTGCAACCTGCGCTGCATCCATTGCCATGCCACAAGCGGCAAAGCGGCGGCTGACGAACTGACTACCGATGAAGGCAAAAAACTGATTGATCAGCTGGCCTCGGAGAGCGAATTCCGCACTCTGATCTATACCGGCGGCGAACCATTGGTGCGGCCGGATATTTTTGAGTTGCTCAGGCACTCACAAAAGGCGGGACTTGCCAACATCATCGCCACCAACGGAACGTTAATTGACGAAGAAATGGCTTTCAAACTGAAAGATCACGGCGTGGTCTGCAACGCCATCAGTTTTGACGCGGCCAATCCGACCATTCACGATATGGTCAGAAACAAACCCGGCTCTTTTGATCTGGCCTTGCGGGCCGTCGAAGCGACTAAAAAAGCAGGTATTTTGCTGCAAATCAACACAACAGCGATGGAATACAACATGCAGCATTTACCGGAACTGATTGATTTTGCAGATCAAAGCGGGGCAGGCATCATGCTGATGTATCAATTGGTTGCGGTAGGGCGGGGCGAAAAAATTGAAAAGGCCACGCTGAAGAAAAGCGCCAACAAGTACTTGAGCGAACTGATTGCCGAAAAGCAGAAAATCGCCAAAACGATCATCGAACCGGTGGCCGGACCCCAGTATTGGCCTTATCTACTCGAAAAAGGCGGCATCCGCAGCGGCTTACCGCTCAAATTGGCCGGTCATGTCTTCCACGGCTGCGCAGCAGGACGTGGATTTGTTTATGTCAAGGCCAACGGCGACGTCTGGCCCTGTCCCTTTGTTGAAGTCAGCGGCGGCAATATCCGGGAAAAAAGTTTTCATGACATTTATTATGAATCCACGCTATTTAAGGATCTGCGCCGGCGTGAAGAAAAGCTCAAGGGCTTGTGCGGCGATTGTCAATACAAAACCGTCTGCGGCGGCTGCCGCGGTCGCGCCCATGCCTACAGCGGCGACTACCTGGCCGAAGACCCCCGCTGTTTCATCCGGGAAAAAGAAAAAACCCGATAAGCACGATGCTTCTTTGACCGCACAAAATGTGTGTACGGTGCAATGTAATATTCATCATCACTTCAACTATTTCAGCCAATCAAAAATATAATTAAATATGGGAATTCTGCTTGACACAGATAAAACACGAGAGTATTTTGCTTACTAAAAAGAAGCACTTGCTAATGCTCAGAATCGACGACTAAAAAAACGCAATGGAGTGAGAGCAATGGGGGAGATAAACAGATGAACCCTTTTAGCCAGTCACGTGCCTGGGCACATTTCAGATTAATTTTTGGGACATGCCTCATACTTCTTTTGGGTATTTACGAGGGATATGCTATGCAACCTCCACCCCCGCCTTTGGATCTTGTTCAATTACGAATACTTATTTCAAAAGCAGACCTGATCGTTGTCGGGAAAATAGACACGGCACGGGAAACAGAACAAACAGTTGAAGCAGCCTTGATCATAGAAAAATTACTAAAAGGCAAGGCAACCGGCAAGACGATTGCGATCAAAGAAGCTCGCGGACCGGCTACGACTAGGCCCGCGGATGCGATTTCAAAAGACGAAAGTGAGCCCTCAAAAATGATTGTTGCCAACAGGGCCGGGCCAAGTTTTTATCATGGAAGATACAAACAGGGTATGCGAATTGTTGTCTTGCTTGAAGCAATCAAAGGTACCAACGAATACCGGCCGCTGGGTTCCGGTACATACGATAAGCACCTCTGTGTATTTTCGATAGAAAATCATAGGATTCAAACATTTTACTTCCAATTTGCGGAAGATGTTAAAAAATATGCGGAACGTGAGGAGCGATTTATTTGCTTTATTAAAAAAACAACAAAAATTGACGCGAGATTCGAAAGAGAGGTGGGAAAATGCACAAGAGATTAGTAAAACTTTTTTGCTGTGTCGCTGTAGCCGTTTTAACAGGCTTGATATTGATTTGTCCGGCAGTTTCCGCGAGCAACGTGGTGAAGACCCCGGTCTCAGTGGGACCCGTGCAGCAGGTTAATCCATATTACAGCACCCAAATAACGACTTACAGTGACGGAACAGCTATTGAACGGAGTATAATCAATGGCCCGTCTAAACCACCGACCGGTTATGAACGTGAACGTGCATCAGTTTCGCTGCCCAAACCCAACCCGGCGATGGGAACCAATACGATCACCGTACCCACTTATAACTGGGTTTTCGGCTGTTCTTCTGTTTCCGGCGCGATGATCTTGGGCTATTATGACCGGAACGGGTACCCGAACATGTATGTCGGACCTGCCAATAGCGGCCTTGCGCCCTTGAATAATAGTATTACATATTGGCCTACTTGGACGGATGTAACTAGCACTTCATATCCCAATCTCCCGCTTGCCGGCTCCCACAATGGGGTTGATGGCAGGGTTACACGCGGTTCCATTGACGATTATTGGATTCAGTATAATAGCGCCGCTAATGATCCATATATAACCGGCTCTTGGACGCAGCACACCTGGTCGGATGGGCAAGCGATTGGCGATTATATGAAGACCAGTCAATCCGTCTACCTTAACACGGATGGTTCAACAAATTTTTGGAACTACGTGTCGTCAAGCGCCTTATTAACCTGTGCTGATATGGAGACAGGTGCCGGCTCTCCTGGGCATACTCTAAGCTGGAATGATGGAACTTACGGAAGAAAACTATTTTACGAAGCCCGTGGCTATACGGTAACCACCTGTTACAACCAAAAGACGGATAACACAATCGCCGGAGGATTTTCCTTTGCCCAGTACAAAGCTGAAATTGACGCAGGCCGGCCGGTGATGCTTAATTTGACAGGTCATACCGTTGTCGGCGTGGGCTATAACGATACCGGCAATATGATCTATCTCCATGACACGTGGCACCAGGATGGTTCTACTCAAGCCATGCCCTGGACCGGTGAGCTTCAGGCAGGAATGGGTCTTCTTTCTGTCAGTATTGTCAATCTTGCTGCTTCCTCAAATCCTGTGCCGGCAATCACCACTTTAAACCCTACTTCCGCGACGGCAGGCGGAGCATGGTTCACGCTGACGGTTAACGGCAGCAATTTCGTCAGCAATTCCGTGGTTCGATGGGGTAGAGCAGATCTTCCGACAACATTTATCTCAGCCACACAACTGACGGCGATAGTTTCGGCGTCAGATATCGCAACCGGTCGATATGTGACAGTAACTGTATTTAATCCAACACCCGGCGGCGGAACTTCTGGTGACTCAACATTTACCGTCAATAATCCAATGCCTGTTATCAGCAGTTTGAGTCCTGGTTCCGTAGCGCCGGCAAGCGGTGCATTTACTCTGACCGTTAACGGCACTAATTTCGTCAGCACTTCAGTGGTGAACTGGGATGGTGATGCCAGGGCAACAACTTTTGTCTCCGCTACGCAACTGACGGCGGCTATTACGGCATCGGATGTGCTGACCCTCGCGACGATTAATATTACGGTCTTCAATCCAACACCCGGTGGTGGAACGTCAAGCGCCGTAACATTTAGCGTCGCAGTGCCCGTTCCCGGCGGTGGTGGCGGCTGTTTTATTGCCACGGCAGCATTTGGCACCCCTCTGGAAAAACATGTTCAAATTTTACGGGACTTCCGCGACCGCTTTCTTTTAACAACATCAGCGGGGCAGGCTTTCGTAAAATTCTATTATGAAGTCAGCCCGCCGATTGCAGGCAAGATCGCCCAAAGCGAAGGGTTGCGCTTCATCACCCGCGGCAGTTTGATGCCGTTTGTAGGGATGGCGTATTTGGTGGTTACCTACGGCGTTACGGCGACATTGCTTTTAGCATTGTCCTTGATGTTGATGCTGGGAGCTGTGGTCTGGATCATCCGTAGAAAAATGATGATGGTCAACCCATAGAATGTTTATTTTAAAATGATCAAAAAAGGGGCTTCGATATGAAGCCCCTTTTTATTTCTTGTCCTTGATGCCCAGCGATTCGTAGAGGATCTCTGCCGGATCAAAGGCGTCCATGCCGGAAAGGCCGCTAAGCTGCATACGGCAGGGGAAACCTGTGTTAGCAGGGAAACCTGTTGACATAGAATCAAATCTATTGTAATTTTTTATCAAACAAACGCGTAATAATTGTCAAAACAGACGGCTTAAAGAGTTATAAATAAAGGCTTTTGAGTATTCTGGTGTAATCCATGAAAAAAGCAAACGACTGTCTGCGTACTATCTTTCAATTCTCTGCAATATTACTGCTAGGCCTGATATTTATTATCAGTTGTTCCGCGGCTGCAAATAGTGTCAGAGAAGACAATATGAAGCCAAAACCGTCTATTCAAAAAATGAGATCTGCGCAAATTATCATCAAATTTAAGGATAATGTTCTGGACTCTTCGAGTGTTGAATTCGTACGGGAAATGTCTAAGACAGCCAAAGTGAATTTATCCTATCTTCGTCCTATGTCGGGCGGTGCACATGTGTTTCGCGTGGAGGATAACGTCAATACCGCACAAATTAGCGATCTCATAGAGCATCTCTCAAAAAGACCTGATGTCCTCTATGTGGAGTCGGATGATATTATGGTACGCCAATAAAACAAGAAATAACATAAAACATTTTGGAGGTGAACTGGATGAAAAAGAAATGGTTGTGGTTAAGCGTATCGCTGGTAGTGTTGATACTAATCGGACTGGGAATGATTCAACCTTTCCCAACAAAGGCCGGCGGGCCGGGAACCATTTCGCCGGCGCAATCTTTATCAGCTTATGATTATACGGATCAGTTGATCGTCAAATACCGCAACTCATCTTTTGTTAAGAATGCGGTGTTAAATACCAAAAATGCCGAACCTGCGATTAATGCGCGTGTCAACGCCTTGAGCGCCAAGGCCGGCGTAACCATGCGTCACTACAGATTCATGTCCGGAGACGGGCATGTCCTCAAATTACCCAATAGAATGACACTGGCCGAGGCCGAATTGATTGCTCAGAGGCTAAATAGTGACCCCAACGTAGAATATGCTGAACCGGATGCCCGGATGTATCCGCTTTTGGCGCCCAATGACCCGCAATACGCCAACCAGTGGCACTACAAGGCACCGGCAACTGAGATTGGCGGGGCCAATCTGCCCGGAGCCTGGGATAAGACAATAGGTTCATCCAGCATTGTTGCAGCCGTAATTGATACCGGTATTGTGACCCATGCTGATCTTGCCGGCAGAACGGTTGCGGGATACAACTTCATCTCTGATGCATGGTCGGCAGGTAATGGCGTAGGCCGTAGCGCTGATCCTTCCGATCTTGGTGATTGGGTTGAAGCGAATGATTGTGGTGTGGGTAAGCCCGCCGAAGACAGTTCCTGGCATGGCACGCATGTGGCCGGAACGATCGGGGCGGCAACTAATAACAGCGTGGGCGTAGCCGGCATCAACTGGATTTCCAAAATCCTGCCGGTGCGAGTTCTGGGTAAGTGCGGGGGGACCCTTTCGGACATAGCCGATGGTATGCGCTGGGCTGCGGGACTATCTGTCACGGGTGTCCCGGCGAATGCCAACCCCGCTAAAGTGCTGAACTTAAGCCTTGGAGGGACGGGTGCATGCGGGACAACCTATCAAGACGCTATTACTGCTATTACTGCGGCAGGTGCAACGGTTGTGATTTCGGCAGGCAATTCTAACGCCGATACCGTGGGGTATAGGCCGGCCAACTGCACCGGCGTCATTTCCGTAGCG
>CAIVDK010000087.1 GCA_903904655.1 uncultured delta proteobacterium | reverse complement strand
TTCCGGCAAACCATCTCCATGGGTGGCGGAGATGATCTGGAAATTTATCCAGCGCCTGGACACAGTCCCGACGGTGTCTGCATACGCATTGGCGAGATTCTATTTATCGGCGATTTACTGGCCGCGGCCAATCCAATGGTTGCCGGAATTTCCGGTTGGCACAAGGATGATCTTATCCATACTCTGCAACAAGTACAATGGCTTCTGGACAACAAACCGATCCGCTTCTGCTATCCCGGACACGGAGGAGTCATACCGGCGGACAAAGCCCGCGATATCTTTTGGCGACTGCAACACAAGACATGCCGTCTGGGCGGTGTGACCCAAATGAACGAGGAGCGTCTATTTCAGATAACGGATTTTGCGCTGGAACTCATCGATGAGGCCGAGGAGGTCTTTTCATCCATTGCCGGTCGACTCCTTTATGTGGCATATCAGCTTGAGCAATTGGAGGAAGAAGATGCCGCCGATCGCTGTCGAACGGCTATGCCTATGGAGCAGATTGATGCCTGCCTGCTGGAATTCAAAAATCTATGCCATTCCCTTGACGCCGGGAAAATACGCCGGGTGGAATTTGCCTTCGGCGCTTTATATATCGTCGAGAAAATAAAGTCCCTCTTCGACCCCCGCCCATTGAGCGCTATCCTGCCCCAGTCGCTTCTCAACAGAGGAACCAGCCTTCTTCTTGATTTCATAGGAATTGCAAATGGGTGCCGCAACCTCGAGGAATTTATTCCGACGGATGTCAATGCGTTGATCGAAGATGTGGCGCAGGCATGGCAATCAAGCCCTCATCAGGACGCCTCCATTATTGATTATTCCGACGACGATGAGAAGTATCTGGCCGCCCTTGTTCTTCGTATCGGCCATGAACCTGTAGCCAATCGGCCTGCATTATGTTTCGTTCCTCGGATTAACATTCCTTTTGTTCGTATTGCTGCCGCCCGTTTTTTCGATACACTGCTGAATTTTCTGGAATGGCTCAAACAGGCTGATCCGTCATCCATAAACATTGCTACGGGCATTGATCGCACCAGTCCTTTTATTACTGTGATGCCCCGGAACCGGGATGGTTCATCGCCAATATCTCACGAGGGGAAAAAAACAAATTCATTCATTCGACGTTTCCGCATGTGCGGCCTGATACTAAAAATGGAAAAAGACGGCTTCCGGTTGACGTTGGTTGAGGATCGGGACAAAAGAGAATAATTGGCGCGAGGAGATCACCCATTAAAAGGGGCTTGATAGACCTGTTTCCCCTGAAAGATGGTCAACAGGATTCGGGCTTGGGATATTTCTGACGGTGGGAGGGCGAAAATATTCCTGTCAAGGCAGATGAGGTCGGCCGACTTGCCAACTGTGAGCGTACCGGTGAGGTGCTCCTGGAAATCGGCGTAGGCGCCGCCGCTTGTGTGGGCATCGATAAGAGCAGTAAGCGAGACACATTGTTCGGGCGCATAGACAGGCGCCGCGTCGGCATCGAGCCCCCTGCGGGTAACGCCCACTTGGATGGCCATCAGGGGATTGAAGGTGTTGAGCTCCCCGCTGAAGGGCCAGTCCGTTCCGCAGGTCACGGCGGCTCCTGACGTCAGGAGGCTCTGCATGGGGTAGAGTCGCCAGGCCCGTTCGCTGCCCAGGAAGGTCAGTGTCATTTTCCGAAAATTCCTTTCGGCGTAAAACCACAGGGGTTGCAGGTTGGCAACTACGCCGAGAGAATGGAACCGGGGCAGATCGACTGGATCAATGAGGTCGCAATGGGCAATCATGGGGCGACGGTCCCGGTGGCCGTTAACCAGAGCCACATGTTCGAAGGCGTCCAGAGCCATACGGACGGCGCCGTCACCTACGGCGTGGAGGTGGAGCTGGAAACCTGCCCGATCCAGGGCGGCGGCCATGCCGTTCAGTTCTTCCGGCGACCAGAGCCGCTCGCCGCAAAAGCCCGGGCGGTCTGCATACGAATCGATGAGCCAGGCTGTGTGTCCCTCCACAACACCATCAACAAAGATCTTCACGGTTCTGGGCGCAAGAAGGCCGCCTTGATAGGTTTGCCTGAGAGCTAGTAAATCTTCGATCTGATCCCTCCCCTTTTCCGGTTCGCACAGGAGAGCGGCCTGAACCCGGAGGGTCAGCTCACCACTTTGGTCCAGCGCTCGGTAGGCCGCCAGTTCATCCTCCTTGGCCATGGCCTCATGGATAGAGACGATGCCCAGTCGGGCCGCCATCTCCATGAAGGCCCAGCCTGCAGTGACACGATCCGCAAGGGTGGGGGGCGGAAAGCGTGAAGCAACGAGATCCATGGCCGACCATTCCCGGAGGGTGCCGGTTGGCTTGCCGCTTCTGGGGTCTCTTTCGATGAGACCGCCGGGAGGGTTAGCCGTATCCGCTGTGATTCCCGCCAGCTCCAGTGCCCTGGTGTTGATCCAGGCGCTGTGCCCGTCGATGGATTTGAGGAGAACAGGCCGGTCGGCAACGATGGCGTCCAGGTCACTGCGGTGGGGGCCACAATCGGGAAAGGCGTCGGGCAGCCAGCCGCCTCCACGGATGAAGGGCTGGTCCTCATTGGCCCGGGCATAGACGGCTACCTGAGACAGATAGGCGCGCGGGTCCGCGGAACCGATCAGGCGGCATTCAAACAGATTCAGACTCCCCGTGAGAGGATGGATGTGAGCATCCCGAAAACCGGGGAGAATCAGGCGCCCGGGCAGTTCCCGGACCTGTGTCTCGGGGCCGACAAATGGTCGGAGACCGTCGGTCGAACCGACATAGACAATAGTCCCCTTGCGGATGGCCACAGCCTCTGCCCAGGATTGCCGTTGATCAGCGGTATAGACGAGGGCATCACGAAGTACCAGGTCGGCAAAAGTGTTTGCCGGTGTTCCCCGTTGCCGGCTATGAATAGGGCGGGCGACATCGTTCATGGCTTACAAATCTGCATTGTGGTCCCTAGCTTGGATATAAGCCAGGACATCTTTCGCCACATCGGAATAGGCTTGAATTTTGCCATAATCCAGGGCGACGTTGTTGAGATACTGAAGGATCAGGACGTCGCCCAGATAGGTTTCCGGTAAGATGCCGGCAAAGAAGAAACCGAGTTTTTCAATTTCCTCCGCGACAAACCAGGTGGTCGGGTTTTCCAGGGGAAGAAACAAGTTGATCGCAGCGACCTGACGGAGGCACAAGTCGCGCAGGATGCCCCGAATCTCCCGGACGATCTCGACGCCGTAGCGGTTCACCCAGATCTCCCCGCAATGCTCCGATGTGAAGATGCTTGTTTCGATGAGAGAGGCATCGCCGTCAAACAGAGGCGCTGCTGTTTCTGGTTCGGCACAGGTGTGGCCGGCCTGGATATTGTCATACAGGCTGGTGATCATGGCCCGATGCTGAGGCGGTGCGTAGATGGACCGGGCCGGGGGCGTTGTGATATAGCGGAAGCTCAAAACCACACTGATCCGTTGTTCGTTTTCTTCGGCGATACCCTTGAACCGCCAGGTGGCAGGGCTGGTGGCGAGCAGGATGCCGCAGTCCCTGAAGGCCAGGTTGAGGACGCCCCGCTGCGTATAAACATGGTTGGCCACGGAATAAGAATAGACACCGGTCAGGGGATGCTTTTTCGGCGTCGTGATGAGGAACTGGCACAGGCGGCCCATGCATCCCTGGCTTCGGTAGGCCTGATTGACGAAAACAAAGGTAAACTCGGCGATCCGTGCTCCCGGGGCAGGATAGACGAGGGCTGAATGCCCCATGAACGTATTGTCTTCGGTGACCGCTACGGCGGATATCATCTCATCCGTCGCGTTAAGATCAATAATGCGATCCGGGTAGTAGATGTGTTCGTCGAAAAAGGTGTAACCATGTGATTTATAGGCGCACCGGGAGATCTCGATGGCCTCGTCGGGGGCCATGCGCCGGACGGTGTAAGGGATTTTTTCCACGGTCCGTGTTTTTTCGGGTGCTTCCGGTTTGGCTTCTGCCACGTCCTGCCGTTCGGCCGGGGTCAGTAAGGTCTCGACGCTTTCCCGGGGAAAAAATTTTGTGAGGTGGGTCTCTTTTCCTTCCGGTCCAAGATTGAGGAAATTTAATTCATCCATGGATTCCCGCATGAGGAACATTCCCATGCCTGAAGAGGCCATTTGATCTAAATCGCACGCGGGATCGAATTTCGGAAGATGCTCGGGATCAAAGGGGATGCCTTTCTCCTTGATGATAATCCGTATGCCCAACTGGACCCGTTCGCAGATGACATCGAAAGTTGCCGGTTCATCGTCGTCGTCGGCGAAGGCGTATTCCATGACGTTGGTGATCCCCTCTTCAATGGCCAGTTCGATCTTGTAGAGGTCGTTACCGGTAAAACCATAGATCTCGGCCGCCCCACGCACAAAGGACTGGACGAGGTGCAGATAGGAAAGATCACAGGGGGCTGTTAGTTTCAGGGTGTGTTTTTTTTGGAGCATCTTATTTTACCTCTCATATGAATTGGATGGCCAGCATGGAGAAGTCATCCTCCAGGACGTCCTGGCCGTGGTAGGCCTGCATATTTCGATACAGGGTATCAATGTCTTCGTTTTTCTCCAGTCGGTTCTGAAGCAAATAGGTTCCCAGTTCGTCCATGGACCACATGCCGCCCTCGGGACGTTCCACCTCATAAACGCCGTCGGAGAAGACATAGAGATGGGCCCCGGGCGGAACGGTTGCTAAACCTCCCTGATACACGCTCTCGGGAAGTCCGCCAATGAATAAATTGGCCGTCATCAGTCGGGCAAGGGTTCCTTCCCGGGAAATGAGGAAGGCCGGCGGATGACCGCCGCTGGAGAAGCGAAGCTCGCGTGTCCGGCGGTCGAAAACGCCGTACCAGATGGTGAAATAGAGGTTATTGTTGTTCTCCATGGGGAAGGCGTCGTTAAGCGCTGCCAGTACCTGCTGGGGTACCCGGAAGTCCGTGTTCGGAAGCGTCTGGGAGCGGATGGCGTTGAAGGCCGAAACGGACAAAAGGGCCGAGCCGACCCCGTGACCGCAGACGTCAAGGAGATACATGGCAAACATGTTCTCATCGATCCAGTGGTAGCCGAAGCTGTCGCCGCCTAACTGGGCGCTGGGAAAAAAGCGCCAGGCTGTGGTGATGGGTCCTTCGGATAAAGGCGCGGGCATGAGAGAAACGACATAGTCCGCCGCCTGGGCCAGCTCTGCGGCCAGGGCCTGGCGGCTGGCGAGAAGGGCGGCAAAGGCCTCGTTTCTCTGGAGGAGATTGATATAGCCCTGGGAATG
>CAIVDK010000086.1 GCA_903904655.1 uncultured delta proteobacterium | reverse complement strand
TGGCGGCAGCCCATTCCATTCATAACGGGTTGACTGCGCTTCCGGAAACCCATGCGTTTTACCATGGCGAAAAAGTTGCCTTTGGCGTTTTGACAGGTCTTGCGCTTGCGGATGCTTCGTCTCAGGAAACCAATACGGTCTATACGTTTTGCGAGGAGATCGGTTTACCGACCACACTTGCCGATATTGGCCTTGTAAACGCCGACCGGGAAAAACTGATGAAGGCGGCCGAGAAGGCCTGCGCGCCCGAGGAAGGCATCCATCATGAAGCGGGGAAAATCACATCTGAAAAAGTTCTCAGTGCGATGCTTGCCGCAAGCGCCATGGGTGAGAGAAGAAAAAAAAACTTACAACATGAGGAGGGAATATGAAAAAGGTATTGATGACAGCGTTGGTTGCTTTTTTGTGTATGGGTGTATTTTGTTTTTCTGACGCGGCGCAAAAGCATGGGGCGGTAAATGTTGCTGCACAGGATATGCTGATTAAAAGCGAAGTGGAAACAGCCGTCAGCATGCTGGCCGCCATCCATGCCCGGCAGCAGAAAGGGGAAATGACACTGGAAAAGGCCAGGGAGCTGGGCACCAATCTGCTCAGAGAATTGCGCTACGGCAAAGACGGCTATTTCTGGGCCGACACCAATGAAGGCGTCAATATTGTTTTATATGGCCGCAAGGACACGGAGGGACGAAACCGGATCAAAGACAAGGACGCCAAAGGCGTTTTCTATGTGAAGGAATTTCTGGCCAAAGGGAAAGCCGGCGGCGGATATGTCGAGTATTTGTTTACGAAAGAAGGACAAGCCACCCCGCTGCCCAAGAGATCCTATGTCCTGCCGTTTGAGCCATTCGGTTGGGTTGTCGGTAGTGGATACTATCGCTGAAACAGCCAAAGGTGACAAGGGAATCAGCCACCTCGCAGCAATCTGCGGAGAATTGACGCTCGTCCCGCAGCAGCGAGATTCAAATAGAATAGCCTCTCTTTTCGAGATGTTGCGCGCGGCAGCTTCCGATGCCCGTAAAAAATATTTCTTGTGAAGTCGGACAATTAGATATAATCACAAACAATATTTTAACATGAACGGAAAACAAGGTTAAATCATGAACACAAAAATGACAACATTTAGCGAATCGGACATCGACAAAAGAATATTGAAAGCCATAGGCGAGATGGGATTTGAAACCCCGATGCCTGTGCAGCAACAGGTCATTCCATTTTTGCTTAAGCAAACCAGGGATTTAGTTGCCCTGGCCCATACCGGAACCGGGAAGACCGCAGCTTTCGGTATCCCGATTATTCAACAAATCAACATGGCTTCCAAACAAACACAGGCGCTGATTCTGGCCCCCACGCGAGAGCTTTGCCTCCAGATCACAGACGATTTGGCCAATATGGCAAAGTATATCGACAATCTCAATATCGTGCCCATTTATGGCGGGGCCAATATTGTTACTCAGATTCGTCAGGTGGCCTCAGGGGCGCAGATTGTTGTGGCCACACCGGGCCGGATGCTGGACATGCTCAATCGGAAAAAAGTGAATGTTTCCGATATCAAATGGCTGGTGCTCGATGAAGCGGACGAAATGCTCAATATGGGTTTTAAGGAAGAACTCAATGGGGTGCTGGCCTCCACACCCGAGGATAAAAGGGTGCTGCTTTTTTCCGCCACCATGCCGCGCGGGATTGAAGCTATTGCGCACAGTTACATGAAAAAGCCGATGGAAATCACCGTTGGTACCCGCAACACCGGCGCGGAAAACGTTGCTCATCAATATTACGTCGTGCATGCCAAAGACCGGTATCTGGCGCTCAAGCGCATTGCCGATTTTTACCCCGATATTTACGCGATTATTTTCTGCCGCACGCGCACCGAGACGCAGGAAGTAGCCGATATGCTCATGAAAGACGGATATAATGCCGACGCACTGCATGGCGATTTGTCGCAGGTGCAGCGCGATTCCGTCATGAACCGTTTTCGATCCCGCAATTTGCAAATGCTGGTGGCCACCGGTGTTGCCGCCCGCGGGATCGATGTGGTTGATCTGACCCATATCATCAATTATAATTTGCCCGACGATATTGAAGACTACACCCATCGCAGCGGTCGTACCGGTCGTGCGGGTAAATCGGGCATTTCGATCGTCATCGTCAATATCAAGGAAGTGTTTCGCATCGGCCAGATCGAAAAACAGATCAGCAAGAAATTTGCACAGGCCAAAGTTCCCACAGGCTCTGAAGTCTGTGAAAAGCAATTGCTGCATCTGGTGGAAAAACTTAAAGCTACGGAAATTCAGCATGCGGATATCGACCCGTTTCTGCCCGCCGCACTTGCGCGGCTTAAAGATTTAAGCAAGGAAGATATTATCGCGCGATATATTTCGGCGGAGTTCAACCGCTTTCTGAGTTACTACCGCGACGCCGCCGACATCAATGTATCGCAGAAAAAAGAAATGAAGGCCATGCCTTCCCGCAGTGTGTCTAAGTCCGTGCCGGGCGGCCTGACGCGCCTTTCGGTTA
>CAIVDK010000085.1 GCA_903904655.1 uncultured delta proteobacterium | reverse complement strand
CCCGCTTGCCACCACCTTCTTTTTAAGATCCTCGGTATGCTGTGAGCCGCAGTTGGCGTTGATATTCACGCCGTCCGGCTTATTGTGAATGACTTCAACCTGGGCGCCCAGTTCAATGAATGATTCGGGCGCTACTTTGTATGTCGCGCCGTTGGATGTATCCAAAACGATCTTCATGCCTTCCATGGTGAGATTGCGGGGAAAGGTATTTTTCAAAAAGACAATGTAACGTCCATGAACATCATCCATGCGCGCGGCTTTTCCCATTCCGCTTGCTGTCGGCAGTAAGTCCGCGAGTTTTTTGTTAAGGATTAGATATTCAATGTTGGCTTCCTCTTCATCGGTAAGTTTAAAACCATCGCCACCGAAAATTTTCAGGCCGTTATCCTGGAAGGGATTGTGTGAAGCGGAAATGACAATACCGGCATCGGCCCGCATACTTTGGGTAATAAAGGCAATTCCCGGGGTAGGCAGTACGCCGACCAGATAAGGGTATCCCCCCATGGACGTGATCCCCGCTTCCAGAGAACTCTCCAGCATGTAACCGGAAATCCGTGTATCTTTTCCAATGATCACGCGGGCCCGGTGGTTGTTTTTTTTGAACAGGTGCGCCACTGCCTGCCCAACGCCGAAAGCTATTTCCGCGTTTATCGGATAGCGATTGGCTTCACCTCTGATCCCGTCGGTTCCAAATAATTTACCCACCGTTTTTCTCCTTTATGCTATGATTCGACGTTTGCGAATCAACTTATCAAAATCAGTCTAGTGGTTTTTTTGAAATAAACCCATAGACGGCAAAGACTCGGCAACCTTTTCACCAAAAGCATTAACTATGCCGTTTAACCAGATAACCCCTTTTGACGAAATCGCCGCAGGCAGGCCCTGGATGGTCGAGATGTAATTTGACCTGTCATTACCCACAGCTTTATTGAAAGCATTCAGGAATGGGTCACGGGCTTTGTTCGCCGTTGCTAACACCTCTGGCATTTTGCCGGTGAACAATTCTTCAATCTCTCCGATTTGTTCATGCAGCTCTTGCCTTTTACGGGTAGATGCTCCCTTTTGTTTTTTTGTGGATGAGACAATGGCTTTTTCCGCCATGGCCTTTAATCTTTTCAGACGTTCTTTTTTAGCAGCGGCAAGCTGCTCTATGACACCGGCATACAGGAAATGGCCTAACGGTTGGGCTTCCAGGAAGGGCTTTCTTACGTGTGTGTACCACGCTTCAAGGGCTGTAAGGTTGGCCAGATAGAGAATATTGTTTTCCACAATGCGACCGATACCGTGGTAGGTCTCCGGAACGTAGTCCTTCAGGCCGTTTGCGGGAGCCTTCTCAAAGATCAGTTGATTATCTTGTGGATAATCATGCCGCAGGATGGAACCTGCCGCTACGACATTGCCATATCCCAGACGCAGCGGACCGATGATCCCTCCCTGGCCTCCCAGGAAAATTGGTGGCTGATTGAGCATCACCCCGCGAGGGACATCTCCCAGTAAAGAAGGCGTTGTTTTGTCGGCATCTGGTGTAAAATTGAAATGGATATAGGAGCTCCCCACTTCACTGTGATTATGGCGGCTTGTGCCACCAGCCATCAGGCAGTCGCAGAAGTTGATCAAACTGCCAAGTGTTACGAAAGGGAAAAGGATGGTCTGTTTTAATCCGACACAGTGGGCACCGCCTGCATGCTCTTCCAGAATACATCCTTCCCGGACATGCGCGCCCATGCCCATGTTTGCCTTCTCCAGAAAGACGGACTTGCTGAAAAAACCGCCCTTGAGTTCGACCTCTGAGCCAAGCTGACAGTCTTCAATTGTCACTGGTGCTTCGTAGCCTAGCTGGCAACCGGATGAAATGACCGTTTTACTGCCATAAATTCTACAACCCGGATAAATCGTAATACCCTTTCCCGAAATCTGATCAAT
>CAIVDK010000084.1 GCA_903904655.1 uncultured delta proteobacterium | reverse complement strand
GCGTCTCCTGGATGGCCTGGAACCTCTTGGCCAGGTTGTCTGTCGTGATAAAGACTTTGGCCTCGCTATTCTCAACGAGATGCTGAAGTGCGTAAGAGGTGGACATGACATTCAGGGTTACGGCGACAGCCCCAAGCCTTAAAGCGGCAAAATAGGAAATGACAAACTCCGGACAGTTGGAAAGCATGATGGCGACGTTATCACCTTTCCGCACGCCGAACCCTTGCAGGTGATGGGCAAGAGCCTCTACGGCCTGGTTCAGCTCTTTATAGGATATTTGTTTGCCTTCATAAATAATGGCCGGGTTTTCCGGATAGCGCAAGGTGGTGTCCTGAAGCATCCTTTCCATGTTCATCTCGTCCTGATATACCTCCTTCAATAGTAAATTATTGCTTTTGAGCCGCCGAAGTATATGGGCGCTGTTTTGGCTTGTCAAGAAACTTTGTGGGACGTTACAATGATGGCAAGATCAACTTGCTTCGGCGACATATCCGCGCCCCAGATCATCTTCATAATCCATGGTACGATCGAAGGCGCCGCCGCCGGCGATCTCAATAATACGGTTGGCCGCGGTGGAAACAAATTCCTGGTCATGTGAGGCAAACAGGATCACCTCACTGAAGGCAATCAGCGCGTCATTAAGAGCGGTTATCGATTCCAGATCCAGGTGGTTGGTCGGCTCATCAAGAATCAGCAAATTGGCCCCGGTCAGCATCATGCGCGACAACATACAACGAACCCGCTCGCCGCCGGAGAGGACGATTGTTTTTTTCATGGCCTCCTCGCCAGAGAAAAGCATTCTTCCTAAGAAGCCACGTGCAAAGGTTTCACCTTCCGTGGGCGGTGAATATTGGCCCAGCCAATCAATCAAGGTCATCTCGCGGGTAAAGAATTCACTATTCTCCTGGGGGAAATAGGCGCTGGTAATGGTTACTCCCCAGCGGATTTTGCCGCTGTCCGGTTCCAGTTCGCCGGCCAGAATCCGAAAGAGAGTTGTTCGGGCCAGAGCGCTGTCGCCGGTAAAAGCAATTTTATCGCCTTTGCGCACCATCAGGTCAAAATGATCCAAAACCTTGACCCCGTCGATCGATTTGGTCAGTCCCTCAATGGTCAGGATGATGTCACCGCAGGCTCTTTCCGGTTTGAAGACCACATACGGATATTTTCGAGAGGAGACCGGCATATCTTCCAGTGTGAGTTTTTCGAGCAACTTCTTGCGCGATGTGGCCTGTTTGGACTTCGACGCATTGGCACTGAAGCGCTGGATAAAAGTCTTAAGCTCCTCGGCTTTTTCAGCCATTTTACGGTTATCGCTTTGTTTTTGCTTGAAGTGCAACTGGCTGGCACGGTACCAGAAATCATAATTGCCGACATAAATCTGAATCCGCCCGAAATCGATATCCGCAGTATGCGTGCAGACCTGATTCAGAAAGTGACGGTCATGGGAAACCACGATCACCGTATTGGCAAACCGCGACAAAAAATCTTCCAGCCATTGGATGGATTTCCGATTGAGATTATTGGTCGGCTCATCCAAGAGCAGCACATCCGGATTGCCAAACAGCGCCTGGGCCAAAAGGACACGGACCTTGTCGCCTGCACTGAGCTCCTTCATTTTTTTCGTCCGCAGATCCTCCGATATACCAAGGCCGCTTAGCAGCACCGCTGCTTCGGCGTCGGCCTCATACCCGTCGAGTTCCGCAAACTCACTTTCAATTTCAGCACAAAGCACTCCTTCCGCTTCCGTCAATTCACTTTTGGCGTAAATCGCCTCCCTGCGCATCATGACGTTAAACAACTGTTTATGTCCCATGACAACCGTGTTGAAGACCGTTTCCTCGTCGAAGGCAAACTGATCCTGACCCAGAACGGCTATTCGTTCCCGTCGGCCAACCAGAATTTCCCCGTGGTCAGCTTCCAGCTCACCGGCCAGAATCTTAAGAAAGGTTGATTTTCCCGATCCGTTGGCGCCGATAAGCCCATAGCAATTACCGGGAGTGAACTTAATGTTAACATTCTTGAAAAGGGCTCTTTTCCCGTAGGAAAGGGTAATATTTGATGCTGCAATCATGCTTTTTTGATGCTCCTTTAATATAAATAAAAAACCACAGTGCCTGGTGAAGCACTGTGGTTCACTTGGAAAAGAGCAGTAGCACCTTTCTAACCACATGGCAATACATTTTTGTTTTATAAAACATCAAAGTTTTGACTAATTTGACACATTTTTTTAATAGAGTTTATATCTGAATTACATATCGTTCATAAGTGGGCATGATTTAAGACTATATTTATAAGTATATAATATTACTTGTTTAAATAATTGCTTAACACTTAGGCAATGTGATCTAAAAGCGCAACAATTGCGCGTTTGACGAGCTTATCAACATGGTTGTCGACAGGCCTTTCCACAGCATTGTGGAATACGGATTCAAGGGCCTGAATCCAGTTGTAGTCATAGCGTTTGTAAACGACTATCCGTTCATCACGGTGATTCTGGTTCTGGCTTCTTCGCTTAAGTAACCCCATAAACCGATTTGTTTCAGGGTATCAATTTTCGGGATACCTTTATCCGTCCAACCGCGCTGCGAATAATAAATATGTATCAACTTGCGCAATTCTTCCTTGCGATGCGCCATGATTGCTTCGCGTTTTTCGGCGGTTTTCATCTTGGCGATTGTATCAGCAGGTTTATTGAGAGAAACACTGAGCTGCTTGTCGTTATAATCTTTTTCAAGATCGTAGAGGGCATCTTCGGTGGGGCCGATAGCCCGGTCGGGAATCCAGTCATGTTCGCCGGTTCTTGCACCAAAAGACATAATATTCATCACACGCTGCAGATTGATATCCCTGTCTGTCTGCTCAAAAATCTTCTCCCAGGTCAGCTTAGTTCCCAACATGCCATTGTAGAAATCGGCATAGAGTTCCTGTGACGCAGGATTGATGTATATGTCCGTGCTCTCTCTTTTTATGGAATCGGGATTGAAGACATCCACCCAGGGTAGCTTGCACAATCCGAGATTGTCATTACCCAAGCGCACGCGCGGATACATAATGAGCGCTTTGGCCTTGGCTTCAAACGTGGGAAACGCTCCCAACAAATCCACTTTGACCAGCCAGGCGGCGGCATGATGCGCTCCTATATCGCTGGCGGCCGCATAGGAGGCCTGCATAGACAACGACCGATGTGTCCGGTAAAGAGAAAATGGCAGGCCCTTGGCCTGCATGGCGAACTGTTGCAGCTCCCGCATAGGATCGAGTTTGCCGGTTCTGGCCCTGTATTTTTCGGCGACCCAAGCCACGACTTCCAGCATGCCCAAACCGGCAATACTGGTCAGCGCCGTCTTGCGGTGCGCGAGATCATGAATAAATTGCAGCGCGGCTTGTTCGTCGCCCCAGGTCAGCGCAAAGCCATCCGTATCTTCTTTCGTCAGATAGCCGCGTTGGAAGCATTCCATCACAAAGGCCATGATGACGGCAGTGGTGATCGTGTCGATTGCGTAATTGTCGCAATGCCAGTTGGCTTCCATGATGAATTCGGGATGCCACATACCGAGGTTCGAGCCGAAGCCGGCTGCGGTTTCATATTCGGGACCATCCACCCAAACCTTGCGCCCACTGTGCTCGCCTGTTGTCAATGTGACCCAGCCGCCTTTGGTACAGCGCAGATTGCAGCCGGGGAAACATCCATCCATGCCTCGATGATCAAAAAGGCTCTCAGCGTAAGCTTTTCCGCAAATTTGTCCCGCCTGCGGATGTGAGCCATACTGGTAATTATTGACCGGCAGGGATTGATATTCATCCTTGTTCATGAAGGAAATCAGACCGGCCGATCCTTTCAGGTGCATCTGAAGGGCCTGCGGATCGACTTCTTTGACGACCTTATGCAAAGTCAGTCCCGCTCGTTTCACCTTGTCCCAATCCGCCGCGCCATAAGGATTATTTCCATGAGGGAAAGCCGCCAGAACGACAATCGCAGTAATATTCTTATGACTCATGACGGAACCCAGGCCCGTGCGTCCGGCCTGCTTGGTGCGGAAAAGGCCTTTTGTCCCGTCTACTGGTTTGACAGCATCATAATAGTGGCTGTTGATGCAGCCGAAAACGGTATTCGCCGCGCCGATGCCGGTGGTCAAAAAGGTGATGTCCTTTTTTTCACGTCCTTCGCTTAATAACTGATCCACGACGGCTTTTTCCAGGTTGAAGACCTGATCAGCCGCAGGCGCTTGCCGGAGAGTGACTTCCCGCGTAAAGCTGTCAATCACAATCATGGTAATTTGCTCTGCAATCCCGGTAATGGTTAGTGCGTCGAACCCGGCATATTTCAAATAAGCGCCGAAATGGCCGCCAAAATTGGATACACCCGGAATGTGCGTAAGCGGCGACAATGAGATGGCCATGCACTTGCTCGTCCCAGGAAATTGCGGAATACCGCCCAGCGGACCCGGCGAAAAGATCAGTGGATTTTCCGGATCGTAGGCTGTCGTTTTCGCGGTTATTTGCTTATGCAGTAAATATAGTCCCAGTCCTCTGCCGCCGATGAAGAAATCTCTTTCTTTCGGATCAAGCGGTCGTGCTTCAACAATGCCTGTTTTTACATTGATCACCAGTATCTGATTGGCATATCCGTGATGGAGTGGCGTTTGGGTATATTTCATATTTAGTTTCCTTAAAAAATAATTGACGAACGTTAGAGCAATCGTTTTAAAAAATCAATAACAAAAAGATTTATTTGGATTTGATGAGATTGGATAGTAGCAGCAATGAGTCCCTTACCCGGTTGGTCTGACTGATCGCCGGTTTATTCCTGATCGGATTCGGCGTGTATTTTCTTTACTGGACACTGATGATCATTAAAGCGTGAAAAGCGTAAATGGCGAATAGAGTTCGGAACGGCCAGAGGCCCATTCCGTTTTATCGATGTAACCGCTCTTGTTTTTATCGAGGGTCGAGAATCTTTTCTTTGCGGCCTGCTTGAATTCTTTTTTGAGAATTTTGCCGTCGTTGTCCGTGTCTGTTTCTTTGAGTAACATCTCCGAGTCTTTTTTATCCATATGCGAAAGTTCATCGTGCGTGAGACTGCCATCGTGATTTTTATCGAGCTTATCGAAGGTTCCGGCCACGGCATCCAGATATTCCTTCTTGCTGATTTTGCCGTCTATATTTTTGTCGATATTTGAGAAAATGTCATCGGCTGCATAAGCCAATGAAGCGGCGAAAAACATGATCATAAGGACTGCTGATATTTTTTTCATTATTAACCTCTTTTGATTAGAAATCTCTGGGCAGTTCTTCCAACTGGGCCAGTGAGAATACCGGCCCGTCCGAGCAAACGTATTTAAAACCGACATTGCAGCGGCCACATTTTCCGATGCCGCATTTCATGCGCATTTCCAGCGACGTCAAAATGTTCTCTTTGGAAAAGCCCAGCTCAAAAAATACCGGCAGCGTAAACTTAATCATAATAGGCGGGCCGCAGATCACGGCCACCGTATTTTTCGGCGACGGTGCGACCTCCCTGCAAACCGCAGGCACAAATCCCTGACGTCCCATCCAAGTATCATCGCCCTTGTCCACCGTAATAACGGTTTTGATATCGTCCCTTTTTTCCCATTGGGCCAGTTCGTCCTTGTACAAAAGCAGGCCGGGGGTTCTCGCGCCGTAGATCACGGTAATCTCGCCGAAGCGCGAACGGTTATCATCGTGCAGCATAAAATTGATCAGCGAACGCAACGTGGTAAAGGCAAATCCGCCACCCACGACCACGATATTTTTTTTCTCCAGAAATTCAATCGGCCAGGAATGGCCCAACGGTCCGCGCAAACCGATTGTGCCGCCTTCGTCCATGTCATGCAATGCGGCGGTAACCAGGCCCGGCACAATAGTGCCGGCTCTCTGAACGGTAAATTCCACATAGCCCGGTTCCGTGGGCGACGAGGCGATACCGATCGGGGATTCCCCCTTGCCGTAAATGGACAATTCAGCAAACTGTCCGGGCAGATATTTGAAGTTTTTCCCGTCCTCCTCATTCAGAAAGGTGAAACGGAATGTTTTGATATCGTGGGTATCCACTTCATCAATCACCTTGGATATCGCAACTGGCATGGGAATATATGGATTGTTCGTTGTCATTTATTTTCAAATCCTTTTTAATCTATCATTTCAAATAAACACAGACTAAAGCCGCTTATACCATTTTGCTTTCACGGCTTCTTCCACAATGGAAAAGATGTCAATGTTGACCGGACAGTAACGCGTGCAGCGACCGCAGCCAACGCAGGAAATCACGCCGTATTTTCGAATATGATACGAATATTTATGACATACTTTCTGCCTTAAACGCTGATAAACTTTCGTGCGCGGATTATGCCCGCTGGCTTCCAGCGTAAAATCCGTAAACATGCACGCGTCCCAGACGCGGCGGCGTGTCCCCTGGCTGAAAAGCGTCTCGTCGCAAATATCAAAGCAGTAACAGGTGGGACAGACAAAGGTGCACACGCCACAGCTTAAACAGGCGTCGGAAATCTTTGTCCAGAAATCAGAGTTGTCAAAGATGGATTCAAATTCTCTCGCAATCGCTTCGGTATCCACACAAGTGTAACGCGTTTTATAATCGTGTCCCTTGGCAATATAATCGTCGAAATATTTTATTTCATCCGCCGAGGCATCTGTCGGGAAGCTCAGGCCGGCCATCAGTTTTTCTCCTTTAGGTGTGATGACCTTGAGCATCAGAATGTCATCTTTTCTCACCATAAAGATATCACTGCCTTCGGGATCCGCCGCGCCAATGCCCAGCGTGTGATAGAATTCAGCCGCGTCGGCAGCCTCGTTCATATCAAAAGCAAAACCGAAAATGGTGGTGGCCTCCCGTCTTTTCTGCCAGTAGGGATCCACAACGCCCGTACCGGAAAAGTGAATATCCATAATTTGAAAGCTCTTCACATCGCAGGGACGGACGCCGAAGAGGAAAGTCGGTTTCAGATTAAGCTCAACGGGCGCGGCTTCCAGGATTGACTTTCCTGTCTGATACCGGACAAAGTCCTCCATCTGGGGGAAGAAAGCCGACTTCGGGCTGATAATGGTATTATGAAAAATCAAATCCACCTGCTTGGCGTCGGTTATTTCCCGGAAATTGAAGCCGGCATCTTCCTTGATGGGCGCCACGAGTGTTCCTTTCTCCATCAGCGCGGCTGCCAACTCGGGCAATTTATCGATTGTTGTTTTTTTCAACACGGAAAACTCCTTATTAATGAGACTTGATTTTTACGAGCTGCATGCGAAGTAAATATCTTAGTCGAATTTATCCCGCAAGCTTCCTGCTTGCGGGTTTCGGTTTATTGCAACGCAACTTACCAAGCTATGTTACTTTAGTTCAGAGCCTCCCCTGAATGCCGTACCAATTATTCCAAAAATTTGTCGGAATCGTCAACCCGGAAATTCACCAGCGCGGGCTTGTCTTCGATACTCATACCCGCAGCCTGGCCGAACATTTCCTCGCACGCCTTGGCGACTTTCTTGTGGAACAGATATAAAGGAATATCCACAGGGCAGGCGCGTGAACATTCACCGCAATCGATACACCGTCCGGCCAGATGATGAAACCGGGTCAGGTGATACATAAGATTGCCGTGGGACTGCGGCGATTTATCACCCCACTTCGGCTTGGTCTGGTCAATAAAGCAGGGATCGCAGTAGCACATCGGACACGCCTTGCGGCAGGCGTAGCAACGAATGCATTTATCAAATTCCTTTTTCCAGAACGCGAAGCGCGCTTCTTTATCCATCGATTCATAAGCGGCAAGCACATCATAAGGTGACTGAATCGCCTGCCCGTGCACCTCGTCACCGAGCAGGATGTCATACAGCACCGGATTATAAAGGCCACCCGTTGTTTTGCCGTCAATGATTTCGTGCGTTTTCGGATTTTTCATGCCATAAACGGGAATGCCCAGCAGCACCAGATCTTCTCTTTTAACTTTTTCTTCCTGGATTAACTGGATGACTGCACGACTGTCGGCAGCTTTCACAGCGACAGCAATTTTCGTTCCCGCCGGATAACGGACAAGATACCGGGCCAAGTTGTAGTTGCAGTATTCATTAAAGACGATATTGTCCACGTCCGATGGGTTCCTGGCGACATAGGGCATGGGATGATTTTCATCGTAGCCTTTGCCGTAAGCCAGGACTATACTCACCTGACTTTCTCCCAGAAGCCTTTTGGCTTCGGTCTTTAATTTTTCTTCAATTTGCTTAAAGCTGATTACCATATCCTCTCCCAACTCTATTGTGAAATCTTGAACTTGATCTGGGGCCCCAGTTTTTTTATCTGTTCCGTGAATTCTGTAACGACTTCGGCAAACTTGTTACCTTCTGACGCGGAAATCCATTCCACACGGAATCGGCCCGACTCCAGTCCGGAAAACTCCAGAATTTTTTTGGTCACGGCCAAACGCCTGCGGGCGTAAAGATTACCGGTATTATAGTGGCAATCGCCGGGATGACAACCCCCGACCAGCACGCCGTCCGCGCCCAGTTGGAACGCCCGGAATATAAATGAGGGATTGATCCGGCTGGAACACATCACACGGACCACCCGGAGATTCTGTGGATACTGTAATCTTGTGGTTCCGGCAAGATCCGCTCCGGTATAAGTGCACCAGTTGCAGGCAATGCCCAATATCTTCGGTTCAAATGACATGAATAATTTCCTTTCTTTTGGTACCTAAAACTCCATGAGGCCTTCCATTTCCGCCAGCACTTGGTCATTCGTAAAATGCCGCGCAATAATCGCGGACGAAGGACAAACGGACGCGCAAAGACCGCATCCCTTGCATAACGCTTCGTTGATTTCTGAAACCCTTTTCTCGGCATTATATGAAGGCGCGCCATAGGGACAGACACGCACACAGTTCTGACAGCCGCAGCACGACGCTGGATTCACCATCGCCGTAGTCGCTTCCAGTTCCATCTTATCCTTGACGACAATGGTCAAAGCTTCCGCCGCCGCACCATAGGCCTGCGCCACGGTATCGGGAATATCCTTCGGACTCTGACAAGCGCCGGCGATAAAGATGCCTTCGGACATGGTGGAAAGAGGCGCAAGCTTCGGATGTCGTTCCATGAAAAAGCCCTGCTTATCCGTGCTCAAATTAAAGAGCCGCGCGATATCCCTGGCATCCGCACGCGGCACGATAGCCGAAGAAAGTACGACCATATCCACCGGCAGCTTAATAAATTTCCCGGTAATGGTGTCTTCCGCTTCCACGACCAGACGCCCCGGTTCATCGGCGCTTTGGGTTACTCGTGCGCCTTTGCCACGAATGAATTTCACATCCTCTTCGATAATGCGGTTGTAAAATTCTTCGTAGCCTTTACCGGCAGCACGCATATCAATGTAGAAGTGGTAAACGTCGGCGGAGGTCTTTTCCTTGAACAGATGTGAAAATTTGAGCGAATACATACAGCACACGCGGCTGCAATGTTCATGATTATTTTTGTCGCGGCTACCGATGCAGTGCAGAATGGCGATAGACTTGGGTTCTGATCCATCGCGCAGCGTCACCTTGCCGCCGGTAGGCCCCGCGGAATTGAAGAGTCTTTCCACTTCCAGCGCGTTATATACGCCGGGATATTTGCCGTAACCGTATTGAACCAGTGGCTTGGTATCCATGAGATCAAAGCCTGTAGCCAGAATCACCGCCCCGACCTTCACCTGAACGAAAGTGTCCTGCTGCTCGAAATCAATGGCTTTCTGTTCGCAGGCCTTCTCGCACAGACGGCATTTGCCTTTTTTAAAGAACGTACAGGATTCTTTATCGATAATTGGTTTTTGCGGAACGGCCTGCGGGAAGGGAATGTAAATGGCCTTTCGTTTTACCAAGCTTTCATCCCATTCGGACGTGCCTTTGCCGGGACATTTCTCCGTGCAGGACAAACACGCGTTACACTTGCTGTGATCCACATAACGCGCCTTCTGTCTTATGGTAATATCGAAGTTGCCGACGAAACCTTTAACTTCACTGACTTCACAGGAGGTCATCATGGTTATATTTTTGTGTTGCAGGACGGAATCCATTTTGGGCGTCAAAATGCAGGCGGAGCAATCCAGCGTGGGAAAGGTCTTGTCAAACTGCGCCATGTGACCGCCGATGGTGGAATTCTTTTCAATGAGATAGACTTTCTTGCCGGTATTGGCCAACTCTAAAGCAGCCTGAATGCCGGCGATACCGCCGCCGACGACCATCACATTGGGATTCACGTCGATAACACGCGAAGTCAACGGTGCGAGCAGTCGCGCTCGATAAACTGCGCCATTGAGTAGCGCTTTGGCTTTGGCGGTGCCTTCTTCGATATCATGGGTGACCCAGGATACCTGTTCGCGAATATTGACGATGGTCAAAAGATACTGATTGAGACCGGAGGCCGTCAGAACCTTACGGAATGTCTGTTCGTGCATCAAAGGCGAACACGCGGTTACAATAATGCGGTCAAGTTTATGTTGTTTGATGTCGTTAACAATCATTTCCTGTCCGGGGGTGGAACACATGAACTTGTAGTCCTTCGCGACAACCACATCCGGCAGCGTGGCCGCAAACTCGGCCAGTTCGCTTACCCGAACCGTCTTGGCTATATTCAAACCGCAGTGGCAAACAAAAACACCAATTCTGCTCATACTTTCTCCCTAAGCATTACTTTTGTATGCATCATAAACTGCACGTACCCTAATTACCTGACCACCTAAAGGTGGCGCGAGATGACACGAGGGCACACGCACCCTAAAGGGCACACGTACCCTAAAGGGCACACGTATCCAGAACCGGTTCATCAATGTTGATTTCCAAGCTCTCCAGGACAAGCTCCGTCACGTCCTTGATCTGAATCTGATCATCGGCGTTCAGCGTCCGGACGCTGTCTTCAAACATGGTGATGCAATACGGACAGGACGTCGCCAGAATCTTCGCTCCGGTCGCCAGCGCTTCTTCGATTCGTAGATCACTCAAGCGCTCTCCCTTCATCTTTTCCATCCACAATCCACCACCACCGCCGCCGCAACACATACTTTGCTCGCGGCTGCGTTCCATCTCGACAAAATCGAGTCCCGGGATGGCTTTCAGCACGTCTCGCGGTGCATCATAAATACCACTGTGGCGACCCAGATAACAGGGATCGTGATACGTAACCTTAACACCGCCAAAATCTTTTTTAGGCGAGAGTTTGCTTTCTTTAACCAGTTTGGCGATCAGCTCACTGAAATGCAGGACTTCATAATCCTCACTGTAATCCTTTTTAAAGGACGATAAGCAGTGAGGCGATACGGTGATTATCTTGGCGACGCCTTGCGATTTAAAATAGTCCAGATTGTTGTTTTTGAGCCTTTCAAAGAGTTCCAGATCACCAACTTTTTTTAAGCTCTCGCCGCAGCAATTCACATCAACGGGCGGCAATCCCCAACTCAAACCTGACTGGTTCAATATTTCGGCGGTCGCTTTGGCTAACCGGACATTGCGAGGATCATAGCAAACCGTGCAGCAAGTCCAGAACAGATATTCCTTGTCGGAGGAATAGAGTGGATATTTTTCTTTAGCCCAGTCGTTTCGTTTGGCCTGATCGCCGGACCAGGGATTGCCCCGAGCCGACATGGAACCGACAAAAGAGCGCAGACTCTGCGGCAACAGGCCCCCGCCACTATAGACATTACGGATGGCTGTGACCACGTCGATGATTTCAACGCCTCGCGGACAGCGATCCACACAGAACTTGCAGGTGGAGCAGCCCCACATGAACTCCTCAATGCCGTCCAGACCCAATTGGCCGTAACGCACGAGCTTGCGAATATTAAAATGGGTGATCGGCGTCCAGGGACAGGTGCCGGTGCAGGTGCCGCACTGGTAACATTTTTTCAGCGCTTCGCCGCCCGCCTCCATGATCGCCTGTGACATCTCCAGATATGGTGTAACTGCTTGTGACATTCAATATCTCCTGTCATTGATAAAACCATTAAGCATGGTTTCTTTTGTTTCTGCTAGCACACAAAGATAGGAATCGCAAATTAGAATTTGAGGGCTACCGTCATGTGGACTTTCTTTTGCAATGTCAAAAAAAAAGGAACCCGAAGGTTCCTTTTTTTTAGTATTCGGGTGTGAGCTTATCGAGTTCCGCCAGAGAGAAGACCGGCCCGTCCTTGCAGACATATTTGTTGCCGACATTGCAGCGGCCGCACTTGCCGATCCCACACTTCATGCGCATTTCCAGAGAGGTAATGATATTCTCCTTGGAGAAGCCTAAATCAAAAAATACCGGCAGCGTGAAACGGATCATCACGGGAGGACCGCAGATCACAGCCACAGCATTTTCCTTGCTGGGTGCGACGTCCTTACATACCGCGGGGACAAAACCTTCTCGGCCAGTCCAAGTGGCATCGCCCTTGTCAACCGTAACATTGATATTCAAATCACTTCGTTTTTGCCATTCAATCAATTCATCTTTATAGAGCAGCAGGCCGGGATTTCTTGCGCCATAAATAACGGTAATGTTACCGAAGCGCTTGCGGTTGTCGCCGAAAATCATGTAATTGATCAGGGACCGAAGCGTGGTGAATGCAAAGCCGCCGCCGACAATAACAATGTTTTTCCCTTCAAGGAATTCCAGCGGCCAGGAGTTGCCCAACGGACCGCGCAGCCCCATTAAGGTTCCTTCTTCCATTTCATGGAGCGCCTGCGTGACCACACCGGCTTTCTGCACAGTGAATTCGACATAACCTTTTTGTGTCGGGGAAGAAGCGATACCGATCGGCGACTCGCCTTTGCCGTAAATGGAAAGCTCGCCGAATTGTCCGGGAATATATGCGTATTTTGCTTCGTCTTCCGGGTTCACGAACTTAAAACGAAAAGTTTTGATGTCTTTGGTATCGACTTCAGTAATGATTTTATCCACCACAACGGGATAAGGTATATACGGGTTTTGCATTACTAACTCCCTAATTATAATTTTGAAATGTCTTCAACAACTTTACGGATATCAATATTCACAGGACAAGACATGACGCATCGTCCGCAACCGACGCAGGCAATCGCGTTGAAATTGTCCACATAATACTTGAACTTGTGCATGGTGCGCTGACGCCATCTTTCCTTCTGCGAAACACGCGGATTGTGGCCGGACGTTTCCTTGGTAAACATCGGAAACATGCAGGAGTCCCACGACCGGATGCGCACGCCGTCGCCGCCCTTGACTTCATCGCTGATGTCAAAGCAGTGACAGGTGGGACACATATAGGTACAGGTGCCGCAGGCCAGACACTTGCCATGAATCGTATTCCAGAAAGGATTGTCAAAATTGACATCCAGAATCGGCTTAACTTCATGAGCCGGAATTTTGGATTTGATCGCCTCAATAGCCTTGGCCGCGATTTCATTTTTCCTGGTTTCAGCGGCGGCGTCGGCTTTGGCATCCCCGAAATACTTGGCCAGCTTTTCTCCCTTGGGGGTGATCAGCTCTACCAGATAATCGCTGCCGATGTCCGTCAGCAGAATATCCGCGCCTTCGGAAGCAACCGGCGCTCCATCAACCGACGTGCAGAAACAACTCGCGTAAGGCGGTTTCACACAGGCAATCGAGATCACCGTCGTGTTTTGTCTTTTGGTGATGTAATAAGCGTCCTGATATTTTTCCTGGTCGAAGAGCTTGTCCAAAAGCGCGAAGCTGTGCGTGTCACAGGGACGCACGCCGAACAGAACCGATGAATCAGCCTTGTTTTCATCTGAAGAAAATACCATGCCTTTTTCCGTGCGGGTAAATTTCATCAAGGCTTCCGTGTGCGGGAAGAAAACATTTTTCGGCGCGTTTTTGGAATTCAAATAAGCAAAGAAAGGTTCGCCATCCTTCTGCAGGGGTTCAAAAAGAACATTATCTTCTTTTTTTACCGGCGCCCAAACCAGGAATTCTTCGGCCACTTTCTTGGCAATGCCCGCTAGTGCATCTTTTTTGATCAAACGTTTTTCCATAATTGTCCCTAATTTAGAATTTTCTCCAACTTTTAAATTTCAAAAGCAGCAGGTATAATCAGCTTATTAATTAAATCAACCTCAATTGTCTCATCAGCGGCTGAGGATCAAACATGTGCGATTTAAAGGTTTCCGCCGATCCGGGCAGTCCCATCGCCAGTGAAATCAATTCCGTGAAATAAAATACCGGCAGTTTTAAACCGCTTGAGGGCCGCATATCCAAGTTGGCCATGCACAGCGGACAGGCGGTCACGACACAGTTGGCCCCCGCTTCCTTCGCGGCGCTCATCAGTTTGTCGCACATATCGATAACGATACTGGTTTTGCTGATCGCCAGCGATCCGCCGCAACAATCCGTCTTGTAAGACCAGTTTTTCACGTCGGCGCCGATGGCGCCCATCATTTTATCGAGCATGAAAGGATTTTCATAATTTTCAAACTCGCAGACCTCGGGCGGCCGAAGCAGCAAGCAACCATAGTAAGAAACGGGTTTCAATCCGGCAAGCGGCTTAACGACTTTCACGGCCAGCGTGTCAAGACCGATTTCATTGAAGATGATGTCAATGGGATTGCGAATAGCAATACCGCCCTGATACTTCGCGCCCACGACACCTTCAATCTTTGCTTTAAGGTCTTTATCAGCCTTTAAGTGATGCTCGGCCATTTTAAAACGATTGAAGCAGGCGGCACAAGGTACCATGACATCCATCGCGTTTTTTTCGGCAGCAATGAGATTGCGCGCCGACAGTGCAATGGACAAATCAAAATTGGTGCTGTGCGCGGACGATGCACCGCAGCAGGACCAATCTTCAACTTCTTTGAGTTCAATGTTGAGGGCACGGCTGACAGCCTTCATGGACTGGTCATATTCTTTTCCTGTTGCATGCAGTGAACAGCCCGGATAATATGAAACTTTCAAGAGAGTAGCCTCCTTTTATACTTGTTACTTCACCGTATCTTACCACCTAAGGCAAGATACGAATAATTTCATCATTTATATACTTTTTGTTTTCTCAAAAATATTCTTAACCGATTTCATATCCTTTGTTCGCGGAGACAGAAGCGACAGCTTTCCTTTCAGGAACATCCCCGGAGCCATAGCCACATCCGAGAACAAATCTCCCGATGTGAGTTTATACTGGGCCATCATCATCGGTTCATTGATACGCCCGCCGCGTTTAATGCCGGCCAGGAAGGCCTCATGAAACTTCAAAATGTTTTTCTCGCGAGCGCCTCGACCTTCTTCAATGGCCATCTGTCGCAGCACATCCATCATCCGGGCGATATCGACCTGATTGGGGCAGCGCGTAATACAGGTTTCACACGACAGGCAAAGCCAGATGGTCGAACTCGCCAGAACTTTCTCTTTTTGGCCGTTCTGAATCATTTTGATAACCTTGTTAGGGTTATATTCCATGTGCGACGCAGTGGGACAGCCGGCCGTGCACTTCCGGCAGTGATAACAGGCCTGTAGCGGCACCCCGTGTATCTTCTTGTTTACTTCTTCCAGAAAAGTTTCCATGTAAACTCCATTATTTCAAACAAATTATGGGTTGTAGATAAAATCTTGTTTATCATGATGCTCGTCAAATCTGCCCAGAGGTGGCATATCTTCCATGCTAGAGCCCGCGCGGTTGCCGAACATTTCCCAGCCATCCTTGTCAATCTTTTTGAGGAACTTGCGCAGATCAACGCCCATCGGACAGACGGAAACACAAGACCCGCAATCCACACAGCGACCGACCATATGATACAGGCGCATAAACTGGAACACCTGCGTGTCGCTCTTGTCTTCACCAATGCCCACCCACTGCGGCTGACTCTGTTCGACAAAGCAAGTCGGGCAGTAACAGGAAGGACAGGCCTGACGGCAGGCATTGCATCGCATGCACTTTTCCATTTCTTTGGTGAAATAAGCCCAGCGTTCTTCTGTGGATTTGGCTTCATACTCTTTGACATCATTGTATTCCGCATCGGGATTCATCGCCGGAGCCGGTGATCCGATCATGACATCGGAAATAATGGGATTGTTGAAACGGCAGGTCAGGCAGCACTCCGCCAGAACGTCTTTGAGTGCAACGGTTTTATCGCCGTCGGATGTCTTCATTTTAATCTGGTCGCCGTCGATGTTTCCTTCCACAATATCCGCGCCGCCAATCTTTACTTTCAGGCTTTTGCCGTCCACATAACCGTCGCAGGGAACGCCAATAATGCAAACTTCATCGCGTTCATACTGTCTTTCCTGAAGATGGATGACGAGCGATCGGGTCGTGCAGCCGCGGGCGACAACGCCTACGACTTTTTTCTTCCGGTCTTCAGGTTTTACGCGCTTTTGCGAGTTCTTATGAGCCGTGATCAGGTCGTGCACAAACTTGGCCAGGTTCTGCGTACAAAGATTGTTCCAGACCAGCTTGTCGGCATCTTCCGGCGCCGTGATAAAACACGGTGTGGCCGTGAGTGGAAGCGTGCCTTTTTCATAGCCGATGATCACATCGGCCTTCTTTTCCAAAAGCAGCCTTTTTGCTTCTTCCCGCAATTTTGTTTCGATGTTTTCCACAGTGATGAATTCCCCGTTTATTTATTATTATCTTTAATCAGACTAACCAATTGTCTTAATTATCTTCTTGGCCGGTCCCAGTGCCCTTATTTTTTCAGTAGCGCCTTTGATGACCTGTGCCCATCTATCGCCTTCGGATGCGGAAACCCATGTAAATATGGTTCTGTCGCCTTCCACACCGATGTAGTTCAGGAAACTTTTTAACGTCGCAAACTTGCGCCGCGCCACCAGATTTCCTGAGATATAGTGGCATTCACCCGGGTGTCAACCCGAAACCAGAACGCCGTCGGCTCCGGTCTGCAGGGCTTTCACAATATAAAACGGATTGATTCTTCCCGTGCAGGGAACGCGAATGATGCGTACGTTGGTCGGGTACTGAATTCTGCTGATACCCGCCAGATCGGCTCCCGCGTATGTACACCAGTTGCAGACGATGGCAACGAATTTCGGTTCCCAGTCTTTGTTTGCTAAATTTTCAGCCATATATTCTCCTTCCAGCGGCAATGCCGCTTGATCAGCCGCTTGCCTTAGTTTAAGTTATATATCTGTGCCAGTACTTCTTCGTTATTGAATCCGTTCAAATCGACCGCGTTCATGCGACACGACGCCGTGCATATACCACAGCCCTTACAGAGAACGGCATTGACTTCGGCACAGGCCTCGGCTGCGTTCACGCTAATTGCGCTGTAAGGACAATTAATTTCGCAAAGACCGCAAGCCGAACAGCGTTCTTTATTGACATAGGACGTTTTGCCTTCCGCCTCAATGAAATCGAGACTTAAGACCAGGCAGGCGCGTGAAACAGCGGCGTTGGCCTGAGTGATCGTCTCATCGCTATACTTGGGCGAATGCGACATGCCGCACATGAACACGCCGTCGGTTGCGAAATCCACCGGACGCAATTTGACGTGCGCTTCCAGGAAGAAACCGTCCTGATTGGTGGGAATTTTCAGCATCTGGCCGATGGCTGCGTTTTCCGGATTCGGCACGACGCCAATACTCAGGGCCACGACATCCGCGGGCAGATTAATCGCTTCATTGAGAATCGGGTCAAATACTTTGACTTCCACTTTATCGCCTACGACTACCACTTCCGGTTTGAGGTTTTCTTCAAACGAGATGAATTTGATATTCGCTTCCCGGGCTTTCTTGTAATAGTCTTCCTTGAAAGCAAAGGTGCGGATATCGCGGTAGAGAATGGTGATATCGCGGGACGGATCGGCGGCTTTGAGTTCCAGCGCGTTCTTGATAGCCTCGCCACAGCAATAACGGCTGCAATAAGGTCTTTCCTTGTCGCGGCTGCCTACGCACTGAATCATGACAATATTTTTCACGGAGCCCAGTTTCGGATCCTTTTCATAAATCAAAGTTTCCAGTTCTCTTTGCGATTTGACTTTGGCATTCTGACCGTAGAGGTACTCTTTCGGCTTGTTTTCATAAGCACCGGTAGCGACCAGCACGATGCCGTGTTCGAAAACTTTCTCGCCGTCTTTAGCCTTAACAGTGGTTTTGTAATTACCGATAAACCCGTCAATCTTTTCAATGTGAGCCGAGGTTACAACAGTGATTAAAGGATTCTTGTAAACTTTATCCAGAAGACCCGCAAGGTGTGCTCGCGCGTCCAAACCTTCGAGTGTCTTATACAGATGATTGTAATTGCCACCCAGACGATCTTCTTTCTCTACAATAAAGGAAGCAAATCCCTGATCGGCCAGCGACAGAGCTGCGGTTATACCGGCCAGACCGCCGCCGATAATCAACGCCTGATGGTTGACGGACAACTGTCCGGGTTTTAACGGTTTGAGATACTGAGCCTTGGCTACGGCCATTCTAAGCAGATCTTTTGCTTTCTGGGTGGCTGCTTCCGGTTCGTGCATGTGCACCCAGGAATTCTGGTCGCGAATATTGGCCATCTCAAACAAATACCGGTTGAGGCCGGCCTTCTCGCAGTTTTCCTGGAAAAGACCCTCATGTGTGCGGGGCGAACAGGACGCCACAACCACACGGGTGAGATTCTTTTCTTTGATGACTTCCGCCATCTTCACCGCCGTATCCTGGGAACAGGTGAAGAGGTTATCGGCCGTATAAACAACGGTAGGCAGAGTCGCCGCAAAGTCGCGAACCGCGGGCACATCGACCACGCCGCCGATATTGATGCCGCAGTGGCAGACGAATACGCCGGTTCGTACGCCCTGACCGCGCAAATCTTTTTCTTCCGGATTGTCTGCCGGGGTAATCATCGTACCGCGCTGTGAAGCGAGTAATCCTTCCGCACAGGCGGCGGCAGCGGAGGCTTCCATAACGGTTTCGGGAATATCTTTGGGTCCGCCGAAAGCGCCGCAGACAAACACACCGGGACGGGATGTCTGTACGGGATTTTCCAGGCTGGTTTTGCAGAAACCATGCCCTTCCAGTTCAATACCGAGGCTCGCCGAAAGCTTTTTGGCTTCTTTGGGCGGCATGAGACCGACGGACAGAACGACCATGTCAAATTCTTCTTCCGTAAGACTGCCATCCTGATTAACATACTTGATCAACAGATTATTGGTCTGCTGTAATTCTTTAATAACGGACGGCATGGAGCGAATATAACGGATGCCGTATTCGTCTTTCGCGCGGTTGACAAACCGGTCAAAATCCTTGCCGTGCGCGCGGATGTCCATGTAGAAAATGGTGGGTTCCAGTCCCTTGGCGTGTTCCTTGCCGATGATGGCTTCCTTGGTTGCGTACATACAGCAGACTGATGAACACCAGCTGTTTTCGCAGGAGACGTCGCGGGAACCGACACATTGAATAAAGGCAACCTTTTTGGGTTGTTTACCGTCGGAAATTCTCTGCACATGTCCAAAGAAAGGACCGGATGCAGACAGAATGCGTTCAAATTGCAGCGCGGTAACAACATTTTTATAAATGCCGTAGCCGTATTCTCCTCGCTTGCGGGCGTCAAATATTTCAAAGCCGGGCGACGCGATCACGGCGCCAACTTCAATCGTTTCTTCTTCAATTTTCATGTCGTGGTCGATGGCTTTGGCAAGACAGACATCCACGCACTGATAGCACTCGGAACAGATCCCGCAGGCCAGGCAGCGATTGGCTTCGGCAATCGCCTGGGCTTCCGCGAAGCCAATGCCGACTTCCTGAAAACTGGTTTTGCGTTCTTCCGGTTTCATGAGGGGATATTTTGTACGCGGAACCTTGACCACGCTTGCAACATCGGCTTTATCCGCAAGGTCTTTGGTCCAGTCTTTTGCACGACCTGCTTTGATATCAACGCCCTGTAAATAGAGGTCGATGGATTTGGCTGCTTCCTTACCGGCAAACACGGCCTTAACAACGGTCTGCGGACCGGTAACAACGTCGCCACCGGAGAAAATACCGGTAACATTTGTTGCATAAGTGACTTCATCGTAATCAATGTTATTCCACTTATTGATGGAGACGCCGCTTTCTTTTGTAATGAAGGAAAGATCCGCCTCCTGACCGATAGCCGGGAGAATAGCGTCGCATTCGACGATAAATTCTGAACCCTTGATCTCCATGGGACGGCGGCGACCGCTTTTGTCCGGCTCGCCCAGTTCCATGCGTGTACATTCGATACCGGTGACTTTTCCGTCCTTGCCTACAACGCGCTTGGGGGCGACAAGGAATTTCATTTCAATTCCTTCTTCAATGGCCTCTTCGATTTCTTCGGGTGCAGCGGGCATTTCCGCACGGGTGCGGCGATAGAGGATGAAAACATTTTTTGATCCGGTGCGAACGGCTGTCCGCACGGCGTCCATGGCTACGTTACCACCGCCGATGACGGCAACTCTGTCTCCGAGAGAAACTTTCTTGCCCAGATTGATCTGCATCAAGTAATCCACGCCGTGGATGACACCTTGCATATCCTCACCGGGGATATTGAGTTTGCTGCTCTTCATGGTGCCGCAGCCAATGAATATCGCGCTATAATCGGCCTTCAGCTTATCAAATGAAATGTCTTTGCCGATTTTTGTATTGAGGTGAATTTTGACGCCCAGGTCTTCCATGATCTTGATTTCTGCATTGAGAACTTTCTTGGGAAGGCGATATTCGGGAATGCCAACAGCCATCCAGCCACCTGCTACGGGCAGTGCTTCGAAAACTTCCACATCATAGCCTTCAATAGCCAGGTAGTAAGCGCATGTTAAACCTGAGGGACCGGCGCCGACAACGGCAATCTTCTTGCCCTTGCTTGGTTTTTTCTCCGGCATATAGCGCGTCTCGCTGTTCATATCGAGATCTGCAACGAACTGCTTCAAATGCATAATATCGATAGGATCTTCCACTTTTCCGCGCATACAGGCCGTCTCGCAGGGGTGGTTGCAAACACGACCGCAGACGATGGGAAACGGGTTTTCCTGCTTAATGAGTTTGAGAGCTTCTTTGAATTTTCCTTCGGAAATAAGCGCCACATAACCCTGAACGCTGATGTGCGTCGGGCAGCTGGCTTTACAGGGCGATGTTCCCAGTTTGTCAATGGCAAAACCGCTGGGAATAGCCTGGGGAAAGTGCCGATAAATGGCTTTTCGTTCGCTTAATTCTCCATTAAATGCGGCTTTAACGGTGATGGGACAGACGTTCGCGCAGTCTCCGCAACCGGTGCATTTGTCGAGATCCACGTACCTTGGAGCGGAAGTCAGTTTAACTTTGAATTTCCCCGGCTCGCCTTCCACGGATTCTACGGTGCGTCTTGTTTTGATGGTCACATTGGGATGACGACCGACTTCAACCAGTTTCGGTGACAAAATACAGGCGGAACAGTCATTTGTGGGAAATGTTTTATCCAGCTGGGCCATGACACCGCCGATGCTGATCTCGTTTTCAACGAGATATACTTTCATTCCAGAATTGGCTAAATCAAGGGAGGCCTGAATGCCGGCGATTCCAGCGCCAACCACCATTACTGCACCAACTTTTTCGTTATCTTTTACCACGTGATCACACCTCGTAATTTATATAAAAAGCCATGTAAAAACTTGTCTGACACATCGTCTGACCAGCGTCCGTCGGCTAACATACTTTATTTATCGTGTCAAGCGGAGATGATTTATCTATTTGGAATTTTGCATTTAAATATTTGAAATAATTAATGTAAATATTTGACCAACGTTCATAATGCATCTCTTGCTCTCAAGGGAACTTTTTCGAAACCCGGCACATTCCTGCTCATTTCATCATTAATTTTAAGGCCTTAAATTGCTTGAACTCGAAGATGAGTCCAAACAGCGTCGGTGTTCTAAAATGCTTCGTGCTAAAGGTTCTCCAGGGAGGTTAGATGATTTTCGAGAAATTGCCAAAGCTCTTCCTTTCCCTTCTGTGTTTGCGCTGAGAAAAGAATTGTTTTTTTCTGAGCATTTACGCCCAACGATTTCTCAATGAGTCTCTGACGTCCAATCGCCTGGTTATTCGACAGCTTATCGGCTTTGGTTAAGATGCTTATATAGGGAATACGATAGTGCTCCAACCAATCGCGCAAAGCTAAGTCATCGACGCTTGGATCGCGGCGGATATCCAGAATAAAAATGACCATCGCCAGGTTTTGCCTTTCCCGCAGATAGGATTCTATCATGTCTCCCCAATCTTTTTTCACGGATTGGGCCACTTTGGCAAAGCCATATCCGGGCAAATCCACAAACGAGATCTTCCCGTTGACGGCAAAAAAATTAATCAGTTGTGTTCTGCCCGGCGTGTTGCTGGTTTTGGCCAGTTTTTTCCGGCCAACCAGCGTATTCATCAGAGATGATTTCCCGACATTGGAGCGTCCCACAAAAGCAATTTCCGGCAAAATCCCCGGCGGATACTGGGGAGGCCATACGGCACTTTTTACAAATTCAGCACTAATAATTTTCAAAGTTATTCCTTCTCAAACGAAATCCCATACTTTTCAAGTTTGCGCTCAAAGGTGGGGCGGGAGATACCCAGTGTTTCACAGATTTCCCCTTTGTTTTTATCTGTTTCCTTGATAATTTTACGAATGTAACGTTCTTCAACCTGATCGAGTGTTAAAAATTTACCCGGCTCTTCCGGTGTAAATACATCCGCGGTTTGATCCTTTGGCGCTACAATGGACGGATCGTCCTTTCCCAATTCCGGAAAATCACCGACACCCAGCACCTGGCCTTTGGCGACAACACAAGCCCTCACCAGCAGGTTTTCCAGTTCGCGAATATTACCCGGCCAGGCATAGGTCATAAATTTTTCCATCACTTCACCGGAAACACCGACAATTTTTTTGTGCAGATCCAGATTGATTTTGGACAACAAATAATCAATCAAAGGCGGTATATCCTGGCGACGCGTACGCAGCGGCGGCAGGTTAATGGCGACAATATTCAAACGGTAATACAAATCATCCCGGAATTTGCCTTCTTTGACCATCGTTTTTAAATCTTTATTGGTCGCGGCCATGATGCGGGCATGCACTTTCACCCGGTCTTTACCTCCGACGCGTTCAAATTCCATTTCCTGTAAAACACGCAGAAGTTTGGCCTGCAAATTGACAGACATTTCACTTATTTCATCCAGAAATACGGTACCATACCTAGCCAACTCAAACTTACCCAGTTTTCGGGCGATGGCCCCGGTGAACGATCCTTTTTCATGGCCGAATAATTCCGATTCCAAAAGCGTCTCAACAATGGCCGAACAGTTCACGGCAATAAACGGTTCCTCCGGCGAGGTATTATTATGAATAACCTTGGCAATTAACTCCTTGCCCGTTCCGCTGTCTCCCTGAATAAGCACCGTTGTACGGCTTTTGGAAACAATGCCGATCGTTTTGAAGATTTCCCGCATTTCGTTGCCGGTACCGATAATATCCCCAACCCGGAAACTGCGTGACGGCTCCATCAAAAGACCGTCAATTTTTTTCTCCATCTCGAGAGACTTTACGGCCTTCTTAATCGCCAGATCCAGTTCATCGACATTGACTGGCTTATGAATATAATCAAAAGCGCCGCCCTTCATGGCATTGATCGTTGTTTCCATGTCATGGAAAGCGGTAATCATGATCACTTTAACATTTTCATTTTCTTCCTTGAGATCTTCCAGAACGTCGAACCCGTCCACATCCGGCAGACGGATATCCAAAATGACAACATCCGAAGGTTCCTGCACGTATTTATTCAAGCCATCGGTGCCCGTCAGGGCTGTCCTGACGGTATACCCCTCTTCCGTTAAGTATAAATCCAGCGTCTCCACAATCGATGCGTCATCATCAATAACCAGAATACTCGCCATAAACGTAACCTTCGCCATTCAGTTGATTTTTTTTACGCGCCATCCGCTTTCAAACATCCCCGGTGTTCTCAAACGAGATGTTATTCATCACAGGGCAACGTTACACAAACCTTCGTCCCTTTGTCTTTCTCACTGATAATCTCGAGTTTTCCCTGATGCACTTCCACAATTTTCATCACCTGGGAAAGCCCAAGGCCCGTACCATATTTTTTCTTGGTAAAAAAAGGATTAAACAGATGAGGCATGTCTGCATCATCAATACCGCAACCGTTATCTTCCACAACAACAAGAACCGAAGGCGGCTGACTCCCGATACTCCGGGCATAAATGCGGATGTAACCGTTGTCCTCCAATGCTTCAACCGCATTGCGGACAATATTCACAAAAGCATCCGTAATCATCGCCGCATCCGCTTTAACCATTTGAATTTCCCGCGCTTCCAACCTGACATCAATCTGCTTATCATGAATAATTTTTTCGGAAAGAGCAATAGCCTGTTCCAGCACGCGAGAGAGATTGACAGACGCTATTTTGGGTTCCATGGGTTTGGCAAAAACCAGTACATTGTTCACCAACTCTTCCAAGTGCTCAACTTCTTTTTGCGCGATTTTAAATCTTTTAAGATCATTGCCTTCCGGACTCATGCGTTTTTCCAGAATTTGTAAACTCATTTTAATGGATGACAGCGGGTTGCGCACTTCATGGGCAATCCCGGCGGATAGCTGCCCCAGCGCTGCGAGTTTCTGGCTGTTATAGAGCTTCTTTTCCAGATTCTTGAATTCCGTAATATCGCGTTGCACGAGAATATAATGATCCGTTCCGACGACAGGAGACGTGGTAACCAGAAGATTAATCTTTTGGCCGTCTTGCCTTGTGGTTTCAATTTCGTAAGGTGTGAAAATACCTTTTTTAGCGTCTTCCCACTTGGACATCACAAAACTTTCATCCTCGGGCGCGACAAACTCCATAAAATGTCTGCCTTTGAGTTCACGCGGTGATCGACCGCCTTCCATTCTTCTGCTCCGGCTGACAAAATTAACAATACCATCTTTATCCATTTCGTAAATTTTATCCGGCAGACTCTTCACAATAGACTGCAGGTAGTTATAAAGCCCTTCGATCTCCCGTCGCAATTCGATATTTTCCCCAAGTTCATTTTGCAACGTCTCGGCATATTCCCGCAAACTGCTCGTGAGTTCCTCTTCACGCGAAACATCCTGCAGCGTTTCCATTGCCGCAATGGTATTGCCTTCTTCGTCACAAATAGGCGCCGCCAGAAAATACATATACCGGCTGCGGCCACCCAGGTTATCAAAATGATCATAGGCTTCATAAGCCCCAAGAACCTTATCTGATTTTTTTACTTTTTTTGAACCGTAATATTGATTGAGAGCGTCAATATCGTTGTCCACTATTAAGTCAACAACCATAGGCCTTTTTAAGGAATAAAACGATTTATAATGCTGATCTGTGCCCAACATATCCTCCGCGGGGCATCCCGTCAATTCGACACAGGCCCGGTTCCATAAAATGACTTGGTGCTCCTTATTGATCACAAAGCTGGGGATCGGAGATCCTTCGATAATGCCGTCAATTGTTTTCTTTTCTCGAAGCAGCCTTTCCTGCCACTCTTCGCGCTCTTTGAGTCTTTCCTGCTCTTCTCTCATCCGCCATCTTTTGCCTTCACGGAAGGCAAAATAAATGCCGACAACAACCAGAACTAAAATCAGTACAAGCGCGCTGAACATGGTGTATATAAATGTGGTGCGCACGGGAGCAACGACACGACTGTATGGCGCCGTCATCATGACCAACCAAGTATCTCCGGCAATCTTAAGCGGGTAGTAGGCAATGACGCTTCTTTGCATCTTGTTGTCGCTCTGAAGAATTTTGGAATTCATATGCCGGCCGCTGTCGGATGGGAATACTATTGCCCCCCCCTGATTATTTTTTACCAGATCGCTAATATTCTTTCCGACAAACGACGCGTCAGGGTGCAGCAATACTTGACCCTGCTCATTCACCAGCCACAAATTTCCCAGTTGGTTGTCACTGATTTGTTTTTCGCCCGCACCGACCAGTTCGGCAAGTGAAAAAGACACCATCCATGCGCCGGCAAAAATATTATTATGCCGCCAGATGGGATAACCCCAGACTAAATACCAATTCTGTTTTTGAGGCATGGAATCTCTGGATAGCTTCTCCGATAAAGCTAATGTTAAGTATTGACTTTGACGTTGTTTTAAAGATCTGAAGTGTTCGGTCAGATCGATGCTGGGAAGGGCGCCCTGCGGCAGGATCCGTCTGATTTTTTCATTGGCATCAAAGACCAACACCGCATCAATTGTTTTTCCCCATACGGAATAAAGCACCTCCAGTTCCCGATAATCTTCTTGTGTCAGTATTTTCCCATCCGGATCAAAGTAGGAAAATAAGACGACATTTTTTTCCACTTGCGAGAGAATTTCTGTCATGCGTGCAGCCGCGTTTTGAGCGGATGCCAATTGTTGACGGCTGAATAAATCCGCAATTTCCTTTTCACGGGCATTGTTCACTGTCAGGGCCAGCAGGAGGATCAGAAGAATAACAACGACACTGGCCAACCAGATACGAATACTCAATGCTTGATGCAGAAGTTTGTATGCCTTTTCGAGCAATGTCACTTAATCTTTATTTTCCTTATGATTTTCTTTTTTAGTTTGCCAAATGCCGATTAAAACATAAACCAGGATTGCTGCTGTCAGTGAAATCAGCAGCTTTGCCAGACCACTTTCGATTTTTAAAAGATAAGAACAAATGAGCCAGACGATCGGATAGGTAACAACAGTTAAAATTTCTTGCATGATGATCCCTTTATAAAGTGACTTCTCAATATTTTATAACTTTGTTCCGACTTAATCGTAATCGTAACGACATTATCTCAAAATTTCAACTGAAATATAAAAATGCTTAGTTCCGGTTTAAAAGAATGAAAAATTATTTTCCTAATCTGCTTTGTTGAATGTTTTATGACCGACAGTTTAACAAAACATTAAACCGTATTTTAATTTTTAAATTAATCCCTGTTCTGTTTAAATTAGATATTCATCTTTTTTATCTTTTTTTCACGCCACCCCTGAGAAACGAATTAAAGGAATCTCAATAAATTAGGTATTCTTTTTTTTTGTTTTCTTGATTTCGCCAATCCAAGTTTCGAAAATAAGCTTTGTAAATGAAAGTCATGGCACATCTCGTGCAGTAACGTCAAGCCGATTGTTATGGGTGCTAATTCCTCTATGCGTGGTAAAAAAAATATGCTATGCAGCCGAGGAATAATAATAAACAACTTGTTAGGAAAGGAGACAAATAATGTCACACAAATTTGGAAAAACATTTTTAACAGTTTTCACATCGGCTGCAGCCCTGCTTTTATCGAGCCACCTTGCTTTTGCCGCAGATGCTATCCCGGTGGGCGGCGAATCTTACATTAAAGTTATTTTTGCTGTAGGCGCAATGATCGGTGCTGGCCTTGCTATCGGCTTGGGCGCAATCGGCGCAGGCGCAGGCATTGGTAATGCGGCAAACGGCGCTTGTCAGGCAGTGGGAAGAAACCCCGGCGTTCAGGGCAAGATCATGATGGTTATGCTCGTTGGTATGGCCATGGCTGAATCTATCGCCATTTACGCTCTGGTTATTGCTCTGATCTTATTGTACGCTAACCCCTTTATGCGTTACTTTTTGGGTTAATACTGTTTTCATGTTAACTAAAAAATTAACAAAGGTCAGGGGGAACTCATAATGCCAGAAACTAAAAAGGATAAGAAATCATTACCTATCGCAGGTGTATTCTTCCTGCTTATCGTAATCCCCTTATCACTGATGGCGTTTTTAATCGCCAACGGCATGTTTAAATTGGGGGTTTCTATAAAAGAGAGGGCTGTTAACGTTCTCGACGTTAAATCTCAGGAAGATATCAAAGCGAGGGCCGTCAATACAGCAAATCAAGTTGCCAGTTTCCTCATGGAAACCAAAAAAGATTTGCAAGTCGCAACAATCATTCCCTCAACAGAAGCTGTGTACAAACAGTTTATTTCTGAAAATAAAAAAGCGGTCTGGATCAAGCGTGATGGTAAAGTCCAGCAGGTACAAATCCCGCTGTACAAAGAAATTGCTCTGATTGACAAAAACGGTAACGAACAAATTAAAATTGTTGACGGTCAGGCAATACCGGCGGGAAAATTGGTTAATATCAGTGATCCGGCTAATACAACCCACAAAAAAGAAGATTATTTTTCTAAAACAAAAAACCTGAATAAAGGCGAAGTTTATGTTTCCCCGGTAACAGGATTTTATCTCGATAAGGCGGCATTTGAAAAGGGAGAAAGATTTTCCGGAATCGTCCGCTTTGCGACACCGATATTCAGCAAAGATGGCTTCGCGGGTATAATTGAACTGGCCCTTGATTATCGTCATCTGGCCAAATTTACCGATCAACTTGTTCCTACACAGGCAGAACAGGTGTATGAAACAGACGCTTCTTCTGGTAATTACGCTTACATGGTCGACTATCGCGGTCTTGTCGTTTCCCATCCGAGTGATTATCATATCGTTGGGCTTAACCGTGATGGAACACTTGTTCCAACTCTTTCTCCTCAGAACGCAGCAGAGCTGACAAAGAAGGGAGCAGAAGCGCTTAACATGTTCCAGTTGGGCTTTATGGATCCCAATATATTTGCTATCGCGAAAGAAGCAGCAGCAGGAAAATCAGGAATAGTGATGTACAAATTTGGTGGACACACCAAGTTCGTCGCCTACGCCCCGATCAAGTTTTATGCGTCAAACCTTCCTGAGCCTTCCGGGTTTGGTTGGATAGGATTGGGATTGGAAATTGAGAAATATAACGAAGCGGCAGTCAAGGTATCCAAAAACATTGAGAAGGAATCAAAAGCATGGACGGCAACAGTGGTCTTAGTCCTTATCGTCGCCATGGTTATTTTGTTTTTCATTATGCTGATATTGGTTCGTGGAATTACCCGTTCATTGCGGTCGGAGGTTCCCGAAGGTTCTAAGGGTGATTTATCAGTGTTCAATGATGACGATGATGACGACAAATAATTGAACTTCATTAAATTAACCAAAAGGCCGAATTTCGATTCGGCCTTTTTTTAATTACCTTGACAACTGTAAGTTTTTTCTTAACTATAACTCTCTAAAAAGGAGAGCCTAAATGAAGCTTTTCCCCTTCGTACATTTGTTTGCCCTTGCTGCCGGTGTCGTCCTTCTCCTGTTCGTCAAAAGAAAGTTCCCGAAAGTACGAAACTCAGAACTAATTATCATATACATCCTCTTCTTTATATTGGTAGCAGTCTTTTCGGAACCGGGGTTAGATTTGTTGAAAAGGTTTATAAATTTTATTCAAGTAGATTAAATGACGCCTGTGTATAGCCAACCAGGTATAAAAAGTTTGATCAACCACCTCGCGAGCTCGCTGTCGAGGTATGAAATGAACGTCATTATATCGCAGGAATCTGCTGAGAATTGACGCACGTCCCGCAACAGCGGGATTAAACGCGTTTTCATGTTCATATTTTAATGTGGATTGAGTGAAATGAAGGGCTACCTGATAGGGAGAAAAAAACCAAAGGAAAACAGTGAACAATTCAGCACGCTAAGCGGGATTTTGATGCTATCAGCTTGGGGACTTGCGATGGTAGTGTCCTCTTTCCTGTTCCTATACATCGGTTATCTTGTGGATGAGCTTCTGGGAACAACGCCGAATTTCATGCTGGGTTCTTTCTTTCTGGCAATCGGTCTCTGCGTCTGGAGGCTTTATGCAGAGGCAAAGAAAAGAGGAATAGGTTTATAAGCATTATAATAAACAGGCACAAGAGAAGATCATAAGCCGAGTTCTGTTCCGCGCTTCGGTTACCCTTGACGCGGCGATGATCATTCATCTGGGACGGCAGTTGCCTGCCGCCTCTAGCGACACTACCCGAGAACATCAGGCGGGCCGCCCTT
>CAIVDK010000083.1 GCA_903904655.1 uncultured delta proteobacterium | reverse complement strand
TTACGCAGTGTTTGCGGCCAGATGGAACTCGACGAGATTCTCTCCGAGCGCGAAAAGATCAATATGCACCTGCAGGCGATTTTGGATCGCAGCACGGAGCCCTGGGGAATCAAAATATCATTAGTTGAAGTAAAGCATATTGATCTGCCCGAAGAGATGAAGCGCGCGATGGCGAAGCAGGCGGAAGCAGAAAGAGAAAGAAGGGCGAAGATCATTAATGCGGAAGGCGAATTCCAGGCCGCACAGAAGCTGATAGATGCCGCCGCCTTGATGGAGACACAGCCTATGTCGCTTCAGCTGCGCTACTTGCAGACTTTAAACCAGATTGCAGCCGAAAATAATTCTACAATCTTATTTCCCATCCCGATCGATTTGGTTAAACCTTTTTTAAAGCTGGCGGAAAAAGCATAAAAGATACGCGGCAGGAGTTTAAACTCCTGCCGCAAGATATAAAATGATTGTTGGGGGAGAACTACATATGCCAAGTGAAAAACGTAACATTCTTACCGGTGGACTCATTTTAATTACTTTAGGTGTATTAATTTTTATTGGCAAGACAACAAGTTATAGTTTTGGTCAGACTTGGCCGATACTGCTCATTGTTATTGGTATCGGAACACTGATTCAAAAATTCCGGGCTATCGAAGGTTGGATTATAGCCACGGTCGGTGTAATATTTCTAATTATAGAATTCTATGGATTCGACATGCACAAATATTCTCAATATATATTGCCAGCAGTCCTGGTTTTGCTGGGTATCATTGTGATATTAAAACGCCGCAAGCATTAATGATAAAATCGCCGGCACAAGAAAAATTTTTATCATGTTTTTAAAACAAAAAAGGGCGCTGGTCATCAGTGATTTTGACGGCACAATTTGTACCGTGGATATGGGCAATAAAGTCTTAAGCCACTTTACAAAAAAAAGTTGGGGTAACATTGATCGTGAATACGTCAAAGGAAGTATAGGGTCGCGCGCGGCCTATAGTAAGATCGCGCCGCTGATGGCGGCAAGTCCTTCGCGGCTCCATACTTATGTTTTGAAAGTGGCAAAAATTGATCCCTTCTTTACGAAATTTCATCGTCTCGCGAAGAAAAAGGGGGTGGATTTAAAAATCGTTTCCGATGGACTTGATTTTTACATCCGCGCGATTATGGAAAAGCACCGCCTGGGTGAAATTGAATTTTTTTCTAATGTTGTCGTTTTCGGCAATAATGATTCTCTGACGTTTAATTTTCCGCAGGCCAATGAATTATGCGGCCGTTGCGGAACGTGTAAAAGTAAAATTTTAAATGACCATCGCCTGATGTATGAAAAGATCATCTACATTGGTGATGGTCATTCAGATATCTGCCCGTCTCGAAGCGCGGACCTGGTTTTTGCCAAAGGAGTGCTTTTAAAGAAGTGCGAGGAAGAGGGAACAACGCCTTATCAGCCGTTTCACGACTTCAGCGCGATTCACGAATATCTGAAAAATAATTTTTAATGGGTGGCATTCAAACCTTTTAGTTTATCGACAAGGAATTTTGTTATGAGTATATCAAAAAAAATTAAAGCATCCATTTCTCAATCGTCCATGATCCGTAAAATGTTTGAGGCGGGGATTGCCCTGAAAAAGACGCACGGCGCGGACAAAGTCTATGATTTCAGTTTGGGCAATCCCAATGTGGACCATCCCCGGGAATTTAAAAGAGAGCTCATCCGTGTTGCCGATCAGGAGATTGCGCTCAAGCATGGTTATACGCCAAACGCGGGTTATCTGGAAACACGACAGGCTGTGGCTGAGAAAATAAGCAAAACGACCGGGGTGAAAATAAACGCCGATCATGTGGTGATGTCCTGTGGAGCGGGCGGCGCACTGAATGTAATTTTGAAGTCGCTCCTTGATCCGGGTGATGAGGTCATCATTCTGAAACCCTTCTTTGTCGAATATCCTTTTTATATTGAAAACTATAACGGCGTCGTGAAATATGTGTCAACCAAACCTGATTTTTCTCTAGATCCGGATGCCATTTCCAAAGTCATCACCCGGAAGACAAAAGCCATTATCATCAACTCGCCCAACAATCCGACCGGCAAGGTTTACAGTAAAAAAAACATAGAGGATCTCGCCAGGCTGTTGAGAGAAAAGAGCAGAGTGCTAAACAAACCTGTCTATCTGATCGCCGATGAACCTTACACGGAAATTGTCTTTGACGGTGTTACGGTCCCCAGTATCTTAAAGGCTTACCAAAACAGCATCATTGCCTATTCCTATTCCAAAACACTGTCTTTGCCGGGAGAACGCATCGGCTATATCGCCGTCCATCCGAAGATTCATGATGCGGATGATTTGGTCAACGCACTGATTTTATGCACACGGATTATGGGGTTTGTCAATGCGCCGGCCCTCATGCAGCGGATTGTCGCCAACCTTCAACATATTACTGTTGATGTTAATATCTATCAGAAAAAACGTGATTTGCTCTGTAACGGACTGGCCAAAGCGGGTTACAAGTTTCCAAAACCACAGGGTGCTTTTTACTTATTTGTGAAAAGCCCGATTCCCGATGATGTGGAATTTGTAAAGATGCTTTTGAAACATAACATTCTGGTTGTTCCCGGCAGCGGTTTCGGATGTCCCGGCTACTTCCGCATTGCCTTCTGCGTCGATGATCCGACCATCCTTAATTCCATGGATGGATTTGCCGCAGTCATCAAAGAATGCCAATAACGCATTGAAATATGCCTATGCGATGAATCAATAAATGATATTTTCGATTTCCCGAATCAGTTGCTGAAGCCTTTTGGATGAAACAGGGTAGGGGGTTTTGAGCTCCTGAGCGAAAAGTGAAACTTTGTATTCTTCGATCATCCAGTAAAGTTCATCCGTTTTATCCTTTTTTTCCGCTGACGCAGTGGAGGCCATATTGTTGCGGATTTCCTGAAGATGTTTTGCATAAATTGCGACATCCTGTAATTTGATTTCCGTGGCCGCCAGATTCAGACTGCCGCGCTCAGCCCGTATCGACAGAGCTTTTATATAGCGCGATAAGTTGCGCAAACGATCAAAGGCGTGTAGCGCCGGAAAATTTACAGGAACAAGGCCATGCAACTCAGTCAGAGTTGTTTTTAGAAATTTGATCACGGGATTATTTACGCGGTTTTTTTGCATCAGCTTTTGCAGCAAATCATAAGTATCTGTAAAACTCCTGAGAACCGGTGCGATGGCGTCAACGATTTGCTGTCCATATTGCAGGATTTTTGTATTGACGGCATTGGCGTGGTTGATAAACTCTTCGGACGTGCGCCAGGATTGGTAAAACAAATCTTTTTTAACGCGATCCATGATGGACTGTTCCAGATGTTTGGGATTTCCGATGTTCACGACTAAGCTTTTCAACTCGCCGCTGCAAACGATATTTTTTTTAAGTTGTTTGAGCTTATCCGCGAAAAAAATATCGTAAAGCGCTGCAACACCCTGGCGGTGACTTACGGCGGCTTCCTGTGGATTGGGGAAAAGACGGAGATTGATGACGTCGTCTGTTACTTGCAATGCGGGATAGAGATAACCTGTCAAACCGTGTTTTCCCATCAGCTCAATGTTTTCAGGTAACTGGCCAAAATTCCAACTGGTGATGGCATCCTTTTCCCATTGCCGGCGATAGGCTGTAAGGGAGGTCCGATCGACCTGTTGGGCAAGCTCTTTTTGCAGTTCTTCGATGTCCCGGCTGCTCCTAATTTCGCTGCCCTGATCATCAATCACGCTGTAGCGGACATTCAAATGCAGAGGCAATTTATCCAGTGCCCATGAATCGACCGGAACCGTCAATTTGTGTTCAAGAAATAAAAACTTGCTTAAAGCCAGGGGCAAAGAGCTTTCCGCCATCGCTGCCCGCTCACTGAATATTCGGGCAACCTGAACCACAGGCGGCAGCTTTTGTCTGACGTTTTTGGGCAGCGATTTCAGCATATAAAAAACCTTTTCCTGTACCAGAGAAGGCAGATGCCTTTCAATATTTTCCGAGGCGGCTTTGGAAACCAGGCCCAGAGGCACCTTGACCGTCACGCCATCACCTGCACGGCCTGGGTCAAAGCGATAACGGCAGGCTAGCGCGGCGTTGCCGATTTTAATTTGATCGGGATATTGCTTCAACTCCTGCGGGTCGGGATCTTCAGCGATAAAGTCTTCTTCCCGGAAACGCAGAAAATCATCACTCCCCTTGTCTTTGATCAACTTCTGCAATGACCGGATGTCCGAAATCAGCGGCAATCTCTGCTCGTAAAGCCTGGCGATGGCTTCTTCATCAACCGCAATACCGCGTTTACGCAGCTTATCTTCCATTGTCTTTGTCTTCTCCCACAAAGACAGATTGTGCGTAAGAAAAGGAAGCTTGCGTCCGACTTCGCCCGTTACCAGCGCTTCGCGGATGAATATTTGTTTGGCTTCCTCCGGGTTAATCCGTTCGTAGGCAACCGTTCTTTGCTCAACAATGGTCAATCCGAATAAAATCACTTTTTCCAGCGCCGCAACTTGGCCGCGATTCTTTTCCCAGTGAGCCGCCCAATAAGTATAACGGCAATGATCCCTGCCCAATTCTTCCAACCAGTCGCTTGCGATATTGGCCGCATTGCGGGCAAAAACCCTGGACGTCAGACTGATTTCCGCTGCCACTATCCATTTCCCGCCCCTGTTAAAAAGACTGGAGCCCGGATAAAGCATGACCTCCCGGCTTTTGGCAGCCGTATAAAAATTCTTTTCTTTTTTCAGCGCGATGTTGGAAAGATAGCCGCTGAGAATGCAGCGGTGAATCTTATCGGAAATCGCCTGGTCCATTTCAATCTTCACGGGTTTTCGATTTTTCTGCGCAATATTTTTGCCGCTGATAATATCCAGAATCTGGTGATAAATGTCACGCCATTCCATCATGCGCCTGTAAGAAAGAAAATGATCGCGGCAGAATTTTCTCAACTTGCTCTGCGATTGCATTTTTTCCAGGATATCGGAGTAACGGTTCCAGATTTGAAGGTAGGTGAGAAAATCCGATTCCGGATGCTGGAATTGAGCATGCGCGGTCGCCGCCTGATCGATTTTATCATAGGGGCGTTCACGCGGGTCTTGAATGCTCAACGCCGCGGCGATCACGGCTATTTCGTTTACACAGTCTTCTTTCTTTGCTTCAATGATCATCCGTGACACTCTGGGGTCCAGAGGAAATTGAGACATGGTCTGACCGACTTGGGTAAGTTTGTATAGTTCCGCCTCCGTCTCGCTCTCGTCGCGGGTGAGCGCTCCCAGGTCGCGCAGGGTTTCGATGCCGTCGCGGATATTTTTAGGATGAGGCCGGTCAATGAAAGGAAAGGACGTGACCAAACCCAGATTCAGAGAAAGCATGCGCAGAATTACGCCGGCCAGGTTGGAGCGCAGGATCTCCGGCGTGGTATAAAGAGGCCTGTCGGCGAAGTCTTCCCGGGAATAGAGGCGGATGCAGATACCGTCCTGAACGCGGCCGCAGCGTCCTTTCCTTTGCTCGGCGCTGCTCTTCGAAATGGGTTTGATCGGCAGTCCGGTGGTCTGACTGCGGGGATTATACTCCAGCATGCGTGCGAGCCCTGCGTCAATTACATATTTGATACCGGGGATAGTCAGGGATGTCTCCGCGATATTCGTTGCCACAATAATTTTCTGCTCACGGGCGGGGGAAAAAACAAGCCTCTGATTTCCTGCAGAAAGCCTGGCAAATAATGGCAGGACAAGACCTGAACATCTTTTGGCCAGGCGCTCGCATGTTTCACGAATGTCCTGCTCCGTGGGCAGAAAAATCAGAATATCTTCAAAACGTCTTTCTCGTTGTAAATTTTCTACGCAAGTTACGACTTCATCAACATACGTCGTCTCGCCTTTTTCTTCCTGGACGGGATCAATCGGCGCATAGCGCACTTCGACGGGATACATCCGCCCGGATACTTCAATGACCGGGGCCTTGTCAAACGCCTGGGCAAATTTGGCCGTGTCAATTGTAGCGGAGGTGATAATCAGTTTCAGGTCTTTTCTTTTTAAAAGCAGAGTTCGCAGATAGCCTAAAATAAAATCAATATTGAGGCTGCGCTCATGAGCTTCATCCACAATGATCGTATCGTAGGCCAGCAAATCGCGGTCCTGGGCAGTTTCGGCAAGCAGCATGCCATCGGTCATGACTTTGATCAGGGGTTCGGCCGACGTTTTTTCTTCAAAGCGGATTTTATAAGCCACGGATTCCCCGCAGAGCTGACCCAGTTCCGAGGCGATACGCGAGGCGATGCTGACGGCGGCAATCCGCCGGGGCTGAGTCAATCCAATCACGCCGCGCAGGCCAAGACCCGCTTCCAGACACATTTTGGGTATCTGTGTCGTCTTGCCCGAACCTGTTTCACCTGTAATGACGACGACCTGATGTTTCCTGATGGTATCGATAATAAACTGTTTTTTGGCTGTGATGGGCAGTTCGGGAGAAAATCCAAAAGCGGGGACGCATCGTTTGCGATTCTGCACACGCTGGCACGAGACGTCAAATCTCTGTTGCAGTCTGGATAAAATATTTTGCGTCAGATCCGGTCGTCTGGAACTCCGGACGTTCGCGGCTTTGAGCGCCTGCAGAAGATGGTGATAATCAGCAATCATGATAGCATCTGCGTGATGCTCAATATGCCGTCCCAGCCGGCTATAGGGATGGTCTTGGGGCCACGTATTGCTCACTAACGACGCCAGCCGAAGTCAATATCCATGTCTTTCGGCGCCTCCAGCTCGACGCCGGTTTCGATGTTTTTCTTTTGCAAAGCGGGTAAATCCACAAGCCAGACAAATTTGGTGGTATCTTTTTCGGACGGTTCCGGATTGTGTTTGAAGGTCAGTTTTATTCTCTCGTCACGGGGCTCGGGAACAGGTTCTTCGATGCGCAACTTGATGGGTGTATTGCCCGCATTTTTGGCTTCGATCAGCCATTGCCATTGACGCGTTTGTTTGTTTTGAAAAATTCTGGCGACACCCGATTTATCGGCTGTTGTTGACATGCTGACGGTGATGAAAGGACTGTTGCCGAAATAAATATCCGCTTCCGTTCCGGCGAGGGCGAAGTCACGCTTGCCGATCATCGCGCCGTCAATGACGAAAGTCGCCTGCCCGGATGGTATTTCAGCGGGCTTGGGCAGTTTAATCTGCGCCTGAAGGAAGGTTTGCGGTGAAAGGCTGGGACGGGCCAGAAAAAGGAATTGGGCAGGCCAGGTTTCCTCTTTGATTTTTAAACGCTGTCGGCTGCCCGCCATCATGGTTTTTCTCCCCAGCGACCAGACCGAGTAAGTGGTATTGATTATTTCCATTGGCGCTGATTCCACGGAAGCCTCGTCTGCTTCCGCTGTTTCGAGCGCAGCCAGCGCGGACTTTGCCTTGCGCGATGCTTTGTAGATTATGGCCGTTTTCGGCTTGATAATCCACTGGGGCAGTTTCTGAGGCGCGGTAGTTCGGACCGGCTGCAGAGTAGCCAGATTGATCTGGGCCAGTTTCCAGTCTTCCCCCGTGGATTGCCAGATTTCCGCGTCCCAGGAAAAAATAATACTGTTTGAGAAAGGCATGGCTTCCAGGCGGTAAAGAGGTTTCCAGCCGCAACCGCCCAACGTATAGCTATAGTTAAGGACTGAATCATTTTGTATGAGGCCGGATAGGGCAATAGTGACCTCCCACGCTTTTTCAATAGTTCCGGCAGCCTGGTTTAAGTTATCCTGAAGCACTTTGATTTGTTTGTCGATTTTTTCCAGCTCTGTCTCAATGGCATTTTTTTCAGAATAGATTTTGCGGCTGTTTCTGCCAATAGCCGAAGCCAGTAAATCGGCTTCGGCAAGCGTTTTGGTTTTTGCTTTGGTCTGAGCCTGCCAGAATTGAAGCTGAACATCCAATGCCTTCAGTTTGGCCTGCATTTCCTTTTTTTCGTTCTGGGATTTTGTTAATTGAGCGCGCAGCCCAGCGATTCTGTTTTCATCGATACGCGTAACCGGTTTTATCTGTAGGTCATCCACTCTTACCCGGGTTGCTGAAGGCGGGGAAACAACCAGGGATTCCGGGTCGGCCTGAGGGGGTAAAACAACAATCACCTGATTTTTGTTTGCGTTTGCGGCTTGTGGATGGACTTTTACCGTTTCTTCAACTTTGGCTGAGTTAGGAAATAGCGTTACCTCTTTTACCGTGGCCAATGACACACGGGGCACGATCAATAAACAAATGAAAATAAACGATAACGCCATTACGCATAAACGCTTCTGTATATTTAGAAACATGGATTAGTCCTCTCCTTTACATATTCATGCTTTTTTTGATTTTGACGGCAATTTTTCGAACTTCATTCATGACGTCACCTTCGTTGATCGTTAACAGCTGACGGTTTTCCATAACCACTTTGCCATTAATAATGACCGTATCGACATCAGCGCCGTTTGCCGCGTAAACCAGATGGGAGTCTTCGCTGTAGATTGGCGTCAAATGAGGCTTATTCAGGCCTAAAATAATAATATCCGCTTTTTTGCCGACTTCCAGTGAGCCTGTGAAATGGCCCATACCCAGAGCCTTTGCGCCATTGATTGTTGCCATGCGCACTACCGTTTGCGCGTCCATGACGGTCGGATCAAGCCTGGCGACTTTATGAAGTTTGGCCGCCGTGGACATTTCCCTGATCATATCAAGTGTATTGTTACTGGCGCAGCCATCCGTGCCCAAACCCACAGTAATGCCGGCCTTGAGCATTTCCGGTATCGGAGCCACTCCGCTGGCCAGTTTCATGTTACTGGTCGGATTGTGGGAAACTTTACAGCCATTATCTGCAAACAGCTTTATGTCGTCTTCTGAAAAATCAACACAGTGAAAAGCGATGAGATGTTCATCAAGGTAACCGATGTCTTTCAGAAAGGATACGGCGCCTTTCCCTAACTTTTTTTCAAGTTGTTTTTTTTCGGCAGCGTTTTCCAGAAGATGAAGTCCAATCGACAAATGATAATCTTCGGCCAGTTTTTTCACCTCTTCGAGCAAAGGTGTGGAGCAGGTATAAAGCGCGTGCGGTTCAATAATTATATTGACCAGAGGATCGTCCTTCCATTTATCGATAAGCATTTTGGTGTAAGCAATGCCTTCAGCCGGGGTTTTGCAACTGGGGGAAGGAAAATCGAAAAGAACTTCGCCAATCAGACAACGTAAGCCTGCTTCTTTTGCCGCCCGGGCCGTTTCATCCTCGAAAATATACATATCGCAGAAGGTTGTCGTGCCGGATTTGATCATTTCCGCGCAAGCGAGCAGGGATCCCCAATAGGCAAGATGGGGATCGACATTTTTAGCTTCGGCCGGGAAAATGTAGTTATTAAGCCAGTCCATCAGTTCCATATCATCCGCTAGTCCGCGAAAACAGGTCATCGCCGCGTGCGTATGGCAGTTGACAAAGCCCGGCATGATCAGGGAATCCTTGGCGGTAATTGTTTTTTTAGCGATATATTTTGAGAGAAGGTCTTGGGTATTGCCAATGTCCAGGATGGAAGATGCGTTGATCGCGACGGCGGCGTTATCCAGGCAGGTATTATTATTATCCATGAGCAGGGTTTTTCCGCCGCAAATGATGAGATCAATGTCTTGCATGTGTTTATCCCTTCGGTAAGATGCTGATCCTTATCACAAAACAGAGATGCGCTTCAAGACACAAAAACTGATATTATTTTCAGCGAAAACAAAGCCAGGTTATCAAATCCTTGACATGCCAAATTAAAAATAATATAAGCCGCACAGTTTCTTCCATGATTAAACATTGGGCCTGGGTGGCGGAACTGGTAGACGCAAGGGACTTAAAATCCCTCGACCC
>CAIVDK010000082.1 GCA_903904655.1 uncultured delta proteobacterium | reverse complement strand
CCGCTCACCGAACGTATTGAATATTTGCAAGCAATGGATTATATAACCGGCAAACCTTTAAGGAGTCTCCCGTATGCCGATTTACGAATTTTATTGCAGAAAATGTAACACGATATATAATTTCTTTTCCAAGTCGGTCAACACAAGCCTTGTTCCTTCTTGTCCGACATGTAAAAATGTAACGCTTGTGCGCCAGATGTCTGTGTTCGCGGCGATTACCGGCTCAGGAAAAGACGATGCCATAGAGAATCCTTTGAAAGGCTTTGATGAAAGCAAAATGGAAAAAGCCATGAGGCAGTTTGCGGCCCAAGCGGAAAAAATGAAAGATGACGATCCGCAAGCCGCAGCAAAGCTGATGCGAAAATTGTCGGAAACGACAGGGATGAAGTTGGGTGACGGGTTTCAGGAAGCCTTGCAGCGTCTGGAGGCGGGTGAAGACCCGGATAAGATCGATGAAGAAATGGGAAATATTTTATCGGGGGAAGATCCGCTTGGGGAAAAGCAGGGCGGCAAGAGGTCTGCTTCGCGAAAACCTCGCAAAAATGAAACGTTGTATGACCTCTAGCCCGCTGAAAAAGGACTTTACGGTTTGACGGAGGTGAGGGAAACTAAGCAGGTGTGGGCAAAAAATAAGGAATTTAATTTTTGAGGCAGCGAAAAATTCGGAGGACGGATAATGAGCATAAATTTCATAAAGCATTTTATCGTTACGACTATTTTATTCTTCTTTTTGTGCGGTTCTGTGTCGGCCGAAGTCAAAATATCTTCGCTGCCTAAGCCTCCGCCTTCGGCAAAATTGCGGGTTTTTGTTGTGGCGGTCTCAACGGAGTTCAAATCCGTAAAACGTCCGTTTATTTGGCCAGTTTCACCGGAAGAGTTCGAGCGAAGGCAAAAACTCGCGATTGGTGAAAGACTGAAACTCCAGGGAATCTATGAAGTTGTAAATGCCGGAGATCTCCGGGCCGTTATGGGTGATCAAACAGTTGCCAGTTGGGAGTGGATAGCCAATGACTGGGCGCTGGCCAAGGATGTGGGGAAAGCGCTCCATGCCGATTATGTGATGTTATCTGAGCGCAGTCTCAGGGCCCATCTACAATTTGACACAAAGTTAATCAATTTGAATACAGGGAAACAGTTTGAGACTTCCGGCTATATTCCATTCTCAAGGTTAAGGATCATGACCAATGATCAAAGAAATCTGGCTGGCGCTGAAGTTATAAAAATTCAGTTCCGCCGGATATTTCATGATTCTAAAAGCGACTTGATTCATACAGTCATTCTGAAAGGAAATATTGCTGAGAAAGAACCGATGGCCCCGGAGAGGGTCGCACTGCCGCCGAAAGAAAAGCCGTCACAAGCTTTACCTGTCCCAATCGCTAATGCGCCGAAGACGCAGGCCGAAGCAGTTACACCTCAAGATACCCTTGCCGATAGTAAAATCAGCGAAAAACAATTGGCGTTTGAAAAGGAATTGGAAAAAGCGCTTTCGGCTAAGGATAAAAAAACAGACAGTCCACGCCTTGTTGTGTATGATTTTGATGCCGCCGACCGGTTGAAAGTTGTCGGTTTGATCCTGACGGAAGCCCTGCGTGAGGAGTTGCACAATTTAGGCGGCTTTGTGCTGGTGAATCGGGAAAATATTTTAAAAATCATGGATGAGTATAAATTGCAGCAGACGTCTCTGATCGATGAAAAACAAGCCGTCAAAATCGGGAAATGGCTGGCGGCAAACGAGGCGGTGACGGGAAAACTGGACATTCTGGGGAATACCAGTATCCTGCAGGTAAAACGCGTTGACATTAAAACCCTGCGCACCATGGCGCTGGGCTCTCTGAAATGTCCGACCGGTCAGGAAGATGAACTGCTGGGCCAGATGGCTCAACTGGCGAAGACGCTGAGTCAATCGGCAAGATAAAAAAATATCAATGACAGCCGTTTCTTATTTAAATAAGACAGCCAGTTTATCTTTGGGATCCGTAGGCGGTGCACCGGATTTTCCTGGGTTCACTTTGAATTTGAAGTAGTCGCAGAAATTGGAGCGGCTTTTATCCAGGACTCTCTCGGCCTGCCCCTCCCGACAATCATTATAGGCGCCACGTTCATAAAAAATGCAGTTAAGGCAGCTATGAAGATCGGTTCCGCAAAAAGGACATTGCCCCTGTCTGCCGACAAACCAATCGGCGGGAATTTCTTTTTTGCAACTCTGGCAGATTTTCATGGTTGTAAAAATACAGGCAAAGCATGATTCTTGTCAAGAGACTTTCATGGTTTTGTCCGTCTCGTTAAACCACCCTGTCATTTAAACGTGAAATTCCAGTCTGGATGTGATATGGCATGCATCACTATTCCTCCGGAGGTTGCTATGGCGGATAAGTCGAAACTCGGCATGGAGTTCCCACTTTATTCCATTAAAGTTGCAGAAAACAAGATCGCAGAATTTGCCGCGGCTGTCGCGCAGAAAGAAGACACGGATCACATCAAAGAGATTTATCGCGACGTCGAGGCGGCCAAAAACGCCGGCTATGAAAACATCCCTATCCCGCCTACTTTTCCCACCAGTTTTGCGTTCTGGACCGGCGGCGGTTTGCTGGCCACCACCAACGCGGTGGGCGCTGATTTGAACAAACTGCTGCACAGCAAAGAAGAATACGAATATTACGCGCCGATCTGTGCGGGGGATGTCATTACTCGCAAAATGAAGGTTGTGGATATGTATGATAGAGGCAAGCCGGGGCGAAAAGGCTGGCCTGTCCAGGTGACGATTCTGGAGACGGAATTAATCAACCAAAGAGGGGAATTGGTTTTCAAAGCGCGCACGACTTTTATGGAAAGATAGGCCTGACGATATGATGATTAATTTCGATGCGATTGCAGTTGGAGATGCGATACCGGTCTATACGGCCGCGCCGATCACGCGAACGCAACTTGTGCGCTATGCCGGTGCATCCGGCGACTTCAATCCCCTGCATCACGATGAGACCTTTACCAGGATGATCGGCATGGATAATGTTATTGCCCATGGCATGTTTATTATGGGTATTGCGGGTGAAGCCATCACCTCCTGGATTGACAACAGATATTTGAGAAAATTTTCCGTGCATTTCCTGGGTATGACCCAACCGGTTAATCTGGATGATTTTGAGAACACAAAAGGCCGGGCAACCATTACCGTGAGAGGCAAAGTGATTGAAAAGTACGAAGAAAATGGCGAGAAAAGAATCCGTTGCAATATTATTGCCCAGGACGCGCATGGCAGCAGAAAACTCACGGGTTTTTTCGTGGTCGCGCTGCCCTGACATTTTTCCCCATCGCAAAGCGAGGCCGGCGTCTTTATGAAAGCCCGCATATTAGTCATTGATGACGACGCTGTCGCTTGTGAATTTCTCCAGGAGGTTCTGCTGCGCGACGGCTATGATGTCGCCGCGTTTACATCCGCCCTGGCCGCTCTTGAGCAAGACCTGTCCGAATACGATTTATTGATGTCTGATATTCGTATGCCCGGTATGGACGGCTTGCAATTCTTAAGCGAAGTTCAAAAAAAATGGTCGAACTTGCCCGTTATCTTGATGACCGCGTACGGGTCTCTGGAAACGACCATGGAGGCGATCAGTCTGGGCGCTTGGGATTATATCAGCAAACCTTTTTCCCCGGAAGATTGCCGCGCGCTTGTTAAGAAAGTCTTGGAAGTGCGGGAGTTACGTGAGCGACGGTCGAATGGGCCCCTGGAGGCCATCGAAGAAGCTAAGATGATTGGCTCTTCATCCACCATGGTTGATTTCTATAAACAAATTGCCCGTGTTGCCGATTCCCCCGCCAGTGTGCTCATTGAAGGCGAAAGCGGCACCGGCAAGGAACTGACCGCGCGGTCGCTGCATTCTATGTCTTTGCGCCGCCTTAAATCTTTTGTGGTCGTGCACTGCGGTGCTATTCCCGACAACTTACTCGAATCGGAACTTTTTGGCTACGAGAGAGGGTCCTTTACCGGCGCAGATCACCAACATATGGGGCTGATTGAATCCGCCCAGGGTGGTACCATTTTTCTGGATGAGATCACGGAAATGTCCACGGCGCTGCAAAGCAAACTCCTGCGGTTCATGCAGGATGGAGAAGTGCGCAGAATCGGCGGACATGAAGTGCGCCACGTCGCGGTTCGCGTGGTCGCGGCCGCCAATAAAAATATTGATGAAGAGGTAGGTTTTGGCCGTTTCCGCCTGGATCTCCTTTATCGCTTCATTGTGCGTCTACGCATTCCGCCATTGCGGGAACGCCGGGCGGATATCCCTCTGCTGATCGAAGCCATGCTGAAGAAATTGGGCTATCCCGGCGTGCGTGTTTCGGTGGAAACCATGGAGCTACTCATGGCCTATGACTGGCCGGGCAATGTGCGAGAGCTGGAAAATGTCTTGCAGCAGACTCTGCTGCTTTCTCCTTTTGTGGTTATACTGCCGGAAAATTTGCCGGACCGGTTCCGACAAAAGGTGGAAACCAAAAAAGGTATCGATCTGCCTGAGATGACGCCACTGGAAGAAGTGCAAAGGGAGCAAATTCTCCAGACCCTCAAAGCAACCTCCTGGAATCAATCCAAAGCCGCCGAGATTTTAGGCATTGACCGCAAAACATTGCGCATGAAAATCCGCCGCTATAATCTGCAAGATGAAAAATAACAGTTTTTGCCTTAATCGATCATCTCATCTGTCATCCGCAGATAAAGGATGACGGAAGTTCCACTATCAAGCGTGCTTTGAATTTCCATCTGACCGCCATGCGCCTTGACGATATCACGAACAATGGCCAGCCCCAGGCCGCGCATTCCCTCATCCTTATGGGAGCTGAAGAACGGTTCGCAGACTTTTTTCAGAAGATCAGCGGGAATACCCTGTCCGTCATCGGCAATCAAGATTTTGATGGTCTTTGTTGCACGGTCATCTTCGGCGGATATGGTGATTTTACCGCCGTCCGGCATAGCATCGATGGAATTTTGAATGATATTTAGAAGCGCTGTCTGAATCCGGTAACGATCAACGTATAAAGATGCAATAGACTGGTCAATGTTTACATCGATGGTTACATGGTTTGTTTGTATCAGAGGTTCGACCAGCGGCAGTGTGTCACTTAATATTTTCTGAACGGTCATCAATTCAAAATGAGGTTCCGGAAGGCGCGTGGCTTTACGAACATTTTGAATGACATTGTCCAGCCTTTGCGTCTGTTCGACGATTAAACGTAACTTATGCACGACATCGGGCGGCCAGCCTTCCCGCTCCAGCATCAGTCTGGCGAGTCCCGCAATGGAATGAAGCGGCGTTCCTAAATCATGAGCCAGATTGGCCGTTAAATGTCCCAGGGCGGTTAATTGCTTCAAATCATCAACTTGTTTTTGCAGTTGAACCACATTGAGCGTCTCTTCGCGGACACGCTCTTCCAGATGTCTGGTCAGATCAAGATTCCTGGCCATAACATTTTGAATTTCGTCGGCCATCTGATTGAAATGATCGGCCAGCTGTCCCCACTCATCCTCTCGAATGATGGGAATACGCTCCACGTATTGTCCTTTCTGAAATGCATCAATGGTTCCGATAATCAGCTTGAGCGGTCTGCCGATTATCCAGCCATAGCTGATTCCCAACAACAAAAGGATGGCCAGCAAAAGTCCGGCACTGCTGAAAAACAGCAACTGCCGTGCGCGGCTCATGATTTCCGTGTTTGCCCGTGAAAAAGCAATGATACCGACAATAATGCGGGAATCCCTGGTTTCTCCGGAAACGGGATAGAGCAGCCCCAACGACGGTCCTGCCTCTGTTTCCAGTTTCACGTAACGGGATTTGCCTTTGGCTCTGACCTCGGCTACGATACTATCCGGCCACTCATATTGAACGCGGCTGGCGCCGGCGACATAATCGACGTTTTTACTCCGGATGTCAAAAATATCGATTCTGGCCAGACGCACATCGGATTGGATGTGGTCTTTCAGCGCGGAATCGAGGGTGGCAATGCCTTGTCTGGTCGGAAAGCGTTGATAAAATGTACTGACGGTTTCGGCGACGCCTTCGAGTCTTTTAACTTGTTGATCGACCAGAATTCTGTTTAAGGCGGTCAGCTGAATAATGCCCCAGATGGCCATGGTTGCGGCGAGCCCTGCGACCGTCAACGCAATGACTCTGACGCGGACGGTCAAATTGCTATTATAATTTATAATTTTTGCCAGCAAATTTTTCAACATAATGGGGAACTTATAACAGAAAGAAATAAAATAAACCACGATGACTTTTCGGCAGTAGCGTTTCACGAATAAGAAAAGGGATGGATTTTCATCCATCCCTTTTCTTGCATTATATTAAGTCGTAATAACCTTATTTTGCTGCGGGAGCCGGGGCTGCTTCTACTGCCTTCTTGTCGGTCTTTGCTTTCTTGTCTGCTGCCTTCTTGTCGGCCTTTGCTTTCTTGTCTGCTGCCTTCTTGTCGGCCTTTGCTTTCTTGTCTTCTGCTTTCTTGTCCGCTGCTGCTTTCTTGTCATCGGCTTTCAGATCGGGGGCTGCTTTCTTATCATCAGCCTTTTTCTCAACCTTTGCTGCATCTGCTTTTGCGGGGGCTACAACCTTTTCAGCGGCGATTACTGCGGTGCTGAATGCGAACATCAATGCTACAACTAACAATACTAAACGTTTCATCTTAAAATCCTCCTAGTTAATAGTTTTTTGATTAACCCTTAATTTTTTTAAGGGACTCCACCTATCGAAAGGCATCGCACAAATTACTTCATAGCGGATGCTGGTTTCTCTTTTGTCTGCTTTGGTCCATTTTTACCGGAATTTTTCGCTGCTCCCGGTTTGGCAACTCTGGATGCTGTCAACTTCCCGTCTTTAACGCTGTAATCAATTTTTACGGAATCGTTTACCACGATGTCCTGCACCGCATTTTCCAGCGCGAATTCCATGATCTCTGCATTGCCTTTAATACTTCGTTCGATCTTAATGGCTGTGTTGGAAATTTCTACAACCTTCCCGCTGGCATTCATTTTAGCCGCTTTGACGTTAGCCGTTTTCAATGCAGTGCCTTGGCTTGCCTCTGTTGCAGGCTTGTCGGCGGCATAACTAAATGCGGCCAAGATACAAATCAGTCCTGCGATGCAAACCAAAGTTTTTTTCATAAATTTGTATCTCCCAATCCTTACTGCCCATCAACTAGCAATGAGTATGCCATCGTTAGCATCAGCCCATTACTTGTCTATCCATTTATAATTATTGATGAAATTATTTTGGCAGCGACCTGTTCTTTTTTGAGGGTTGGCCAAAGGGGGAATAACTCCCCAGGCGATGGAGAAAAATGCATCAATTGATCACGTTAGCCTGCGATAAATCCAGCAGTGCAGATAAAAGAAAAATGCTTCGCTCCCGCCCAGGCTCAACAGTTTTTTGGAAATGACCCGGACGTCTTTTTGTCTGGAGACTTTATGATCGGCCAGATAGATGCTCAGGAGACCGCGGGTAATTAAATGATGAAATTTTGCATTGGGCAAACTCGCAACGCTCGCTTGCGCCTGGCTGTAAAAATGACTGAGTCGGCAAGACAGATGCTCGCTGCCTTCATAATAAGAGCAAAAGTTCAAATCCGACCCGGTGCGGTCTTCCTCCTGGTCAATCAGATAATCCAACAGGATGTGCAATCCCTGAACCCAGGGAAAATAAGCGTTTTTGATTCTGCCAACAAGTTCGGCGGTCGTTGCCGGATTGAACAGTTGCGAGACGATGCAAAAAATACCCAGCGTTGAACCGGTGCAAGCGGCAAATTCATACCAGGCCATCTGAGGCAAGCCTTTTTCGTACCCGGCAAACCATGCCTGCAGCCTAGGCAGGCGCTCATCTTTTCGAACATGCTTGTGCACCTGTAAATCAATATAGACACTTGCCAATTCCTGGAGGGCCGCCGCGCCCAGATGATAGCTGGGAAGACGCCCGAGGACTTCCCTGCAGGCCTGCACCAAAGCGGCCAGATAGCCGCCGTCGTCTTGTTCCCGCCGGAAACGATAATAGGCGGTAAGCGGTGCTTCCGGCGTCAGGGCATGCAGCATGGATTCATGCAATGCGCGGAAATCTTTCGGGTCCTGCGATGTGCTGCGGTCACAAAGATTATCGAGATAATCGCTGATGGTTTGATAGGCGACAATAAATTTAATCGCGTCTTTATAATGGTGACGTGCCAGCAAACCGTAAAGAGAGCCGCCTTCGCAGTGAAATGTCTTGGTTGCAATGCTGGCAAGCGCCTGTCTGCGCAATTCCGGATCGGGAATTTTTTGGGCCCGTTCCTTCCATTGCCGCAGACATGAATGTGTTACCGGCTGTACCTTCAGGATCATTTTAGTCGTCAGCGATATGAAATTGGTCGGTACCTGCAAGTCCCGCTCCTTTTGTTTTGGTCATTTAAGTTGGCAAGTCTTTAGCACAGGCGCGCTCGTATAACAAGACCGGGCAAATTGATCAATTGACCGTTCTTGCCGATCTGTGATAGCTGTCACGCTAATGGTGTGAAAATTCAATGAAAAATGAAACAGGCATAGATGCCGATGTTGTGGTCATCGGCGGGGGAGCGGCAGGTCTGATGGCCGCCGGACGGGCCGCCCAGTTGGGTGCCCACGTGTTGCTTTTGGAAAAAACGGACAGCTGCGGTAAAAAGATCCTGGTCAGCGGCAAGACGCGCTGCAATCTGACCAATGCCGCCGAACTCAAAGCGTTCATTGCCATGTACGGGCAAAATGGCCGTTTTCTGCACAGCGCATTTTCCCGTTTCTTCCGTCCGGAACTACTGGCCTTTTTTGAACATTATGGCGTGACCACAAAAGTGGAACGTGGCGGCAGAATATTTCCCGTTTCCGATGATGCTCGCGACGTGGTGCGTGTTTTTCAAAAATATCTGGCTGAAAATAAAGTACGTACTATTTTCAATGCCCGGGTCAGCTCCGTCATCCCGGACAAAAATTCCAGATTCGTTGTTCAAACAACGAGGGGTCATTATCTTTCCCCGTCCGTTATTATCGCCACCGGCGGCGCCTCCTGGCCTAGCACCGGTTCCGAGGGCGACGGCTATAAAATTAGCGCGACGCTTGGCCATACCATCGTTTTGCCCAAGCCGGCATTGATTCCTCTGGTCGTCCTCGAGCAAAAGCTGGCCAAGTCCATGCAGGGCGTCTCTTTGCGCAATGTCCGCGCCACCGCGTGGCAGAAAGAGGCCGCGACGGTTGACTCCGCGCTCACGCCCGTTTGCGATTATGGACGCGGCGAAAAGAAAATTCCCCGGCCGCCGCTTCTTGAGAGCCGTTTCGGTGAAATGCTCTTTACGCATTTCGGTCTGGGCGGACCGATTATTCTGCTCATGAGTCTGGCCGTGGTTGTTGCTCTGGCAAATGGCCCTGTTTCCATTCTGATCGATTTAAAGCCTGCCTTGACGAAAGAACAATTACGGAAACGGTTGCAGTCGGATTTAAACAATTTCGGCAAAAAAAAGATCGCGAGCATTCTGAAAGAATATCTGCCGTCGAAAATGATTGACCCTTTTGTCGTCCTTTCCGGCATGGACGAAGCAAAACTGGCGCATCAGGTCAGCGCCGGCGAGCGGGAAAAAATGATCGATCTTTTCAAAGCACTGCGTTTCAACGTAAAAGCCCCCCTGCCGCTGACGAAAGCTATCGTGACGGCGGGCGGCGTCGCTCTTGATGAAATTGATCCGCGCACTCTGGCGTCCAAAAAACGACAGGGTCTTTACTTTTGCGGCGAGGTGATGGATATTGACGCGGACACGGGCGGCTATAATTTGCAGGCCGCTTTTTCGACAGGCTATGTGGCAGGCGAAAGCGCCGCCGGGCATATTGCGTCGCTGCCGATATAATCCAGGAACAAAGATTTAGTGGATGCTTTTTATAGAATGGAAGATTCTTTGGGATGTGTTTCTTTCACCAGAGTACTGGCTACGAGTGCGCCAAGGATAGCAATTAAGCAAACCTTGAACACAGCCGAATAAGCATCAGCGCTGTATCGACCGTCGATAGATCCAAAAGAATCCAGATACCAGCCTATCAGTGGTTGGCCCAAAGCGGCTCCGGCAAAGGGAAAAATGTTCATCAAGCCGGTGGCTGTGCCTGAAATCTGCTGCGGAAACAATTCCTTGACGGATGAATAGCCCACCGCAGCCATACCCGATAACACAAAGCTGTAAGCAAAACACCAGATATAGAGCGTACCCTTGGGGAAATTGCCGGTAAAAAAGGCCAGTGGGATAAACACAAACAGCGCAAGAATCTGGCCGAGAACGATTACTTTTTTACGGGAGTGTAGTACACGGTCGGAAAGCCAGCTCATGGTCGGAGCGCCAATAATCAGACCGATGGCAAACATTGATAAGACGGCGCCCGCCTGTGCTTTCGGCATTCCGTAAACATGCATCAAAAAGGGACCGCCCCACAGGCCGACGAAACTGAGAGATACTCCGGCGCCTAAAAAACTACATAATGCCAACGGCCAGAACCAGGGCATTTTGATCACCATTACAATTCCCTTCAGTATCCCAATTCTGTCCGTGGGCTTTGTGGATTTTACGGAACCGGTTAAGGGCCGAAAACCTGCTTCCTGTGGTGTATCCTTGACCAGCAGCCATACGGCCACGGCAACAGCCAATGTGACTACCCCGATAAAAATCATACTGCCACGCCAGCCAACACTATCACTCAGTAATGCCAGGGGTGTTGCCGCCGTGTAGGCTCCTACTCCGCCCAGCGAGATCAGGAGCCCGTTCATGCGGACGAATTTTTCCGACTCGAACCAGTTGGTAAGAATCTTCAATGTGGGCACAAAAACCATAGCCACACCGAGGCCCACCAAAACCCGGGCGGCAATTGCCATGCCCACGGTTTGTGCAAAACCCAGGATGATTGATCCTACTGCGGCAAAGATAAAAAAGAAGGTTACCGACCGGCGCGGGCCCCAGGAATCGGATAACAGGCCTGCGGGAATCTGCATCAAAGCATAGGAATAGAAATAAGCAGATGCCAGGACGCCCATCAACGCACCGCCGGTTTTTAAATCACGCATCATGTCCACGGCGACTATCGCCGGAGCAAGCCGGTGGAAAAAAACAAGCATGTAAGCGGCACCCAGAATGCCGAATATCAGATAGCGGTATTTAACAAAACTCATATGCATTATCCGTATAGGAGAATCTGTTTTGCCAGTCAATGAAATAAATGTAAAATCGCGGTTATCACAGTTTCGGGCGCACCTGATAGCCTCGGGCAGGGATGACTCTAAAGCCACAAAGAATATTTCAGCTTTTTTCCATGGTCTTGTGGAATTGTATCTGCGGCCATTCTTCCATGGTATGGGAAAGCCGCCAATCGCTCATCGCCAGATAAACCAGATTTCCTTCCGTGTCCATCGCCAGGTTCATCAGATTTTTTTTCTGAAAGTCTTCCATTTTTTTGGCATCGTCACAGGTGACCCAGCGGGCGGCGGCATAGTCTGTCTTTTCATAGTCGGCATAAACGCTGTACTCGTTTTTCAGTCGTGACATGGTCACATCAAATTGCAGCGCGCCGACGGCGCCCAGGATATTATCCGATCCCCATAAAGGTTTAAAGACCTGAATCGCGCCTTCTTCGGAAAGCTGCGTCAGTCCTTTCTGCAAATGTTTCAGGCGCAACGGGTCTTTGAGCCGCACGCGGCAGAAATGCTCCGGGGCAAAATGTGGAATACCGGTAAATTTAAGGGGTTCCTTTTGTGTGAACGTATCGCCCACTTTGATGGTGCCGTGATTGTGGATGCCGATGATGTCGCCGGGATAGGCTTCGTCGATATTGGTACGATCCTGCGCCATAAAAATGGTGGCGTTGGATAAGGAGATCTCCTTGTCGATGCGGTGATGCATCACGCGCATGCCACGCTCGAATTTACCTGAGCAGATTCGCATAAAGGCGATGCGGTCACGGTGCGCCGGGTCCATGTTGGCCTGAATTTTAAAAACAAAGCCGGAAAAATCGTCTTCATCCGGACTGACTTGTCTGGTGGTTGTGGGGCGCGCGACCGGCGGCGGGGCGATTTCCACAAAGGCGTCGAGCAGTTCCTTGACACCGAAGTTATTGATGGCGCTGCCGAAAAAAACCGGTGTCTGGCCGGCCTTTAAATAGTCTTTAATGTCAAAAGGATTGGCCGCGCCTTCCAAGAGGGCGATTTCCTCACGGAGTTCTCCGGCCTGGCTGTCCAGCAGTTCATCGAGTAACGGATCGGACAAATCGCTGATCACAACCCCGCCTTCCGAACGTTTTGCCTTACCCGGGGTGAAGAGATGCAGCTTTTTGTCGTACAGATTGTAGACGCCTTTGAATCGCTTGCCCATGCCGATGGGCCAGGACAGGGGGGAGCATTCAATCTGCAGCTTATCTTCGATGTCCGCCAGTATATCCAGTGGCGCCAGACAGTCGCGGTCCATTTTGTTGATAAAGGTGATGATGGGTGTGTTGCGCAGACGGCAGACTTCCATGAGCTTCTGTGTTTGCGTCTCTACGCCTTTAGCACCGTCGATCACCATTAGCGCGCTGTCCACTGCGGTGAGCACGCGAAACGTGTCTTCGGAAAAATCCTGATGACCCGGTGTGTCCAGTAGATTAATTTCGCAATCGGCATATTCAAATTTCATAACGGACGATGTGACGGAAATGCCGCGTTCCTTTTCAATAGACATCCAATCACTCAGTGCGTGTTTTGATGCTTTACGGGCTTTTACCGCGCCGGCCATCTGGATGGCGCCGCCGAAGAGCAGCAGTTTTTCAGTAAGCGTCGTCTTCCCCGCGTCGGGATGGCTGATGATCCCGAAAGTACGCCGCCGTTCGATTTCTTTTTGCAGTTGCTTACTCAAAATGACCTCTTTGTCGTTTGGCATTTGGCTGTAAAAGTTGTGGCATTAAATAAAAAAAGCGGGCATATGCCCGTCTTTTAACCCTCTTTAACCAATATATTCCCTCCTGTCAACAGGCAAGAAAACAAACTCTTTCAATTCTCACGCATGTCTCATGCGACCCTATGATCGACTTTCCCTAAAAAATCCTTGACAAAAAAAGCATGTTGAATAAAAGTCACTGGCCATGAGCGGGCGTAATTCAGTGGTAGAATGTCAGCTTCCCAAGCTGGACGTCGCCGGTTCGAGCCCGGTCGCCCGCTCCATTTTTTAGCCTGCGGGCAGGCTTGCTTTGGACGGTAAATAGTGCTTGCAATGCCTGTTTGTATATGGTAGTTGCATTTCCAACCATCACTGAAAGTAGTATGCTGAAGTGGGCTTTCGCCCACTTTTTTATTTTCTGAAGCGATTGATTATGAGCGATGATTTAAAAGACAAAATATGGCAATTGGCCGAACCGGTTGCGCTCTCCGAAGGGATGGAGCTGATTCATGTCGAATGCCTGAAAATGCATTCGCGCTGGGTTTTTCGGCTTTTCCTGGACAAAGAAGGCGGTGTTACGCTGGGCGACTGCACCTCGGTCAGCAATCAACTGGGTGATATTCTGGATGTTCATGATTTGTCCAACGGATCCTATACATTGGAAGTATCCTCGCCGGGCCTCGACCGTCCCATCTCGCGCGACAGCGATTTTGAGAGGTTCAGAGGGGCTCAAGTCAGAATCAAGACCCATATAAAGATCGACGGCGTGAAGAATTTTCAGGGGACGCTGGTGGATTACGTGGAAGAAAACGGCCGGAAGATTGTACGGATTGATGTGGCGGGTAACATAAGCAGTATCCCGAAAAATGAGATTGCCAAAGCTAGCCTGATTGATGAAACCGCTGTGATCTTAGAATGAAAAAAACGCCGACAGGCTGAAATGTGATACAGCCCAAGAGAAGAAAAGGGAGGAATTTGTAAATGTTGCAAGAACTTAAACGTCTGATTGAGCAGATGGGTAAGGACAGGGGCATCGACAAGCTCATCATAACAGAAGCCCTCGAGGCCGCCATGTTGACCGCGGCGCGCAAAAAATTAGGGGCCAACGTGGATATTGAAGCACACTACAATGACGACGTCGGAGAAATTGAGGTATTTCAGTTTAAAACGGTTGTTGATAAAGTGCTCGATCCCGAAACACAAATTTCCAAAGAGGAAGCCAGAAAAACCCTCGATGAAGGCGCGGAACCAGGCGACTCCCTGGGCATGAAAATCGAAACCAGTTCCTTTGGCCGTATCGCCGTCCAGATGGCCAAGCAAATCATTATTCAACGCGTTAAAGATGCGGAGCGCGACAATATCTATGACGAATATAAGGACCGGAAGGGTGAATTAATTAACGGTTTTGTCCAGCGGTTTGAAGGCGGCAACATCATTGTGAACCTGGGACGCGCTGAAGGCGTGGTGCCCCCCGCGGAACAGATTCACCGCGAAACCTACAAACGCGGCGAACGCATCCGGACGTATCTCTTCGAAGTGAAAAAAAATACGAAAGGGGCGCAGATTATTCTGTCGCGTACCCACCCCGCTTTCCTCAAGGCGCTTTTTGAAGTGGAAGTGCCGGAAATTTCCGAAGGGCTCATTGACATTGTCAGCGTGGCCCGCGAGCCGGGCAAGCGCGGCAAGATTGCCGTGCGGGCCAAGGATAAGGACATTGATCCGGTTGGCGCCTGCGTGGGCATGAGAGGTTCACGTGTGCAAAGCGTGGTGCAGGAGTTGCGCGGTGAAAAAATTGACATTATCCCCTATACGGAGGACGCGGCCAAGTTTGTCTCGAGTGCCCTGTCTCCCGCCAAGGTTAATCGCGTGTTTGTCGATGAAGAAAACCGCGCCATGACGGTGATTGTACCGGATGACCAATTGTCGCTGGCCATTGGCAAAAACGGTCAGAACGTTCGCCTGGCAGTTAAGCTGACCGGCTGGAAAATCGATGTGAAGAACGAAACAATGGCTGCCGAAAAGGACGACGACGGACATAAGGCGCTGATGCAAATTCCCGGTATCGGACCGGCGATGGCGGAAAAACTCTTTGCCCATGGCATTAAGAGTATCGCGATGGTGGCGGCGATGGAGCCAGAAGCACTATCTGCAATACCCGGCGTCGGTGAAAAGACCAGCACGGAGTGGATTGAAGAAGCCGTCAGGCTTTTGGACGAGGAAATAAACGATAATAAAAAAGCGTAATTTTTTTCAGGGACCCAATATTTAACATGAGGGAGTTTCGGGAATGGCGAAAAAGCGAGTTCACGAGTTGGCCAAGGAACTAGGTTTGGAGAATAAGGATCTGATTTCTCATCTGGAGCGGTTAGGCATTACAGTCAAATCTCATGCCAGCACTTTGGAAGATAATGAGATCGAAAGAGTTAAGGAAGACTTGCAGGCCACGTCGCCGCGGCAAATTGTGGAAGAAAGAATTAAAACCACGGTCATTCGCCGCCGTGCGGTACGGACGCCGGTCGAGGCTGCTCCTGCCGAGGAAGCCCTCGAAGAAGAGGAAGAAGAAGAAAAACAGGTGGTCGAAAAAGCTACGCCGTCTGTCGCTCCGAAAAAGGAGATAACCCCTACCGCGACCGAAATGACCGAATTTAAAAAGGCAAAAAAAGAGCCGCTGGTCACACAACCGGCTGCCCCTATTGCGGAAGGCAAAAAAGAAGAGCCACTTGCGGAAACGATGAAACCGCCGGTCGCTGAGGCAACAACGCCGCCCGCCAAGGGAGTCCAGCCTGCTGAACCAATGCCGGAAACAAAACCTGTGCAACCGACGCCTTTGGCTCAGCCGGAAAAACCCAAACAGCCGCCGGTGATTATTCCGGTAAGGCCGCCGATGATGTCCCGACATAAAATTACCAGGCCGGATGAAAAAAAGGAAAGTCCGTCCAGAGTTCCCCTGAAGCCGGGCGAAAGACTCGTTACACCGCCGCCGGAAAAAATCATCAAAAGAGAATTCGAAAAACCCAAGAAAAAAGGTAAAGGGCCGGTCGAGGTCTTAATTGAGGATGACAAAGAAGTCCCGCGCCGCAAAGTCTTAGAGAAGAAAATCGAAAAGAAGTTAAAAAAAGTCGATGAAGACCGGGAAGTGATATTCGGCAAATGGCGGGAAGAGAAAAAAGCCGCTCCTGTCAAAATGAAGAAAACCGAAATCACGGTGCCCAAGGCCATCAAAAGGCGCATTCGTGTGGGGGAAACGATCACCACCGGCGAACTGGCCAAACGAATGGGTGTCAAGGCCGGCGAAGTGATCAACAAACTGATGGGGATGGGCGTCATGGCCACGATCAATCAGTCCATCGATTTTGATATTATCACACTGGTTGCCTCTGAATTCAGTTTTCAGGTGGAAAAGGCGGAAGTGGAATTTGAAGGCACGATGTTGAAGCCTCAATCCTCTGAAGAAAATCTCAAGCCGCGAGCCCCGATCGTCACGATTATGGGTCACGTCGATCACGGCAAGACCTCGCTTCTGGATGCGATCCGCCAAACCAATGTCATTGACGGCGAGGCGGGCGGCATCACGCAGGCCATTGGCGCGTATCACGTGCACATCAACGGTCGCGACATTGTTTTTCTGGACACACCAGGCCATGAAGCCTTTACCGCCATGCGCGCTCGAGGCGCCCAGGTCACGGACATCGTGGTTCTGGTGGTGGCCGCGGACGACGGCGTCATGGGCCAAACCATTGAAGCCATCAACCACTCCAAGGTGGCCGGCGTGCCGATCATCGTGGCGATCAATAAAATAGACAAGCCGGGCGCTGATCCTGAAAAAATCAAGCAGTCGCTGACCGAACACGGGCTGCTGTCCGAGCAGTGGGGTGGTGATACGATTTTCAGTGAAGTATCCGCCAAGAAAAAAATCGGCATCGAAGAACTGCTGGAGATGATCCTGTTGCAGGCGGATGTTCTGGAACTTAAGGCTGATCCTGACGTGTCCGCACGCGGTGTGATCATAGAAGCCAAGCTGGACCGCGGCCGCGGCCCGGTAGCCACCGTCCTGATTCAGCAGGGAACGTTGCGCGAAGGAGATGCTTTCGTTTCCAAAACCGAATTTGGTCGTGTCCGGGCGATGAACAACGATCAGGGACGTCGCGTCAAGGAAGCCGGACCCGCCATGCCGGTGGAAGTCATCGGATTTTCCAGCGTGCCCCAGACGGGCGCGGAATTCGTTTGTGTGGAAGATGAAAAGAAGGCGCGTAATATCGCTGAATACTGGATCAGAAAAGCCAGGGAAAAAGAGCTCTCCGCTTCCTCCAAAATCACCCTGGAGCAATTGTATCAGAAGATCAAAGAGGGTGTGAAGGATTTGAACGTCATTATCAAGGCCGACGTACAGGGCTCCATCGAAGCGATTTCCGACGCTCTCCATAAACTTTCCACGGAAGATGTTCAGATGAAAGTGATTCACAGTTCGACGGGAGCCATCAGTGAAACAGATGTGATGCTGGCTTCCGCGTCCAACGCGATCATTATCGGATTTAACGTTCGACCGGATGTTCGGGTGGGTGAACTGGCAGCCCAGGAAGGCGTGGAAATCAAACTCTATGATATTATCTATAACGTCATAGCTGATGTGCGCGCCGCGATGGAAGGCCTCCTCGATCCGGAATACAAAGAGGTGGTCCAGGGACGGGCTGAAGTCCGCGAGCTCTTCAAGGTGCCCAAAGTCGGCATCATTGCCGGTTGCCATGTGATCGACGGCAAAATAACACGCTCAGCCGGTGTTAAACTGGTGCGTGATAGTGTGGTCGTTTTTGACGGTAAAATCCTTTCCCTGCGGCGCTTTAAAGACGACGCCAAGGAAGTGCAGACTGGTTTCGACTGCGGCATCGGCATTGAAGGCTATAATGACATTCGTTTGGGGGACGTCATTGAGGCGTATATCATCGAGACGCTGGAAAGAAAATTGTAGTGGTTTCGGATTTTCTCGAAGCTGCGGATTGGGAATCAGGCAAGTACGATGAATTTTAAAAGGGCGGATAGAGTAGGCGAATTGATTCTGGCGGAAATGTCCGATATTCTGCTCAAAGTTATTAAAGATCCCCGCCTGCACGCGGTAACGATCACGGCGGTCAAAATGACGGATGATCTGCGCAACGCCAGGATTTATTTTGTCGAAATGGGCAAAGACGAATTAAACGAAGAGATTCAGTCGGCCTTGAGTAAAGCCAAAGGATTTGTGCGGCGGGAGTTGGGCCATCGCCTGCAGCTCCGCTTAGTGCCGGATATTGTTTTTGTGCATGACAAGTCGTTTGGCTATGGCAACCGTATTGAAAAACTGCTCGCCGAGATCGCTAAACAGGAAGAAGTTAATGATTAAAGAAATACTTGCAGCAATTGCTCAAGGAGAAAAATTTTTAATTACCGCACATGTTCGAGTGGATGGAGACGCGCTGGGTTCGGAACTGGCGCTGTATTTGATGTTAAAGGATTTAGGCAAGGAAGCGGTGATTTGCAATCAGGATGCCACGCCTGAGCACTACCAGTTTTTGCCGGCGGCTGAGCGGATTGTTCATGAACTGGAGAATGTCGAGAAATACGATGTCGCTTTTATTCTCGATTGTTCCGAATTGGACCGCGTGGGCAAAATTTCCGGTGACATTGTCCGGGTTAAGACATTGATTAATATTGATCACCATGTGTCCAATGGCGGATTTTGTCAATTGAGGCTGCTGGATCCAAAGGCAAGCTCCACAGGTGAACTCCTCTACCGTTTGATGCGTAAGATGAACGTGAAGATGACGAAAGATATCTGTACGAACCTGTACGCAGCCATTCTGACGGATACGGGCGGTTTCCGCTATTCCAGCACGCATCAGGAAACGCTCCGGGCAGCAGGCGATCTGGTGGAAGGCGGCGCCAGCCCGCAGTGGATTTCCGAAAATATTTATGAAAGCGATCCACCGGTGAAACTTCAGTTGTTGTCCAGAGTTCTGGAAACATTGACACTGGATATGAAAACCAAAACGGCATCACTGGTGGTTACTCAGCAACATTTGCAAGACACAGGCGCGATGATGGAACACACGGACGGCTTTATTGATATTCCCCGGACGGTTAAAGGGATTGACATCGCGATGCTCTACGCGCAAACCGAGGGAAACCATTTCAAATTGAGCCTGCGTTCCAAGGGCAAGGTCAACGTGGAAAAAATCGCTCGAAAATTCGGCGGCGGGGGACATATCAATGCGGCGGCCTGCAGGGTCGAGGGCAATATTGATGAGATCAAGCGGCGGGTGCTCGAAGCGATCAGGGAATTATAGATGTTTATGGACGGTATTGTGGTGATTGACAAACCGGCAGGGTATACGTCCCACGATGTCGTGAGTGAAATCAAAAAGATTCTGGGTGCCCGAAAAGCAGGACATACCGGAACGCTGGATCCGCTGGCAACAGGTGTTTTACCGGTCTGTATTAATGAGGCGACAAAACTGGCGCAGTTTTTGTTGGCGGAAAAGAAAACCTATCTGGCGACCATGTTATTGGGGATTCGGACGGATACGCAGGATACCGAAGGGAAGGTAACTGAAAAATCGGACAGAATTGTTTCCGAAGAAGATATTAGGGAGGCGCTTAGGCGAATGGTGGGGAAGATACAACAAGTCCCGCCCGCTTATTCGGCACTGAAGCTCAAAGGCAAGCCTTTGTACAAGTATGCCCGCGCAGGAGAGTTTCCTGAAATATCGGCGAGGAACGTGGAGATATTCAGTTTGAATGTGAGGGATATTTCCTTTCCTTACGTGACGTTTGATATTTCCTGCTCTAAGGGCACGTATATCCGGACCGTCTGCTCCGATGTTGGGAATGCGTTAGGTTGCGGGGCGTGTTTATCCGGGTTGCGCAGGCTCCGGAGTGGCTTTTTTACCGAAGACATGGCTATATCTTTGGACAATAAAGTTCTGGCGGAGAAAAAAAAGGAATTGCTGTTTAAAATGTTGCCGATGGCAAAAGCCCTGCCCACATTTGCCGCCATTGAAGTCAGTGAATCGCTGGCCGACAAACTACGTGCAGGATTTCAGCCGGATGTGGAAATGGTGCGGCAAAATGTTCTTCCTTTTCTTGCGGCGGGAGATATGCTAAAGTTCATCACCCCCGGCGGTCATTTGGTGGCGGTGGCCCAAATGCAGATGCCGGCAGGCGAGATGGCTAATCAGGATGGAAGAACCCCGGCGGCCAGGATACTCAGAGTATTTAAAAGTACAAACAAATGAACAACTGAAATAAACAAGGAATGAATAGGGAGGAAAGAAGCGTGTTAACTTTGGAAAAGAGAAAAACATTAATCGAGGACTACCGGCTTCACGAGAAAGATACCGGTTCGCCGGAAGTACAGATTGCTCTTTTGAGCGCCAGAATTGAATATCTGACGGAGCACTTCAAGGCGCATCAGAAAGATCATCACTCACGGCGCGGTCTGTTGAAGCTCGTCGGCCAGAGAAGAAGATTGCTCAATTATATCAAGGAAGATGATGTGGAGCGTTACAGAAACATAATCAAACGTTTGGGTCTCAGGAAATAACAAGAGCCATTCAAGGGCGGAAGGCAAAAGTGTAACCGATTGGACAAGTATTGATCAATACCTGCGTCAATCGGCTTTTGCGTTTCGCCCTTGAAGTTCCTGTTCCAGGCAACAACCAAAAGAAGGTGGAGGAAATCAATGAGTAACGTATTTAGTACGGATTTTGCGGGGCGTAATTTTTCGATTAAGGCCAATTACGTGGCTGCGCAGGCGGACGGCTCGGCGCTGGTTTATTACGGCGATACGGTCGTGCTGGTGACGGCGGTCTCTTTAAAAAGCGTCAGGGAAGGCGTAGATTTTTTGCCGCTGACGGTGGACTATCAGGAAAAGACATTTGCCGCCGGAAAAATCCCCGGCGGCTTTTTCAAAAGAGAGGGGCGGAACAATGAACGCGAAGTTTTAACGTCGCGCATCATTGATCGGGCGATTCGTCCCTTGTTTCCCAAGGGATATTATTCGGAAACACAGATCGTGGCCACGGTGCTTTCCGTGGATAAGGAAAACGACTCGGATGTCGCGGCGATGATCGGCGCTTCCGCCGCTCTGGAAATGTCCGATGCCCCGTTTAAAGGACCGATTGCCGGTGTGCGCGTCGGTCGGATTGGAGGCGAACTGGTGGCCAATGCCTCGGCGGAAAAAATGCAGGAAAGCGAGATGAACCTTTTCCTGGTGGGACGTAAAGTCATGCCTGGTAAAACAGGCCGTCCTTATGATGTGGAACTGGTGATGATGGAAGGCGAAGCCAAAGAGGTTGCGGAAGACATTATTGTCGATGCCATCAATTTTGGACTGGAAGCTGTCCGTCCGGTCATTGATTTGCAGGATAAGATGCGTGCGGAGGTTGGCAAAACTAAGAGACCGGTGGAAGAGGCGGAAGTGGATGAGGAACTCATCGCGCGTGTACGTGCGCAGGCTCTACCCGGTTTAAAGGAAGGTTACAGCATACCGCGTAAGTTGGAACGCTACAGCAAGTTGGGTGATGTTCGAGTGGCCGTTATCAAAAGCATAGGCGATGGAGATGCGGCACTGAGTAAAAAAGTTGCGGCGATTATCGAACATCTGGAATCCCGAATTCTTCGGGATATGATTCTTCAGGAAAAAAAGAGAATCGACGGCCGGTCTTCGACCGATATTCGTCCGATCAGTTCGGAAGTCGGTGTGTTGCCCCGTGCTCATGGTTCAGCCTTATTTAACCGCGGTGAAACACAAGCGCTGGCCGTGCTCACCTTGGGCACATCCTCAGATGAGCAGCGGATGGACTATATCGCCGGTGAAGAACGGAGATCGTTCATGCTGCATTATAATTTTCCACCCTACAGCGTGGGTGAAGCCAAATCGTTGCGCAGCCCTGGCCGGAGAGAAATTGGCCACGGCGCTCTGGCGCGTAAGGCATTGGTTCCCATCCTGCCGTCTGCTGAAACGTTTCCCTATACCATCCGTATTGTATCGGAAATTTTGTCGTCCAACGGGTCATCATCCATGGCTACCGTCTGCGGCGGCATCCTGTCTTTAATGGATGGCGGAGTCCCGGTGAAGGACATTGTTGCGGGCATCGCTATGGGGCTTTTGAAAGAAGGCGAAGAAGTTGTTATTTTATCAGACATCCTTGGCGATGAGGACCATGCCGGCGATATGGATTTCAAGGTCTGCGGCACGGAAAAAGGTGTCACCGCCATGCAGATGGATATTAAAATCGACGGTCTGACGGAAGATATTCTGCGCAAGGCTCTAGCGCAGGCCCGTGAAGGCCGCATTCATATTATCGGGAAGATCCGCGAGACGATGACCGCGCCCCGCGGAGATATTTCACTTTACGCCCCGCGCATTACGACCGTTAAGGTGAAGGCAGATCAGGTTCGCACGGTGATCGGCTCCGGCGGCAAGAATATCCGCCAGATCATTAGCGAAACCGGTGTGACCATCGATGTGGAAGACGACGGTACTGTGACCATCGCTTCCTCCGACGCCGAAGCGGCCGCCCGTGCCGTGGCGATGGTGAAGTGGCTGACCGAGGAAGCTGAAATCGGAAAGATTTACCGAGGCACCGTAAAGAAAATTGTTGATTTCGGCGCGTTTGTCGAAATTCTGCCCGGAACGGAGGGTTTGCTGCATATTTCACAGATTGCCAAGGAGCGAATTGCCAAAGTGACGGATGTCCTGCAGGAAGGCGACGAAGTCATGGTCAAAGTGCTGGAAGTGGATAAAACGGGCAAGATTCGTCTCAGTCGCAAAGAAGCGCTGGATGCTGAAGTAAAATAAAATAGTTTATCCATTCCGCGTCCGCAAAAAAGCGGACACGGAATGGATTCTTTCATTCTCATGGAAAAAATAAAAGTTCACATTCAAAAAATCGCGGGTAACGAGGATATTCCTCTGCCTGCATACATGACCGGACAGGCGGCGGGGATGGACATTTTTGCGGCGGTGCTGCTCTCTGAAACGATTTTGCCTGGTCAGCGCAAGAAAATCCCGACAGGCATTGCTATTGCCTTGCCCGAAGGATATGAGGCGCAAATCCGACCACGCAGCGGCTTGGCTATTCATCAGGGAATCACGCTTCTGAATTCACCCGGCACGATTGACGCGGATTACCGGGGCGAGATTGCTTTGATTGTTATTAACCATGGCGTTGAGTCTTTTGTGGTTCAAAGAGGTATGCGCCTGGCTCAAATGGTGATTCAGAGAGTTTGCCAGGCCCAATGGGTCGAATCAGCCGAGCTGGATTCAACAACCAGGGGCAGCGGAGGCTTTGGGCATACCTGAGTACTTCTAGCGTTTTGCATTTGTCTTTCAACAGTGGTATGAAAAACAAAATTGTATCAATAAGACTGGTTCATGAAAAAGCACAAAGTTAAAAAAACATTTCAGGAAATCAATGAAAAGATCAAGCAGGGACGCGCCGTTGTTGTCACCGCTGAAGAAATGATCGATGTTGTGGAAAAGCATGGCGACGTGGAAGCGGCGCGGCGGATTGACGTTGTTACCACCGGAACATTCGGCGCGATGTGTTCTTCGGGGGCTTTTCTGAATTTCGGCCATACCTCTCCGCGTATCCGGGCTTCCAAAGTATGGCTCAACGATGTGCCGGCTTACGGCGGCATCGCGGCCGTGGATTGTTATTTGGGCGCCACAGAAGTGGTGGAAGGCGATCCGCAAAACAGTGTTTATCCCGGCGAGTTCAATTATGGCGGCGGCCATGTGATTGAAGACCTGGTGGCTGGCAACGCCGTGAAGCTAAGAGCTGAGGGCTATGGCACCGATTGCTATCCGTCACGCAAATTCGAAAAGAATATTACCATCAACGATCTAAGGGACGCCGTTTTATTCAATCCGCGTAATGCCTATCAAAACTATAATTGTGCCGTAAATCTATCGGATACCACTATTTACACTTATATGGGCATGCTGCGGCCGCGAATGGCCAACGCGTCCTACGCGACTGCAGGCCAGCTAAGTCCGCTGTTTAACGATCCTTACTATCGCACGATCGGTATTGGCACACGGATTTTTTTAGGCGGAGCGCAGGGTTTTGTGGCCTGGCCGGGCACGCAGCATAATCCCAATGTGGCAAGAGGTCCTAATGGCGTACCCAAAGAGGGCGCAGGCACCATAGCCGTCATTGGTAATTTAAAGGAAATGAGCCCCGAATGGCTGACCGGCGCCAGTATTTCAGGCTACGGTATTTCGCTGTTTGTCGGGATTGGTATCCCCATTCCCATTCTGGATGAAGATATGGCGCGCTTCACCGCAGTGAAAGACGCAGATATTTACGCTCAGGTTTATGATTACAGCATGGACTATCCCAAAGGCAACCCCAAACCTATAGCGGAGGTCACTTATAAGGATCTGCGTAGCGGCACGATTATCATCGACGATAAAAAAGTCATCACCGCTCCTCTGTCCAGTTATTACAAGGCCAATCAAATTGCCAATATCCTGAAAGACTGGATCGAAAGCGGCAAATTCCTGCTCGGCGAACCGCAACAGTGCTTGCCTTCTGTTCATATTTAATTTCCCGATGATTCCTTCAAAGAGTATCTCTTTTATCTTAATCCAGTTTCGGCGTTGTAATTATATTGATATTAATTAAGATTAAAGAACATTAACGATAATTAACTTTTTTCTTGACATTTTCATTTGATTATCGTCTTTTAGATACAAACTAAAAGGTGTTACTTTAAATCATTATGGAAAATATCAAGAAAAACAGAGTAAAAAAGTTTAGAGAGTCCATTCCGCTAAGCGTCTCTGAACTTGCCCGTAAGGCTGAATTGACGCCGCAAACGATTGCCAAAATGGAAAAGGGCTTACCTACGCGAAAGCATTCAGCGTTAAAAGTGGCCAAAGCCTTGCAGAAAACTTATGAGGAAGTTTTTTCTCCGTAGGGCAAGGTATTTTATGATATTTCAGGTGGAGGCGTTGCTTGTAAATGAAGATTGGCAGATATTTAGTTGTTTTTTTGTTTTTAATGACTCTTTTAATTACCTTCGGCAATAGGGGGGTTGTTGATAATTATTTAATGGGCAAAAGGCTATCGCAACTGAAAGTGGACAACGATGACCTGGAAAAACAAAACAAGGAACTGGGGGGGAAAATACTTTTATTAAGAAGTGATCCGGCATACATTGAGTCTATAGCGCGCAATGAGTTGGGGATGGTAAAAAAAGGAGACGTTGTTTACCGAGTGGCAAAATGACGGAAAGCTTTTTTACGTTAAAAATAATATGACGGTGCTTCCATGGATTTAAAAGAATTATTTGCTGGGACAAAGCAACTTGTCGGCTTGGACATCGGTTCAAGCTCTCTAAAACTCGCTGAGATCGTTAGTACATCTCATGGCCATATTCTTAACCGGTTCCTTCAGATGCCTGTTCCTCCCGGAATTATTGTTGATGGTGTTTTGGAGGATGCTGGCGCTTTATCAGCGATTATCAAAGAATTATTCCGTAATTCCGGTTGCAAAGGAAAAGGAATTGTCATCTCTCTCTCCGGTAGTTCTGTTATTATTAAAAAAGTAACCCTTGCCCAAATGGAAGAGGCGGATCTGCGCGATTTAATTCGTGACGAAGCCGGTAAATACCTTCCTTTTGATAACATGGATGATGTGAATTATGATTTCCAGATTCTGGGAGACAATGAATATAATCCCAGTCAAATGGATATCATGATTGTTGCCGCTAAAAAGACGGATGTCGACGGTTACCTGGATACGGTTACCGCAGCCGGTCTCACCGTGATGATCATGGATGTAGATTCTTTTGCGCTGGAAACCATGTATGAAGCCAATTATGCATTTGAGGATAATGATATCATCGTCATTGTTAATATTGGTGCGAATTTGACCAATATTAATGTCATTAAAGGCGGAATGTCCATCTTCACCAGAGATTTTACTGTCGCAGGAAACACGATCACTGAAGGGTTGCAGAAAAAATACCACGTGTCGGCGAATGAAGCGGAAAGAATGAAAAAAGAAGATGTTCCCGGTGGTGAGCCGGGCAACACGGATCTGATAAATACCATTTTAGATTGTGCCGATCCGATATGTTCAGAAATCGAAAGATCCATTGATTACTTCCGTTCAACCTTCGGGGGTGATTATATAAAACATGTTTATCTATCCGGTGGATCGTCAAGAGTTGTCGGTTTAAAAAACCATTTGTCGCAGAGATTAAATATAGAGACGGAGTTAATCAATCCACTTTTAAAAATTGGATATAACAAGAAGAATATTGATACGGAAAAGCTCGACAGCATCAAAACAATCGGTGCTGTGGCCATTGGGTTGGGTTTAAGGAAAACAGGTGATAAATGATTAAGATTAATCTTTTACCTTACCGTGAAAAAGAAAAAAAAGAAAATCTTTCAAGACAGATAACGATTATTGCGGGTTCATTTATCATTTTTATCCTTTGTCTCGTCTGGTTGCAGCTCCATATGGCTTCTCAAATAAACGGTTTAGAAGCAAAGCTTACGGATTCCAGGCAAACTTTAAAAGTTTTAAATGAAAAAGTCGGCAATTTGGAAAAGTTTAAACAACAAAAAGCTGAGTTGGAGTTAAAACTTGGGGTGATTGGTACGCTGGAAGAAAATCGATTATTACCGGTAAAAACGCTTGATGATTTATCTATGCTGGTCCCGCAAAAAAGCATTTGGCTTACAAAAATTGCGCAAAATAATGACAGTTTGATGATAGATGGAATTGGCCGTGACAATATTGCCGCTGCTGATTTCATGAAAACCATTGAAAATTTCTCCCCCATCATGTCGGTCGATTTAGTTTCATCAAAAAAAGTGGAGATTTCCGGTACAACCCTGCAGCAGTTTATTTTTTCCTGCAAAATGAAAAAGGGCTTTTAAATTATGGCTATCACCATTAGCGATATTAAAAAATTGTCTCCACAGGCCAAAGCCCTGATTATCATTTTAATCGTTTTTATCATCGCTTACTTGTATTACTTCTATTTTTTATCCGATATTTTATCCAAAATGTCAGAGATTGAGAAAGATTATCAGGACGTTCAATTACAAATTAAGCAGAAAGAAAAAATAGCGCTGCAATTCGATAAATACAAAGCTGAAGTCGAAGCGCTGAAGCAAAATTATAAAGTGGCTTTGTTAAAACTTCCCGACCAGCGTGAAATCCCAGGTCTTTTTCATTCTGTCGCGCTTGCGGGCAGGGATGCGGGTATTGAGTTCTTATTGTTTGAGCCTAAAGCTGCTGTGCCTAAAGTCCTGGACAAACCTGCCGGACCTCCCAAAGCTTCCGCAATGCTTAAACCTTCCGATCAGAAGCAAGCAGAAGCTCAAAAACAAGCTACTGCGCCTGCTAAGTCCGGTGATGGAAAGAATCTACCTGTGCCGGAACCT
>CAIVDK010000081.1 GCA_903904655.1 uncultured delta proteobacterium | reverse complement strand
TTGAGATCCGCTTTAGCGACAGCAGTTTTCATCCGGCCAACGTTAATCGCATTGCGGACCACGCGCATTCGCTTTCTGGATAAGCCAGCCCTTCTCAATTCGCCGGCCTGGCCATCGGAGACAGGCACAACCATGACGGCAAAGCGCATCGCCATTCGCTCAAGGAATTCAAATAGCCGGATCTTCGCGTTTTCACCTGTTCGGCCGCGGGAAAAGATGATCAGCGGTATGCCTAGTCCCACCCGTGCCAAGAGTGTCAGGAGAGTTGGCTTATAGCCGTGGGAGCAAATGATATTCGGTCGAGTCTCCTTGAACGAGTTCCTTATTGCCTTTATCACCGAAGGAGCGAAGGGGTTTTGTGTGAAAATAGTGCTCACGCTGATTCCTTCAGCAATACAGCGTTCTCGAAAGGCATTGGTTGCTCCCCGCTCAACAAAGGTCAGGACACGGTGTGCGGCATTGGTGCTGGCAGTAAGATGCCCGAGAATCTGACGCTCGGGACCGCCGAAAAAGTTACTGGCGCGTATATGCATGATTAGCGGCTTCATCATTCGCTCCTTTTGCTTTCAAGTGTCTTTTCCCAGACCTCCTCCAGTCTTCCGGCCAGGGACTCCCAGCGGTAGTGCTCATGGACAAGCCGTTGACCTTCTTCGCCGAGCTGTTTTCTCAATAGCTGATCATTAAACAGTTTCCCTATGGCTTCGGCAAAGTCCGGCGGGTCATTGGCAAACAGAACATGTTGTCCCTGCGCCACACAAAGGCCTTCAGCCCCGACGGATGTGGAGACTACCGGCATCCCCATGGCGAAGGCCTCAAGGATCTTCAGCCGGGATCCGCCTCCTACGCGTAATGGAACAATGTAGACCTGGGCGGCGTTTAGATAAGGACGCACATCATCGACTGTCCCGGTCAGGTTCACGGACGCCATATTGTGCACGCGATCCCTTAGTGTGGTCATGGGATTTCGTCCCACGATGGTGAGGGTGCTCTGCGGGTAGTCCCGGAGAACCCTTGCCCATATCTCATCTAAAAAATAAAACATGGCGTCCACATTGGGTCTCCAGTCCATGGCGCCTGTGAACACCAGGGAGAATGGTTTACTGCTATCGGATGAAGGTTGGAAATACGAAACATCCACACCGTTTTCCACGACTGAAACCCGATCTCTAGGAATCCACTGCTCAATTGCCTGCCTGTCCTGATCAGATACCGCTATCGTCTGCGTGAACATTTGAAAGGCCATTGATTCGAAGCGCTCCATTTTTTTCCATTGCAGATAGATATAAGCCTTCTTTAAAAGATTGGATTCCACCTCAAAGTAGCGCTGCCAGATCAGGGATTCCACATTGTGGGCCACGACCACGGAGGGGCCAGAAAGGAACGATTTCAAATTGACGGCATAGGGCGTCCACTCGCAATGGATGAGGTCATACGGTCTTTCTGTTCTGATCTGCGCCGTAGCCTCCATCATCTGTTTTGAATAGTGACTGGTGACGGAATAGGGGTCCTTTGATGCCAGATTGGCAAGCAAGGCCGAATAAAACTTCAAACCCACCTTTTTACGGATCGGATGCGGGACTACCCGTGTCCGGATGCCACACTGCTCCATTGCCTGGACATCGGGCTTGTCTGTGTTCTCGTGATACCGGCATAGAAAGGTGATCTCATGACGATTAGCCAGCGGTTTCAGCAGATTAAGTGTGCGAAGACGTTTGCCGGAGTTCATCGGAAAAGGGATTTCTTCATCAATTACAAGTACTTTCATGGTTTCCTCACTTACTTGGTTATTTCGCCTGTGTGCTTCGTCTGAAGCGGCTTGTTGCCGGAACCCTTCCCGTCGTCTGTAATGCGAACGACGAGACGGGAATTATCTTTTTTTAAAAGTATCCACACGGTTTTGCTCTCATCAAAGTTATGTCCATGCTCAACGGCATTGGTAAAGGCCTCAATGATGGCCAGTAGAAGATGATGGGCAAAAAACGGGATTCCCAATTCCTTCTCTACTTCCTGCGCCGTTGCAGTGAACTGCTTTCTAATGCCGTTGATGCCGGCAAGGCTGCTTCCCAGGGCCAATCTCAAAACGTAAGTTGCCCCTCTTTTATTTGTGATGTTGCCGCTGAACTTTTTTTCCATGACCAGTTCGTTATGGCCATCACTTCCGATGCCTTGGAGATAGTTCACACTGTCCATGATCTGCCTCATCAGGCTGAGGCCGTATCCGCGATCAGACAGTTCATCTAGTTCATTGTTTCGTGATCCATTGGTTTTGTCGCAGTTCGGAGTATCTAAGATCGTTTGTACCGGAATGCTGATTGGCGAAGACGGGGAATATTCCTTTTCGATTGGCAGGTAATCCGCGATGCTGCTGTCTTCGTGAAAACGGGTGAACGTTGTCATGCCGGTGCCCTGAATGCGAAGATAGTCGCTGCAGGAGCAGAAGTGCCGATCTTTAAAAAACATGATGAAATCTTTCAGCCTGGACGCAGTCTTTTTCTGATTTGCGTAATGTTTGAAACGGGCAAAGCCACCGGCCTCATTGATTATTGGCTGATCAGGATCCAGTTCCCATGGATGCGCATAAAAAAGGAAGGCACCATCTTTGTCTATAACCTGCCTTGCGGCTGTTTTAAACAATGAGAAGGGCAATAGACGGAAATAGGCCCCGCCACCCAATGGAAACACCAACTGGCGGATACACATGTTGCTCACCGGGAGCTCATAAAAACAATCCGATACCCTGGTGGAGATGCCTTTGCGTTCTTTTCCTGCCAAGTTGATCATCCCGTAGCGGTTATGCAAGGAAAAGGAGTTAAAGCTTGAATCGTAAAGATAGCCGCAATCGGCAATGACTTTTAAAACATCTTCATTAATCGAAAAACTCGGGGCCCTGTATCCATAGACAGGCGCACCGACAGTATCTTCCAGCATCTTTTTGCTGTATTCCAGATCATTTTTCAATCCGCCCGCACTCTGTTGATCGCAGCGCACATGCTTCCATCCGTGAGATGCCACTTCGTGTCCCCGGGCATGGATTTCCTGGATGAGTCGGGGCAGTCGCTGTGCAATCCAAAACAGTACAAAAAATGTCGCTTTGCAGAAACCCGCTGCATCGAGCAAGTCAAGGAGCCGATGAGTGCTTTTTTCCACACGCAGTTCATAGGATGACCAAGTAGATTGAGGTATCCAGGGCTTGAAATTTTCCACTTGGAACCAATCTTCCACGTCGAAGGTCAGTAAGACAAATTGACTTTGAAATGTCTTCATGGGTCTTTCTATTCTCCTGATATGATCTGTTTCATTACGTTAATTTAAGTCATTCCTTATCGAGGCGTTCCTGTTTGTCTCTTTCAATAACGCACAATTTGTGCCAGTGGCCGAAAATAATTTATTAACCTTATGATTTCAACGACATTAACATTTCCGGCCTAAATATTTCCTGGCCGTTACATCTTTGCGAAAGGGCTGTTGCTTAAAAACGTCTCAAAATGGGGCAGAAAAATTAAAGCGGCAGGGAGTGAGACGCTACAATTTGTTTTCCCTCTCGTAATGAGACGTCGCCAACCAGTTGCAGCCATGGCGAGTTGTGCTTTAGGCAATGATAACAATTTGAAATTATTAAATAATACATGAATTGTCAACCTGATGGCACGGCATTTGCTGATGGTGTTAGCAGGATATGAAACATGAAAGTAAAGAAAAACGCACAGGAGATGTAAATTTATGGTCACATTCGATCTTTTAACAAACAAAGAGGATAGAGTAGCTGTTGTTGGTCTGGGTTACGTCGGTCTGCCTCTGGCCGTTCATCTGTCCAAATATTTTTCAGTTATTGGATATGATGCCGACAAGAAAAGAGTTCAGGAACTGATGTCAGGTTATGACAGGACCAGGGAAATTGACAAAGAAGATCTGGCCAAGGCAAAAATTACATTTACTGACGATCCAAAATCTCTTCATCTGTCGCGGTTTATCATTATAGCCGTACCGACACCCGTCGATTCTCAGAACATACCAGACTTGGATCTTTTGGTCAGGGCATCGGCAACAGCGGGAGAGCACCTGGCACCGGGTTCGTGTGTCGTTTATGAGTCAACAGTGTACCCTGGAGTGACCGAAGAGATATGTGTGCCCATTCTTGAAAAGGCTTCCGGATTAAAGCTCGGCGTGAATTTCACCGTCGGCTACTCGCCGGAAAGAATCAACCCGGGGGATAAAACACATACCCTCGATAAGATCGTAAAGATTGTCTCGGGTTCGGATGACGAAACCACCAGGCTTCTTTCCTCTGTCTATGGGAAAGTAACGGAGGCAGGGATTCACCTAGCCTCCTCCATTAAGGTAGCCGAGGCAGCCAAGGTCATCGAAAACACCCAGCGAGACCTGAACATTGCCCTGATGAACGAGCTTGCTATTATATTTCAGCGAATGGGGATTAACACAAACAGCGTGCTTGAGGCTGCCGGGACAAAGTGGAATTTTCTCCCGTTCCGCCCCGGTCTTGTCGGCGGGCATTGCATTGGCGTGGATCCCTACTATCTTACTTTCAAGGCACAATCATTTGGTTACTATCCCGAAGTCATTCTGGCGGGTAGGAGGATCAACGATGGCATGGGTAAGTATGTTGCCGAGCGTACAGTCAAAACTCTCATTAGAGCCGGGAAACAAATTCAGGGAACAAAGGTGGCCATCCTGGGGCTGACTTTTAAAGAGGATGTTCCTGATATTCGAAACACGAAAGTTATGGATATCGTCAGGGAACTTCGGGATTACGGAATAGCGGTCCGCATTCATGATCCCCTGGCTGACAAAAAGGAAGCTTTGTCTCATTATAACCTGGAAATTCAAGAGTTAGATGAGCTTGCCGGATCCGACGCAGTCATCGTTGCTGTAAACCATAGCTATTACAAAAATCTCGGGTTATCCAGCATTGCTCGATTGTGCCGGAATGGTCTCCCGATTATAGTGGATGTCAAGGGCATGTTTAATCCCATCGAAGCGAAAGAGAAAGGTATTGAATATTGGTGCCTGTAAAAACTTGTAGTGCCGGAGAGCAGCTCATATTTGGGCAGTGGAGGCGTGTTAGTTGTAAGGGAGGAAAAAGATGTTGATCATACGGTGTTGCAAGTGCGGGGTAAGTATCGGCAGGAAGGAAGACTTTAAGACTGGCGTCAGGGAGTCTCATACATACTGTGATCTCTGCCTGAAAGAGTCAGTCAAAGGGGTAACTACGTTAACAAACAAGAAAGGAAACAATAAAAACATGGCTAAATATCTGGTTACCGGCGGCGCCGGTTTTATAGGTTCAAATCTGGTTGAAAGACTCCTCGAGAAAGGCAACGCTGTGCGAGTCATCGACAATCTCTCCACGGGCAAGATTGAAAACATCATGCCTTTCCTCAATGATATCGAATTTATTTACGGTGATATTCGAAATCAAGCGGAAACAATGGATGCAGCGGCAGGCGTGGATTACGTTCTGCACCAGGCCGCGATTCCTTCCGTTCAGCGCTCCATTGACAATCCGCTGGAAAGCGAAGAGTCCAACATAAAAGGCACATTAAACATCCTCATGGCTGCCCGGGAAGCCGGTGTTAAAAGGTTAGTTTATGCCGCTTCTTCCTCGTATTACGGGAATTCAAATCAGTTGCCCAAAAGGGAAGATATGCCTCAGGATACCCTCTCACCATATGCCCTTACCAAATATGTCGGGGAGTCTTATTGCCGGCTTTTCCATTCCCTGTACGGGTTGGAGACTGTTGCTATCCGCTATTTCAATGTTTTTGGACCTAAGCAGGATCCCTCTTCCCCCTACTCCGGCGTGATTTCGAAATTCATTACCGCCATGATAAACGACAAGCCGATTATTATCTACGGAGATGGAGAACATTCCAGAGATTTTACCTATATAGAAAACATTATAGACATGAATCTCAGGGCTTGCACAGCCCCAGGGGTGGCCGGTCAGGTCTTCAACGGGGGGTGTGGGAAACGCATAACACTTAACGAGCTCGTTTCGGCCATGTGCAGGGCGATGGATAAAAACGTCATGCCCATTTATGCTAATGAGCGCGCCGGGGATGTCAAACATTCCCTTGCCGACATTACGAAAGCTGAAATGATGCTTGGATACAAACCACTGATTGGTTTGGAAGATGGCCTTTTACAGACCATTGCCTGGTATCTCAAGTCTTCGCCGGCGCCAGAAGTTGGCCTTGGCGGTGAAGTGCAGCAACAGTGAGCACATAATTTCTAATGATAAACACAAGGAGTAAAATATGAATCCATATGTCTCAATATTAAAGCGAAGCCTGGATATTATTTTTTCGATAATCGGTCTGCTGCTTTCTTTACCGTTGTGGCCCTTAATTATTCTGGCGATTAAACTCGAATCAAAGGGACCCGTCCTGTTTTTTCAGGAAAGAGTCGGTTTATGGGGCAGGACTATAAGGATGATTAAGTTCCGTACCATGTTCATAGATGCCGAAAAAGAGACAGGTCCAGTATGGGCCACAGAAAACGATCACCGCGTGACCAGGGTGGGCGGGTTTCTTAGAAGAATGCGTCTCGACGAGATACCCCAATTGGTCAATGTTCTGAAAGGTGATATGAGTATGGTGGGCCCGCGTCCGGAAAGATCATTTTTTGTGGACAAATTCACCACGCAGATTCCTTTTTACGAAGAACGGATTATGGATGTGAAGCCGGGCATCACGGGGTTGGCCCAAATATATAGCGGTTATGACACATCTCTTGATAGCGTCAAAGAAAAGCTTATATACGATCACGGCTATGGTGCAAGCCTGACGCGCCTGGGAAGTTTCTTACGTGTAGATTTTTCCATCTTATTAGCAACAATAATTGTGGTGTTCACTGGAAAAGGGGCGAAATGATGAAACGGGAAAACATTCTCATAGTGGAGGACGATCCTCATTTCATGAAGCTTCTGGAGTATAATCTGGGGAAACACTATCAGGTGACTAAGGCCGTAAATGGTGTTCAGGCGCTTGAATTACTTGAGAAAATAGTACCGGACCTGATCATTTCCGACATTATGATGCCGGAAATGGACGGGTACACACTTAAAGAGACACTCAGGACTAAGACTGGAACAGACGCCATGCCATTCATGTTCATAACGGCTATGGGCACGAGTAATGATCGGCAAAAGGGGTTTGCCTTAGGGATAGACGATTACCTTGTCAAACCTGTCGAACGTGAAACACTCCTGACCCGTGTGCGGCAAATTCTTGACAGGGCCAAGATCTACAAACAGAGCTTCTTTGAGGATTTAAAAACAGATTATGTCAGACAGGATTGCGGCGGGAAGATCTTAACATGCAACGGCTTTAACCTTTATTTTCGCATCCTGCCGGCCGATGTTGCCTCGGGAGATTATGTGGAGGTTTTTACCTGCATGGACGGGGCTTCCATTGTCCTTATGGGAGATATTGCAGGCAAGGGGCTTAAAGCCAAGTATTTTTCAAGCACGTACTGGGCGTATATGAAAACAGTTTTTCATGTCTATCTAAAGAACGGGGGTTCCCTAGCCGATGGTCTTATTCAGTTGAATGAATTGCTGTGCGATGATCCGTCGCTTGAAGATATCTTTACCACGCTTATCTGTCTCAAACTGGGCAAAGACAGCAGCCAGATTGTTTCCGTCAGCGCCGGCCACCTTCCTGTTTTGTGGTGGAGCGCCAGCGAAAAAACGGTGAATCTTCTGGAAGCGCGGGGACCGCTTTTAGGGCTTGATGAAGAGGCGGTGTTTCCGGAAACAGAGACGCCGATCGGTCCTGATGACCGGTTAATTATTACGTCCGACGGCGTTATCGAGGCAACAAATATGGACGGGACTCTCTACGGCATGGAACGTCTGCAGGAATCAGTGATAAGAAATAGCAGTCTTGCTCCTGAAGCTCTCACTCAAGCCCTGCTCGACGATGTAAGTAAATTCCGTTGCCTGACGCCGGCCGGTGATGATGTCACTGTCATGGTGATCAGCAGATTCTGATTCGAAAAAATGGAAATGGAGGAAACTACTATGGATATTAGTCGTAAAATATCAGACGGCATCAGTATCATTATGATAAAAGGAAATATGTCTGCTGACGCTATAGAGCATACCAGAAAAGAGATAGAAGCTATCGCGGCCGTTGATGGAATCGAGCTGGTTCTTGACCTGAAAGAAGTTGAATTTATTGACAGCGCAGGAATAGGCGCCATTGTTTACATGGTAAAAAGATGCCGTCGTTCTGGTGGGTCTGTCAAAATAGCCAATGTCCAGGGTCAAGTACGGGATGTCTTCAGAATGGCGGGGTTGGATAAAGCTCTTGAGATATACCCTTCAATGGACAGTGCTCTGGAGAGCTATCCGGAACATAAGAGGGATATGGTGACCGGCCATATGGATGGCCATATTGAAAAAGGGCTGCCCCTCTCCTGAATAGCATCACTGATGTAAGCGTTTGAACATTTTATGAATGTCTTGGTGCTTGGTTGACGAAACCGTTTCCATAGCCCTGATGTTTGTGCTAAAATGAGACACTTTCGATTGAGGAATATTGTCTGGAACGGAAATAGATTGTGCAATCTGTATGACCCACGCGCTGATTATAATGGACGGAGATGATGAGTAAATCGCTGATTTATGTTGTTGACGATGAGCCTAACCTGAGAAAATTGCTCACTTACTGGATTGAGATGGACGGATACCGGGTGAGGGCTTTTGAGAATGGTGCGCAATGCCTGGAGGCAATCGAAGAAGGTCCGGAGGTGATCTGTCTGGATATCATGATGCCTGGTATGACCGGATTAGAGGCTCTGGAAAAGATTCAATTGTTCGATGCACAGCTACCTGTGATCATGATAACGGCCAAAGATAGTATCGAAGACGCCGTAGCGGCAATGCGGTTGGGGGCCTATGATTATATTGGCAAGCCTATTGATCGCAATCGGCTTCGAAACACACTGAAGAAGGCAGTAGAAAGATATGCCATGGCCAAAGAGATCGGCCAGCTTCGTAGAGAGCTTGGCCATGCCTATTCGTTCGATAATATTATTGGTAAATCCGCCGCCATGGCTAGAGTTTTCACGCAGATAGAGAAGGTCCTCGAAAATAACATTAATGTCCTCATCCAGGGCGAGAGTGGAACGGGTAAGGAACTCGTAGTTCGGGCCATTCATTATCATGGTGCACGAAAAAGCGGGCCTTTTGAAGCAGTCAATTGCGGAGCCATTCCGGAACACCTCCAGGAAAGCGAGCTGTTCGGTCATCAAAAAGGCGCTTTTACCGGGGCACTCCAATCACAGGTGGGAAAAATCGAGATGGCGAAAGGTGGGACCTTCTTCCTCGATGAGGTGGGTGAGATGACGCCGGCCCTGCAGATAAAACTTCTCCGCTTTCTTCAAGACAAGATTATCGAACCTGTAGGGGGACGAAATAAAATAAAGGTTGATGTCCGCATCATTTCAGCCACCAACAAGGATTTGAAAAAGGAAGTGGAAAAGGGGTCTTTCCGGGAAGACCTCTATTATCGTCTGGCGGTCTACCCGATTACACTTCCGCCTCTGCGTGAAAGGAAAGAAGATATTCCTTCAATGCTTAATCACTTTTTCAGGAAATACGAAAAGGAAACGGGCAAAGAAATCCGTCTGGTAGATAACCGGGTGATGGATGTCCTTATGGATTATGACTGGCCCGGCAACGTCCGTGAACTGGAAAACGTGATCTACCGAGCTATGGTGATTTGCGAGACAGATAAGCTCCAGCTCTCCTGCCTTCCCCCTCAGCTAACACAGAGGCTCCCCAAGAACAACCTGGAACCAGCAGGGCAGCCAAAATCAACAATTGAAGTTTTGCAACCCCCGCCGGAGATCACGTCTATGGATGATCTGGAGAAAAAGGCCATGCTCCAGGCCCTTGAGAGAACAAAGGGCAACCTGACGATGGCGGCAAAGCAATTAGGAATGGGCAGGGCGACTTTTTATCGGAAGATCAATAAATATGGCCTCCATGAACTTTGCCCGTCTCTTAAAAACAATGAAAAGGAAATCACAAAATGAAACTACTTCCGTCAAGGATATTGCGATGCAGATAACTGACCAACCTCAATTTATTATTACCCTGCCCCTTTCCCATAACGCACTTGGATATGTCGCTGTTGACACACTCTGTCGTGGCACGAGTTCCGGAGGTCTTCGAGTGGCCGGGGATTTGGATATTGATGAAGTCCAAACGCTGGCACGGGAAATGACCCTTAAATTTGCGTTTGTCGGGTTACCCAGGGGAGGCGCTAAAAGCGGAATTCGTCTGCCTGTAGCATGTGATCGGGAGACAAAGCATATAATTCTCAGAGAATTCGGAGAACGGCTGGATCGAATTATTGGCTGTGGGATTTATTATCCGGGAATGGACATGAACTGTGGCCCCGATGATCTCAGATCCGTTTATGCCGGAGCCGGCATCACGTTGGGACCCATTACAGATACTTCCTTTCATACCGCCTTGACCGTTGAGACGGCTCTTATGGCTATTCATGCCATGGATGGCGGGAAACGACCTCTGTCAATTGCCGTCGAAGGTTTTGGTGCCGTTGCTGCGCATCTTTTCCGACGGCTGCCTCCTGATATTTTCCTGATTAAAGCTGTTTCGAATATCACAGGAGCGATTTGCAATCCCGAGGGGCTTGATGGTCGAGAACTGGTCTCTCTGCGCGCGCTGCATGGGGATGATTTTATAGCGTATTTAGTTAAAAATGGGGCTGAATTTATTGAACCAAAGGAACAGCTTTTAACGTCAGATGTGGACATCCTCGTACCTTCAGCACGCATCCATGCGTTGAATGAAGGCAACGCGAAAGCTGTATGTGCACGATATGTTGTTCCAGTGTCAAATGCACCTTACGCGCCGGGCGCTTTGAACACCCTCCACTCTAGAGGTGTCGTTTGCCTTCCCGGTTTTGGTTGCAATGTCGGCGGGGTTCTCGGATCAACACTTGAAGATTTAGGTCTAAAACGGGAAGAAATCGAAGGATTTATTATGGAAAGCTATTACCCGGTGATGATCTTGTTGCTTGATGTCGCCAAAGCCAATCATATATGCCCAACTGATTTAGCCATGAAAATAGCATTGGCTCGTTTGGAAAATCGAAAGACAAATGATTATCCTAATCGGGGTGGCCTTTTGCAGAGATTGTCTAGACGGGGACTGTGGCCTAAAGAACAACTAAATAGAGAAGTTGTGTTCAGCATAAAAAAAGGACTAATCTCTCTAGTTGAAGAACTGACTAATTTCAAAGGATCTTCGCAATTGAGGGGTGATAAATGAAGGAACAAAAAACCGCTGTCATTGCCATAACCGAACGTCTTTTTGAAGACTTGGGAACGAAATGGTCCTGGCCTGAGCAAGCCAAATCAGTTATATTGCCGAACATTAATGCCGCGGGCCGGACAAACAAGTTCGGGGCTTTTGTATCGCAGTTTATCCGCCATCCTTTTAGTGCTATAGCCGGCAAAATCCAAAATTCAAAAATAAATCTGTTGCAAAACCGGACACTCAATGCCGAAATCCACAGTGCCGAAGCGATACTTGTTGACTCAGGATGGGGGCAGGAAGCGGCCGATCTGATTGATGCAATGCCGTTGTTGCGCTGGATTCATGTTGTAAAAACAGGAGTCGATCACATCCCGCTGGATCTTCTGCGCAAGAGAAGTATCATGCTCACATCCATCAAGGGAGTGCATGCCCAGGCTGTTGCTGAATTTGCAATGGGTTTAATCTATTGTCGGTTGAAACGATTCATTGAACATGAATATTTGATGCGACAGAACCACTGGAAAACGATTTGGTCACAAGGGCTTGCCGGTAAAACACTCCTGATACTCGGCACAGGAGAAATTGGACAGAAATTAGCACAGCTTGCTTGTGGCAACGGTTTGTTAGTAACGGGCGTCAACAGGAATGGACGGCAAGTTAATGGATTTGTCAAAGTTCAATCTCCCGGCACAATGGCAAAGCTTTGGGCTGAAGCGGATGTTGTCGTAAACTGTCTGCCCTTAACATCGGAAACACAGGAAATTATAGCTAAAAGAGAATTCTCCCTGCTTAAAACAGGAGCAATATTTATCAATGTCGGTCGAGATGAAACCGTTGACAGCAAGGCTTTGCTCTCAGGGCTTGCTGCCGGCAAGCCGGAATGGGCAGCTCTGGATATAGCCCCGCCTTCCTCGACACATCCCTACAGGAATCACAGCCAGGTACTTCTGACCCATTACTGTGCCTATACTTCAGAGTATGCAAAGACTCACCAGGCAAAAGCAACGATCGATAACGTCAAGGCATTTCTGGCGGGCGAGAAACTATCCGGCCTTGTTGACCTGGAAAGCGGCTATTAGAAAAAAGGATGCTCAATCGTCTCACTTTCATGCATGTCAGATAAATAAATCATTTTGATGTTTCATATTGAGACATATCAGAACTACAGGCTTCTTGCCGCCCCGAATGAATAGTTATCCAAGTATTTAAAATAATGTAATAACTTAATAATAAGGCCATTCTTCAGGCATTGGCATTAAAGATGCAAATTGTTGTCGCTGTGTGTGGCTTCCGCACAGCAAGAATCTTTTAAAGGAGTTGTTGTATGCAATCTTTACCTTTTATTACCATTGTCATGCCGGTGAGGAACGAGGAAAATCACATTAAGAAGGCGTTAACGAGCCTCCTGAACCAGGACTATCCTCGCGACAGGTTCGAGATTATTGTGGCCGATGGCATGTCCAGTGATCAAACCAGGGACATCGTGGCTGATTTCAGCAAAGAACATCCTAATGTCATTCTTCTGGACAACCCGAAACAAATCTCCAGTGCCGGAAGGAACGTAGGTTTCCGACAGGGGCAAGGCGACGCTTTCATGGTGGTCGATGGCCACTGTTATATTCCAACAGACCAACTGCTTCATAATATTGTCACATCCCTAGAGAAGAGCGGGGCAGAATGTCTTTGCAGACCACAACCCCTGGACCCTCCGGGGATCAATCAATTCCAGAAGGCCGTGGCGCTGGCTAGGGCTTCCTGGTTTGGCCATGGCGGAAGCTCGCTTATCTTCTCGGAGGCGGAGGGATACGTAAGTCCGGTCAGTCATGGGGCCATTTACCGCAAAGAGGTTTTCGA
>CAIVDK010000080.1 GCA_903904655.1 uncultured delta proteobacterium | reverse complement strand
TTACCCATTACAACGAGAAACGGAAACATTCATCGCTTGACAAACGAACACCGAATGAGGCTTATATACAGGGACTTGAAAAACTGAAAGCGGCTGGCCTGAAGCCATAACCCACAACAACATCGGGTCATTGCTTATTTCGCTCATCAGGCTGTCTCACTAACCCCGACCACCTCATATGGTTGGCCCAAAAAGGAGGAATGCAAGTATGAAAATTCAAAAGTTAATTATGCTAATGTTAATTGTCGCAATGTTGTCTGTTTGGGGGGGAGTGGCGGGAGCACAGGAAAAGTCTTCTGGCGCTGATGCCTTCAGTGAATCTGAGGCTATGAATATAGCACAACAATGGGCGTCACTGGCAAGCCAAGCCGATATTGCTGGTCTTGAACAGTTGTTAAGTGAAAATTACATGCATATTCATGCAACCTCACTTGTTGAGTCTAAATCTCAGTTTATTGAGGCATTCAAAAATGGATCAAGGAAATATGACCCAATCAAGATCGAAGAAGCAAAAGTTCGAGTCTTTGATAATTCTGCTGTGGTGACGGGAAAATTCAACCTGAAGGCTTATGTCCGCGGGAAGATAATAGAAGGGGTCAACAGGTTTGGAATGGTTCTTGTGAAGACAAAGCAAGGGATACAGGTAGTATCATTTCAGACAACTGCCATCCCTCAGCAGAAATAGTATAATCAGTCATGGCAAGCACAAGAGGGCGATGGAAACAGAGTACTCCGTCTCGGTTGCTACGCCGTAACGTAGTTGCTCACCAGCTGTCGCATCTTACACCATCTGAAAATAAGTTCCAATATGCGTTGGTCTGACGGTTACGTGGGGACCGGAGAATCCTTTCGTTTTGAGAGCAAGGTCATGGCAGCAAAGGCAACTGCATGAGAAAGCAAAAAAACGATAAGAAGCTTTTGATAATCGTTGTAGCTGTAACTACCCGCGCCGGTTGAAATGGCGCTGTTCAGCAAGAAACCCGTAAGCGGCATGTAAACGGCGCTTCCGAGAAAGCTGGCGGTGTTCATCAGCCCTGTTGCCGTTCCCATCAGCCAGGAGGGAAAAAGATCCCGGGTTATAGCAAAGGACAAAGGAAGCGACCCTCCGGCAATCAGGCCGAAAAAGAAAAATAGCGGCACCACGATCACCAGATGTTCCCGTTCCTTTAGAAAGATCAAAAGAAGCCAGATGAGAATACTCAGTCCCAAGCCCCCGAGAAGGGTTTTCTTCCGATTCAGATTCAACCTGTCGATCATGAATCCGACGGATGACCCTCCTATGGCAAAGCCCAGAGGCAACGCCATGAGTATCCCGCCTGCACGCACCCGATCCAAGCTAAATACGTCCATCAGATAAGGAACAGCCCAAAGCCCTTGAAAAGCAAGGGAAGCACCGTAAATGAGAAAAGTTGCAAAGAAAAGCAAACAGAAATCCAGATTTCCGAAAACAGTAACCAATCTCTTTGAAAGGCGGATTTCTTGACCGGGCTTGAGAATGGCTCTGTCCTCGGCGGCAAATACGGCCCATCCCTTGTCTTCCGGTGAATCACGCACAATGATCCAGGTGAGAATAGCGAGTGCCATGGAAAGGAAGCCGATTGCCACAAAGGATCCCCTCCATCCAAAGAGTACAACCAAATAGGTGAGCGGAAGGGCAGCGGCAAGACCACCAATACCGCCTATAGTGATCATGACGCCCGTGAGGCTGGCGAACTGGTTTGCCGGATACCATCGAGAAAATATTTTGAGAGCGGGGATGAAAACCCCGGCCAATCCTGCGCCGATGAGCAACCGTCCCAGGACAGCTATGGTTGCATTGGGTGCCAGCGCGAAGACGATAGAACCTGCGGCCGAGATGAAAAAGAGCAAGGCCATTACCTTTCTCGGGCCTTTGGTGTCGGAAAGGTAGCCCACAATGGGTTGCATTGCTGCGTAAAGATAAAAATAGGATGAGGCGATAACACCAAGGGTAACCGCATCGGCGTGAAGCGATAAAACCAAATCACGGGCAATAACGGTAGGCGATAGCCGGTGTAGGCATACGAAGAAATAAAGAACAGCGATGATGATCAATATAACCCAACGGTAGATTTTAAAAGCCTTCATGGTCATTTATCATTCCCAATTCGTTCGGCGGTATGGGCGGTCTTTCGCCGATTTTTAATTGTAAAGAGGACACAGTCTTTATCAATCATCATGCCCCTTTCGTTTTGGCAGCAGCCTGTTTTTCGATTAACTCTCGAAAGCTCTTCGGTGGTTCAGCAAAATCAGCACGTGATACAAGAGTTATTGCATCAACGGGACACTTGTAGACACAAACACCACAACCAATGCAGCGTTCCAACTCTATTTATGCTCTATCATTCACAGCAGTGCATGTATCACAAGTTAAGTTAGAGTTCAGCTATTTTAAAATTATTACGATCCGTAATAAACACAATCCAATCTCATATTTTGTGGTTAAGTTTTCTTGACATGCGAGACAGAATTTCTTATACATAATCATTCAATTATGAGGTTTTTATCAAGAATGGAAACGAAAGATTCTGTTGAGTACGAAAAAAAAACACAACCCGTTGAACTAGGGATAGGTTTAAGGCAAGAAAGTACAGTTAACACGTGCAAGAGATGTGATGCCGAAATATCAAATGAACGTATATTATGTCTTGAATGTGATGCAAAATTACAAGATGCTTCAAAAAAATCAAGTCAGCAAAATAGAAACGTGCCATCTGTAGTTGTCATTATTTCACTGGTTGTTCTATTTTTAACTGCAATTATTATTGGTTCTTTATTTAAGGCTAATAAAAGCGCACAAACATCAAATACATCTACTCCGATAAAAATTGTAACGAAACCGGCAGTACAAAATGCTTATGTTAATGCTAAATCTCTAAATCTGCGTGAAGCACCAAACACAGAATCGGTAATTTTAGGCCGATATACTCGGAATACTGTCTTAATCATTGTTGGAGAAATCGGTGATTGGTACAGAGTTATCATAGAGGATAAAGAAGGCTATATGATAAAAGACGCTATTGGTCAGGGGGCAAGACCACCTATTAGTTCCCTAGAGACAACCAAGAAGAGGTCGTCTCGATGAAAGCATATCCTCTTCTTCCTATCCATTTTTTTCACCTAGCACAAATCGGGTAGGATATATTTTCCATCCGGAGAAATGTCTACTTTAACCACAATGGGAATTTTTTGTTTAATTCCCCGGCCTATGACAAAGTGTTTCAAGCACTACCGATTCGTAATAGGGTTATCGCCCATGGTCACTACCTCTACCTTGGTATTTCTTTACATCGTCAGTATCTGAAGGGGGATATATCACTACTTTTCCCTCTTCTTTTATTTTAATGCCAATGATGAGGCCAAGCATGGAGTACCATTCACCTATTTTATGGCCATGATTATCTAATATATCAAAACCATGAGGTCTCTGAGAGCAGCACTCCATCAATCTCCTTTGCATATTTGAGACAAGTTCCAATATTATTTCTTGTTTCGGATCTATTTTCTTCCACAGATCCTCATCGCTACCAATGAGATAATTTTTTTTCAGTCCGAAAATCGCTACGGGATATACATCAGATCCACTTAAAAAATAGTTATAATCATTATTGATAACAAATTTTTCTAAATTGCCGGTTGCCGTAGCGCTCGGTTCAAAGCTGCCCATGTTTTTTAACAGTGTTCCCGTGCAGCCCATAAATAACCCTATTAACATGACAGCCAAAATCATTTCGTATTTACGCATATGAAAACTCCTTAAGCGAATTATCATTTGTTATATTCTACCTGACCTACCTTCTATACTTGTACCACATGTTAAGTTAGCGTTCAGCTATTTTTATTATTTACGTTTGAAATGTTGTTGAGGTGAGGGTTACTCGTCGAACTGCCATTGATGCCATGACTCAGAATAAACCCTGTATTTTCCGCTCTTTTTTCCTTGGTACATGAGCTGGTCAACCCGATACATTTTAATCCACTAAGGGTTACGGTGCACCTTGATTTTCACTTCACAATTAATATCCTTGTTGACAGGCTTTTAGAATCGATGATAGGATTTCTCGAAATTTATGAACAAAACAAGGTATTATCAGGCTATGTATCAAACTCGAATTAAAATTGTTATTTTTCTTTCGCTCATTAGTTTTTTCTCGGGCATTGTGGCCATCACATTGCATCACCATGACAACTCGTTTTTGTCACCCGCTTGTTCTATCTGTAAGGTTAAAACAACATTTTCCGGAACCTTCAGTAAAATCAAGATCGATTCCGCCCCTGCCGTCGCCAACATTTACCTTTCGTTGATGGCAATCTTCCTGTGTTTATCCGGTATTCTGCCTGACAAAAAAACCGTCTTCATCAATTCCCAAACAGCCGGCATTTATTCCAATAAAGCTCCCCCATTCACGTTTTAATTCAGCAAAACACTGAAATTTTTATCACAATGACAGCTGCCGAAGTCCGATCAATTCGTTGATAGGGTTGTCGTGCAATTTATAATCACTAAACAATTTAACGCTGAAGGAGAAACATCCATGAATTGTCCAATTTGTTATATCCCATTAACCATGGCCGAGCGCCAGGGTGTCGAGATTGATTTTTGTTCAAAATGCCGCGGTGTCTGGCTGGACCGCGGCGAACTCGATAAGATCATCGAGCGTTCCACAGTAGACGTGTCGCCCAGGCCCTCTCCGGAGCGGCCCGATGACCGTCATGATAAGCATTCCGACAAGCGTTATGATAAACATAGCGATGATCACAACGGAGGTCATTACAAAAAGAAACGAGGGTTTCTTCAGGATTTATTCGACTAAAGGAGGGAGTAGCTTATGAGACGACCCATTCTCTATTTATTATTGGGGATTATTTTATTAGTTGGCTGCAGCGAAGGATTGAAAGGTGTGGACGCAGACTACACCATCAAAGTGACGGGTTCCGATAAACTTGCGTTTAGTGGCCATTACACGATTGCCGGGACAACAGCAATACCCAAGCCAGTTCAAGTTACGGGAACTGTTCCCATGGAATACAAGGGTAAAGGCATGGCCGCAGCCTGTGTTTTCCGCAAAACAGCCGCTGAGGGAAACCTGAAAGTGGAAATCCTAAAAGGACAAAGTATCGTTTCTTCATCGGAAGTGGCCACGCCTTTCGGAATCATCACCCTGGGCAAAATACCGGATGCACAATCCATTATCAATCAGATCATCGGAAAACTATTGAGTTAGAACAGGGTAAGTTT
>CAIVDK010000079.1 GCA_903904655.1 uncultured delta proteobacterium | reverse complement strand
TCAAAGGAGGTAAAAGATGATGTGCAAAAGACAAGCAGTTTATAAAATCAGGGCATTTATTGCGATTTTAGCAGTTTCCTTTTTAACGGCAATACCATCCGCCGTATTAGGAACTAATTTTGGAATTTCAAATGACCTGAACGGACTATGGGCGACAACAACCAAAGATACAGCAGATGCACCGGTTATTGTTTATCAGGAAGGCAACGAGATCAGGATGATGTGCACATTTGATTATCAGGGTAAAAAAGTAACATGGCACAGCTCAGGCACAATTACCGGGAATATTGTAAAAACAAGGTTTCATATTACGACAAATACAAAGCCAGGAGATTGGGAAGCAGATGGAACCCACGACCTGACACTTTCTCCTGATGGTAGGCATCTTGCCGGTATTGGAAAATCGCAGTCAGGATTTTCGTATACGATACAATTCAAAAGAATTAAATAATATTTGCGATATTGTAAAAACAGGGCAGCCCAAGCTTTATCACGCCGCGCGGTGTTCACGGCCGGATTTTTCCAGGTAGTATTCGTAATTGCCATTGTAAATACGCATCTCGCCGTGATCAATTTCGAAGACGCGGTTGATGAGGCAGCGTAGAAAGTGCCTGTCATGGCTGACGAGAACTACCGTGCCGGTAAAGTTTTGTAGTGCGGCAAGCAGCGTTTCGCGTGACTGAATATCCAGATGGTTGGTCGGTTCATCAAGGATCAGCAGGTTTATCGGCTGCACCAGCATAGTCGCCAGAACCACCCGGCTTTTTTCCCCGCCGGATAATTTGTCAATCCGTTTGTAAATATCATCACCTTGAAACAGAAAGGCCGCGCAGAGATTGCGCAGCGTGCCCAGGTGCGCCTGTGGCATTGCATCCTGCACAGTCTCCAGGACTGTCTTTCGCGGTTGGAGAATGTCCATGGCATGCTGACTGAAATAGCCGGGATAAACGTTTGCTCCCAGATTCATGCTGCCGGTTGTTGGGACCGCCTGACCTGCTAGTACCTTTAAGAATGTGGATTTGCCGGCGCCGTTGATGCCAACCACGGCGATCTTTTCCTGACGGCGAATGATACCTGTGACTCCGCCGAAAACTGATTTTACACCCCCGTCCGGACGGGGCCAGACTTTGCCAAGGCTATCGAGCTTGACCACATCATCACCGCTTCGCGGCGGTTCGGCAAATTCAAATTTGATATTGCGCTGTTCTGCCGGTATTTCAATGCGTTCAATCTTATCAATCTTCTTGATGCGGGACTGCACCTGAGATGCATGGGATGCGCGTGCCGCGAATCGGGCAATGAAATCTTCTTCTTTGGATAACATTTCCTGTTGGCGGCGGTGGCTGGCCAGAAGCTGATCACGACGAATTTCGCGTTCACGCAGGTAAAAATCGTAGTTGCCGCTGTAAGTGGTGATCGCGCGGTTAGCCACCTCAACAATGCGGTTGACCACCCGGTTCAGAAATTCGCGATCATGACTGGTCATTAAAAGCGCGCCTTTAAATGCAGTGGATAGCCATTCTTCCAGCCAGATGATCGATTCCACATCCAGATGGTTTGTTGGTTCATCAAGCAAGAGCACATCGG
>CAIVDK010000078.1 GCA_903904655.1 uncultured delta proteobacterium | reverse complement strand
CTGGACGGTCATGACCGGGGCGCTCGCATACTGGCTCGCTGCTTCCGCGACGCCGGCTTTGAAGTGATCTACACTGGCTGTCACCAGACTCCGGAACAAGTCGCCGTGGCGGCCATTCAGGAAGATGTAGACCTCGTAGGCTTAAGTTGTCTGTCGGGCGCGCATCGCGTTTTATTTCCGCGCGTCGTGGAATTGCTCAAGGAAAAGAACGCTTCTGATATCACCGTCATCGGCGGCGGCATTATCCCCGAGCAGGATTTTCCAATGTTGTATGACGCCGGCATCAAGGCGATCTTCACACCCGGCGCATCGCTAGACTCCATTGTGGACTGGATTCGCACCAACGTCCAAACCAGAGCTTAATAAAAACTCCGGCAATAATGACTTATGGAAACCATTAAAAAAATACGTGCAGGCGATGTCCGCTCCGCCTCGCGCCTGATCCGGGATCTGGAAGATAGATTACCCCAGGCGCGTCCGCGCCTTAAACAACTTTTCCCGTACACAGGTAAATCGTTTATCATCGGCATCACCGGCGCCCCCGGCGCGGGCAAAAGTACATTGACCGACGCACTCATTGGTGAATTCCGTAAGCTTAACAAAACCGTCGGCGTCCTGGCGGTTGACCCTACCAGCCCTTTTTCCGGCGGCGCGATCCTGGGTGACCGCGTGCGCATGCTGCGGCACACGGAAGATGAAGGCGTGTTCATCCGGTCGCTCGCCACGCGCGGCACTTTGGGTGGACTCTCGCCGGCCACAGGCGACGCCATCCATGTCATGGAAGCCATGGGCAAGGATATCGTTATTGTCGAAACCGTCGGCATCGGCCAGCAGGAGTTCGATATTATTCACCACGCGCACAGTGTGATCGTCGTGCTGGTGCCCGGCATGGGCGATGAAATTCAAACCATGAAGGCCGGCATCATGGAAATCGCCGATGTTTTCGCCATCAACAAAGCCGACCGTCCCGGCGCAAAGCAATTGCAAACGGAATTGACCTCACTGCTCAGCACCTCACCGCTACCGACTGGCTCATGGCGACCACCTATCGTCAGCATCGGTAATCTGTTCGAACCGGCGGGCTTTGCCGAAAAAACGGCGGAGCTCATGCAAAAAATATCGGATCATCACGCGCATCTGCGGATCAGCGGACAACTGGCCTTACGCATGGAACGCAAGGCGCTGATGGAAATCAACGACGCGCTGCGTGCCTGCATTCTTGAGCCTATCCTGAATCAACTCATCGAAAGCGGCGAGTTAAACAGCATTGCCCAAAAAGTCAAAGATCGGGAAGCGGATCCCTATACCGAGGCGGAAGCTATCGCGCGCCGCTTCCTCAAATCAGGAGAAATACTATGACATCGAGAGGCAAAAAAAACGTATCGCCGGAAAGCCCGGCTAAGACAAAAGCAACCGCATCAAAGAAAACCGCGGCTATTCCCCCGTCCGCAATCCGCGGCCTGGTCATCGTGATTACCGGCAACGGCAAAGGCAAGACCACCGCCGCGTTTGGTCAGGCGCTGCGCGCCGTCGGCCAGGGCTACAAAGTCTTTATCATTCAGTTTATGAAGGGACGGGACTACGGCGAGTTTATGGCCGCCGAAAAATATCTGCCGCGTCTCACGATTCGCCGTTCGGGCCTCGATAGCTTTGTCATGCGCGACAACCCGGCGCCGGTGGATATTACACTAGCCCGTCAGGGCTTTGATCTAGCCAAAAAAGCCGTCGCCTCAGGCAAATATGATATGATTATCCTCGATGAAATTAATGTGGCGGTCGATTTCAAGTTAATTCCTCTGGAAGATGTTATTGATTTTATCAAAAACAAACCGCCCGCGCTCGACCTGATTCTCACGGGCCGCTACGCCGCCAAAGCCATCATCAAACTGGCCGACACGGTCAGCGATATTAAAGAAATCAAGCACCATTATGCCGACGGCGTCAAAGACCGCGCGGGAATCGAGTACTAAACAAACAAAATCCTGGCCCCGTCTTTTTTACTTCTGGCGGATGTAACGACGTGGCCTGATCCTCAAAACATCGTCGATTATTTCGGCGGCATGCGCAACGCGCCGTCCAAGCGGATACAACAGCCGTTGAGCATCGTATTTTCAATAATATGAAGAACCATCCGGGCAAATTCCACAGGCCTTCCCAATCGCCGCGGGAAAGGCACCCCCCGGGCCATGTCTTCTTTAACAGTGGGCGACAAACCGGCCATGAGCGGCGTTTCAAACAGTCCCGGCGCAATCGTGGCCACCCGAATGCCATAGTCGGCGCATTCCCGGGCAATGGGCAGCGTCATGCCTACAATGCCGCCTTTAGACGCGGCATAAGCCGCCTGACCAATCTGACCGTCAAATGCGGCGATAGATGCGGTATTCACAATCACCCCCTTTTCGCCCTCATTGTTGGGGGTATTATTTACCATTTGCTCAACAGCCAAGCGAATCACATTCATCGTCCCGACAAGATTTATCTGGATAACTTTATTAAATAATGACAGCGGCAGAGGACCTTTCTTACCCATCACCTTGCCGGCATCCGGCACGCCCGCACAATTGACCACAACATTAATTTTGCCAAATTGATCAACAGCTTTTTTGATCGCCTCACGGATGGATTCCTCGCTTACGACATCGGCATGGGCAAAAATGACATTGTCTCCTGCTGCATCAGCCAGTTGTTTACCTTTTGCCGCATCCATATCAATGACGACCACCTTCGCTCCCGAGCCTGCCAATTCCAGCACCGTGGCTTCCCCTAGTCCCGATGCCCCGCCGGTGACCAGAGCGACAACTTCCGTGTTATTCATATTTTCTCCCCTTTTACTGATGATATAGAAGCACTTAATAACAGAATTTTCTTAACATAAGAGAAAAGACCTGACAACAAAATATACGGCAGATTTGATGCAGAAAATTGTAATCAGGTCAAGCCAGAAATGCGTATGCGACAAATTGCCCGTCGTGGCTTAGGCTGACGTCAATGTCCGCCTTGATGCCATTGAGATATACAGCCGGCGGCTGAAGTTCTCCGCCTTTTCCTCGGCCTCGGAGAATTTTAATCTGGCTTTGATCATCTCGTAAAAAAGCTGACAGTGCATGGGCTAGGCATGACCGTGCGAAAATGGAGGGATCCCTGTCTTTTTGATCACGCCCTGCGGACAACACCTCAACGCGCCAGATCACCTTATCCAAAATATCGAAATAGTCGGCGGCAAGGCAATGAACATAAGACAAACAGGAAGAAAGAAAAAAAGGGATGCTCTTTTTCCCCGAAATCTCAACATCGCCTGCAGCATATACCGTGGGGGTTTGATCATCGGGCGGCACTTCAGAAGGCATGCTGCCCTGATGTTCAACGGCCGATGAGGGATGGCGGAAATGCACAGTCCAGTGGCGCGGCAAAAAAGCCGCACCGCTGGACTGTTTCAGAATAACTTTATAAGCGGCTTCCTTGCAGGCCCAGAAAGACCAAAGCGTCGCATCCGGATTGTCGGAACAACGGACCTGCTCAATTTCAGTATCGGTGAGGATTCTCTTCAGATAGCGCGAATCCGTGCTTTTTTGCCGGTTCTCCGGACTGATCAAATCCACAACATCGTTCCCGATGTAAGGCAAAATACTTATCCTCCATGTGCACGAGCCGCCCAATAATCTGCGCCGCATATTCCCGTTGTGCGCGAAGTCCCTCTTGCGCCACAGGCGTCGGTTTAAACACCTCCACCTGCGCGTAAAATTTGTCCCCCCAGGCGGGAATCAGGCTATGGCGGCGCTGCTTGTCGCCGCGTAAGTAAAGACACATCACCTTGCAATTATCCACATCCTGAATAAACCGGCCTACGCCATAGGAAAAATTATCTTTATCCACGCGGCCGGTGCGTGATCGGCCCCCTTCCGGGAAAATCATAATGGCATGCCGACGGCGCAACAGATAAATACATTTGTCAAGCACTTCCTTCATCTTCTGACGTGAACCACCGCGATCGACGGGAACGCACTTGGACAGGTAACATAAAACCGCGAGAAAGATGTTACTTTGAAAATTGCTTCTTTCCGGCAAATTCCACGGGAGCTGCTTATAATGCGTGATATGCCGGACCATGCTGAACGACGCATAGCTCAACAGGAAGGAATCTATCATGGTTAAATGATTGGCGCATATAATCCAAGGCCCTTTGTGTCCGGCAAATTCCGCGGCACACTGACGGCGGAGTTCCCGCAAATTCCTTATCCGGTAAAGCATAATGCGCGCGACAAAAAAGTAAAATGGCGCAATTAGAAAAATGGCCACCCGGCCTAAAATGTTCTGCACCTGCAGCAAAAACCTGGACGTTGCATCCATAAATCTTTACCCGAGTTTTTGTTTAACGATTCTTACCGCATCGCCGATCGTGCGAATTTTGTCCGCCTCATCATCATCAACACTGATGCCGAAAACGTCTTCACATTTGATAATCACATCAACCAGACGCGCGGAATTGACTTTTAAATCATTCAATATGTGCGTATCAAGCGTTGCCTTTTCCAGCAGCGTCGGATCCTTGGTATAAACCTTTAAGATATTCAACATCTCTTCGAAAATATTTTTGTCATCCATTTTTTTAGACTCCTTCGGTAGAATTATTTTGCTTCCCATTTTTTAAATACAATACAACTATTCACATCCCCGAAACCAAAACCGGCCTTGGCCAGATACTTCAATTGGGGGAATTCCATGCATTTTTGCGGAATCTTCGACGCGAACTGCGCGATATCCGGGTGCACATCTTCGCTGTTGATCGAGGGATGTAAAAAACCTCGATAAACCTGAAGCACGGCCGCCACGCTTTCAATGGCGCCGGCAGCGCCGAGACAATGGCCGATTAAAGATTTTGTCGAATTAATATAAGGAAAGTTGGCCGGCGTTCTTTCCAGCGCATCCGCCCAATTCAGAACTTCATGGGGATCCGCGTAGGTGGCCGTGAGATGGCCGTTAATGGCATCTATCTGACCCGGATCAATACCGGCATCGGCCACTGCCGATCGGATGCATCTTTTCACGCCCTCAGGGTTGGGAGCTGTCATAGAGCCGCCCATTCTCTGGCCGCCGCTGTTGACGGCGCCACCGATGACTTCGGCGTAAATTCTCGCCTTCCTGTCCAATGCCGTCTCCAGATCTTCCAGAACCAGCATGGCACCGCCGGAACCGGGCACAAAACCGCAAGCGGAGGCGGACAGGGGCCTGGAGCCTGCGGCCGGGTTATCATTAAACTTGCGGCTCATCACGCGCATGGCATCAAAGCCGCCCCAGATGTACGGCGTAGCACCTTCTGATCCTCCCGCAATCATGCGCTTGGCCAAGCCCATTCTTATTCTCCAGAGGGCGTCAATAATCGCCTCATTACCCGTACTGCAAGCCGAGGAATTCGAGGTCACCTTATTGCCGGCCCCAATTAATCCGCCAATGCGGGCGCTGGTGCCGCTGTTCATCACCTGCTCCACAATGCGGCTGCCTAACCGCCTGACCCGGCCTTCATTAATCATGGGCACGACACTCTGGGCAATGGTATCCATCCCGCCGATACCGGAACCGGCAATGACGCCCGTATCCCAGTCCACCGTATCATCATTGCCGTCAGGCATGCTGAAACCAGCGTCCGTCCACGCATCCACTGCGGATACCGATGCATAGCCGATATTGTCATTGATGGACATCAGCTTTTCATGATCGAAATAGCGCTTACGGATCGCATCAAAATCTTCCGGAATGCCGGCGATCTGGCAGCCGAATTTTAATTCTTCCAATAACGGCTGAAAACGTATGCCTGACCGGCCTGCTCGTAGCGCCTGTTCAAAATTTTCTAGGCCATGTGCGTTTGGGGCGGCAACACCCATCCCTGTAACAACCACTCTTTTCATCATGTTTCCACTCCCATTCCAGCTAGTTTCCCCGCACAAACCACTTCTCCATTTTCCCGTTCCATGCTGGTCTCCACTTTCAAAGCCCCGTTACGCATATAAATTTTTTTTCCTCTTACCATCACCCGCTCACCAGGCCTTACGATCCCCTTAAACTCGATATCCTCCGCCAGTGAAAAAAGACTGAGCGGACCCTTCATTTCGCTTGGCCGCACATTTCTCTGACACGCCAGCAGATACATACCGTAAGCCACCACGCCGATCTGCGCCATCGATTCCACCAGAATCACGCCCGGCGTAATCGGCCTACCGGGAAAATGTCCCGGATAGAAAAATTCGTCTTCGCGAAAACGGTAAGCCCCGACAATTTCCACCTCATTCAGGCGAAGAATTTCATCAATGAAACGGAATGGCTTTTGTTGTGGCACCAGCGCCAGAACCTCCTCAATGATGCCCGAATCAGCCTCCATAAAGCCCTCCGTTGACGTGAATCACGGAACCTTGAATATACGTGCCTTTGGTTGCCAGAAAGGCGACGACTTCGGCGATTTCTTCCGGCTTGCCAATTCGCCCCAGCGGAATATTGGCCATAATCCGGTCTTGGATCTCCGCGGGCAGTTCTCCGGTCATATCCGTTTCGATAAAGCCGGGAGCGACCGAGTTCACTAAAATATTACGGCCGGCCATCTCTTGGGAAAGCGATTTGGTAAAGGCGTCAAGCGCTGCTTTTTCCATCGTATAGGCGATTTGCCCGGGATTACCCATGTGCCCCGCAACGCTTGTGATATTGATGATCCGGCTGTTTCCGCCACGCATCATGAATTGCCGCAGAATCCTTTTGGTCAGATACCAGACGCCGCGCGTGATTGCCCTTTGCTCGTCAAACTGCTCCAGCTTCATTGTGATGATGTCGGCGTTGATCGAGTGCCCTGCATTGTTGACCAGAACATCAACGCGACGGGTCTCGTTTTTGAGTCTGGCAACCATCACGTCGATTTGTTCGATGACGGCCAGATCCGCCGAAATTAAAAAGCCGTCCTTGATTTCCGCCAAAAGCGCCTGCGCTTTTTCACCGCTTCTGCGGTAATGTATGCCAACATGAAAGCCTTCCGCCGCCAGAGCGCGACAGCACGCCGCACCGATCCCGGTGGCGCCTCCCGTCACCAATGCAACCGGTTTATCCACTAGATTAAGTCCTCAACTTTCAACATCAGGTGCAGCATGCCTAAACGATCTCCCGCCCGATAATCATATTCTGCACTTCGCGGACGCCTTCATAAATATCAATGATATGAGCATCGCGCGCCAGTTTCGATATTTCGTATTCCGTGGTAAAACCATAACCGCCGTGCAGATGCAGACCTTCGGTTGAACAAAAGATGGCCGCTTCCGAGCAGGTGTTTTTCGCCAGCGACGCGTAAATGCCGGCATCTTTCGCTTTTTCCTGTATCTTGCAACAGGCTTTCATTAGAGACAACTCCGCCAATTCCACTTTTTTCCACATGGTGGTGAGCATATCACGGGCCACCGGCAGATCACAGATGCGCTGGCCGAATTGTTTGCGTTCGCGGGTGTAGGCAAGCGTTACGTCCAGCGCTCTTTTAGCCAGTCCCAGACCGATAGCCGCGACCATCGGGCGAGCAAAATCGAGCACATCCACGATATATTTAAACCCGAAGCGTCGATCCCCGATAATCTGATCGGGCTCGATGATGACATCCTCAAAGGTAACACTGGCCGTGTTGGACAGTCTTTGCCCCAGTTTGTCTTCCGGTTTGCCGATAATAATTTTACCGCCGGTGGGCAGATTAATTTCACGGGTGGCGTTTCCGACGTCGGGAAGATCGGCGGAGGTCACGTGCGAAACGGGAATAACCACGCAGGCCATGAAATTGCTGGTGGGCTTACCGACTTTGCATAAAATCGTGAATTGAGACGCATAAGACGCATTGGTAATAAAACACTTGGAGCCGTTTAACACGTATGTGCCGTCGTCACGCTTCGCGATAAAGCTGATCATCATAGAGTTGTCGGAACCGGCGCCCGGTTCGGTCAGACAAAAAGATGCCAGAAGCGGCTTTTCAACAAAGGGACGCAAAAACCTTTCCTTCTGCTGGTCGGTTCCGTGCTGGCTGATCACAACGTTGGCCAGATCATTGCACATGGCGGACGTGGAAATGCCCGTATCGCCGTATGATATTTCCTTGATGATCAGCGCCGACGAAAACACATCGACATCAAACCCCTTGATTGATTCCGGAATGCACAAATTGATCACGCCCATTTCCCAGGCCTTATGGATGATCGTCCACGGAAAGCGATGCGCCTTTTCCATCTCCAGGATATGGGGTGTAATTTCATTTTTCACCAGCTTGCGCACGGTCTCCAGATACATGCGTTGATTTTCACTGTAACTTAAATCCATAGTCTGCCTTTCGTTTCCCTCTTGATTAAAAAAAGTTGTTGTCCGTTGATTGTTTAATCTTTTGTAAAGATTTTTTCCGCCGCCGCAAGCCCTGTAATGGACTCGCAAGCTACGCCAATGGTTTTAAAAAAGTCGCGCAGCGGACGTCCCGGACCAATTTCATAAACCTGAGCAGCACGGTTTGCCAAGGTCTGCATATTATCGCGCCATAATACGGCATTGGAAAGCTGACTGACCAGATTGTTTATAACCGCGTTCATGGAATCCGCATGAAATGACCCTTGATAATTGGAAGTGACGTGAGGAGCGCTTTGGACATTAAATGATTTGCCGAATTTTTTCAGGGTTCCGGCAAAAGGCTCTTCAATTTTTTTCATAAATCGGCTGTGAAAAGGCGCGCTGACATTGAGCTGCACAAACCGGTATGTTTTAGGCGCCGCAAATAATTCCCTGCACCGATCTTCCGCCCGGGGCAAGGCGGAGGCGTCCCCGCTGATCACCACCTGATTGGCGGAGTTGATATTGGCGACATCCACCGGCAAATCCGTCAGCATCACCTTCAAAGCATGGACGTCTATTCCTTCGGATATCACGGCCGCCATCGAACCGACACCCACCGGAACGGCTTCCTGCATCAGTTTGCCGCGTGTCCGAACAATTTGTACCGTATCGGCAAAAGGCATGACCCCCGCGGCCACCAGCGCCGTGAACTCACCCAGAGAATGGCCGCCGAAATAGTCGGCTTTAAATCCGTATTTTTCAGCAAGTCCTCTGAACATCGCTATTTCGGTGGTCACAATACAGGGTTGCGTGTATTCGGTCAGGTTCAATCGGGCATCTTCATTAAAACAAATCGCCGCAACATCCACCCCCAGGGCGTCCGCCGCTTCTTCGTAGGTTTGACGGCATACAGGAATTTGATCATAAAAATCTTTCCCCATCCCCTGCCTTTGTGATCCCTGTCCCGGGAAAACAGCCACCGTGCCTTTCATTTCGTTCATCTTAAATGCTCCAAAACAATTCTTAAACGTACCCATTATTTAACATCAAACAACTGCCCGCGTAAAAGCACAATCCGTGCCATAAAGGCATTATTTCAGCATAAGAGCCAGAAGCATGAATCCATTTATCATTTATGACACCAACAGTGGAACATTCACTATTTGTTTTTGTTTTGACGTGTAAGTTGCTTTGCACTGCGAACAGATTTTCGCACCGAAGGAGTCATGCTTTCTGCACACTAAAGTTGACAATCTATTGCTTCATGGTACACAGTTATTAAAACGAAGATCAGACTAAGTCAAGTCGAAATTATGTCGCATTTTTTAAGAAAATACTCATGATGATGATACTGGATCAAAAATTTTATAATCGCCCCACGTTGGAAGTTGCGCGCGACCTTTTAGGAAAAAAACTGATCCGGCGTATTGACGGCACGGCGTTATCCGGAATCATTGTCGAGACGGAGGCCTATTGCGGAACAAATGACAGCGCCTGTCACGCCCACCGGGGCCAAACCCTTCGCAACGCCGTAATGTTCGGCCCGCCGGGATGTGCCTATGTGTATTTTACGTACGGCATGCACTACCTGTTGAACATGGTGACCCAGGAAGAAGGCAATCCCTGCGCTGTGCTGTTGCGGGCGATTGAGCCGCTTTCGGGTCTTACCGAAATGCGGGCACGCAGAAAACGGCACGGAAAAGAACTGACCAACGGCCCCGCCAAACTGTGTCAGGCGCTGTCAATTGATAAATCCTTCAACGGCTGGGATCTGACAAAAGGCTCGCAATTATGGGTGGAAGACTGTCAAACGGTTGAGCCCCAGTCCATCTTATCCACGCCCAGAATCGGCATTGATTACGCCCGCAAGGAAGACCACGAAGCGCTTTGGCGGTTTCTGATTATCGCTTAATCATCCCCCGTCCGTTTTTGCATTTTTTCTTCCAGATAGAGCTCCGGAAATAATTTCCAGATGGCCAGGAAGAATGAAGCGATCACCGGGCCAAGGACAAACCCTGAAAATCCGAAAACGGCGATGCCTCCCAGTGTGGATAAAAAAATCAACAGCGAATGCATCTGGATGTCTTTGCCCAACAGAATCGGGCGCAACAGATTATCCACGGAGCTGACCACGACCGCTCCGAAAACCAGAATGGTAATTCCCTGCCAGATTTGACCCAAAAGCAACATGATGATGCCGGCAGGCACCCAGATAATTGCATTGCCGATGGCCGGCACAATGGAAAGGCCGATCATCAGCACGCCCCAGACCAGAGCGCTTTCAATGCCCGTGACATAAAAAATCAGGCCGCCCAGCAATCCCTGAATGCCTCCAATAACAAAGGTAAACTTCAGCGTGGCCTTCGATGTAACAAGGAACCTGGAAATGAAGGTATTGATATGACGCTGCTCGACAGGCAGATAATGGCTGATGGTATCGATCAGCCGGCTTCCATCGCGCAAAAAATAAAACAGACAGTAAAGCATCACGGCAAACTCAATGAAAAAAAGAATCGTATTTTCCGTGAAGGCGGACAGGTTCTTAACAAAGAAATTGGCAACAGTTTTTAAAAGCTCAATGGATTTATCCGCTATAAATTGTTGATCTAGGTCAAAACGCGCCAGAAGCGGGTGTTGGCTCAAAGAGTTGAACATGCCTGTGAGCGAATTCATCCAGGAACTGCTTTTGGAATTAATCGAGTTGTATATGTCAAGAGATTCGCCGACCAGCAAAGTGAGGATTAATCCGACCGGCAAAATCAACGTGACCAGCACAGCCCCAAGTGTGAGACCGGCGCACAGATTGGGTCTTTTGAACTTTCGATGCAGCCACCCGTGTAATGGAGCAAAGATCGCGGCCAGCAAAACCGCCCAGAAAATCGCGAAGAAAAAAGGCTTCAGAATATACCCGAAAAAGAATGTAACGATTCCAAGCATAAGAAAAAAGATCAACTTGGAAAAACCGGCAAACGGTTTATCAAACATGGATCGCCTCCTGAAGGATCAGATATTTTTAAAAAAACATGGAAATTATTTAGCACATATCCGCCATAATCTCAAACAGTCCACAGACATTTATTTGCGTGGTAAACCAAGACTGTGCTATGCTTAAAACAGTTAAGGAGACTTGCTTGAAGAACGATTTGACCTTGTTTTTAAAAGCCCTGAATTTTTCCGCGGGAAAGCATCGCGATCAGAGAAGAAAAGACAGAGCCGCCTCGCCATACATCAACCACCCGATTGAAGTTGCCAACATCTTATGGACCATAGGCGAAGTTTACGATGTGGCCGCCATCATTGCCGCCATTCTTCACGACACCATTGAAGACACGGACGCCACCCCTGAAGAAATCCGCATAAGCTTTGGCGACGAGATTCTGGAATTGGTGCTGGAGATGAGCGATAATAAAAGCCTGCCCAAACAGGAAAGAAAACAAAACCAGATTACACACTCGCCCCATCTGTCACGGCGGGCCAAACAAATCAAACTGGCGGACAAAATATGCAATGTCCGTGACATCGCTTACGCTCCGCCGGATCACTGGCCTCGGCAAAGAAGGATCGATTACCTGCAATGGGCCCAGGCGGTGATCGACGGTCTACGAGGGTCCAATGAGCAACTGGAAAGATTCTTCGATGACACGCTGGCTCAGGCCAGACAAAAGCTAGCCTACGAAAATAACAACGACCGAGAATCGACTATTTAACTGTCATGCCCTCAACCCGCTATTCGCCGGGTTAGTGGCCTAGGCAACGGCGGTCGAGTAAAACAGACTTGGGCGTATGCAACTCATTTAACCGTCATGCCTTCAACTTTGTAGTTAAACTCGTAATTAAGCGCGCCGCTCCATTCTTTCGCAAAAATACTCTTATAGCGGGTGCCGTAAACCGGTCCGACAGGCTTGCCGTACGTGTAAAACCAGTTGACCACCGGCCTTCCGGAAAAACCCAGGGCAATCCAGTAAGCGCCGGGTTTCATAACCGGTCTTTCTTTATCTCTAAAGTTAAAGGTCACCCAGCGGTAACCGGGCTTGCTCGAAATTTCTTCCAGGGCTATCATCTGGGTTGTACATAAGAGTTCGCCGGGTTCGCCCTCTTTATCCTGGAAAACATCCACCCAGAGATGGCCGTCGCCGCCAAAATTATGTAGTGCCAGTGCTATCTTGTGAAGCGTAACCGGTTTTGGTAATTCAACAACCTGAGCATACTGCGTCACATTGTGGGTAACAAATTCCGCCGTTTCCACCAGAAAATTGCGTGACATTTCAAAAGAATTATTTCCCTTGGCTTTGGTGACGCGGGGAAACGCAAAATCAACATTTTCCGGAAATTCCAGATTGCCGAAAACAAAGGGAACATTATATCGCAATTCCTTAGGAGGCGGCGCAGGTATTGGAGGAGCAGGCTTAGGCGGCGGTGGAAGCGCGGGTGGCTGGACATCCATCTGGGCAAAAATATCAGGTCCCAAAAGCAGATTCTTCGGACCATAATTCTGGCGCTGTGCTGTTACTTTTATAGAATCGGAAAGGAAATTCCCTCCGATGGTTTCCTGCAGCGTCGGTTTGGTGCGCGCCCCAGAACTCTGTACCCAGCGGATCAGACCATCATTTTTCGTTTCATTGTTGTCCACACCGACTTCAATGCGCACAAAACGATTGGAAATAAAAAACTGCATATTTTGAGGATCATAGGGCACCCAACCCAAATCGGGATACCAGACTTCCACCCAGGAATGCCTGCCCTGCCCCATTTTAAATGTCAGCGTCCCCTTTTCCCAAACCACGTTAAACGGCTGATTCATCGTGACGCCATTGACAATCCGGACCGGCACGCCTACGCTGCGTAAAAGAGCCGCGGTCAGATGAGAATAGTTTTGGCAGTTTCCCTTGCCGGATTGCAGGGAGTAAAGCGCGTCGTATTGCTGAGGCGGATTGACGTAACGGACATGATCCACAACCCAACTCACCACTCTTTGCACGGCATCGAACTGTGTATTCACGCCATTGGTCAGCTTGACCGAAAGTTCTCGAATGGCCGGATCATTGGTCTGCACCTGCTCGGAGGTCTGTAAATAAACAGTCAGATGCTTGGGTGTGGATGCAGTCGGAAAAGGCGCACTGGATTGCATGGATTTTAATCCCGTATTGGTTCGAGCGTCAAAAGATACAACGGCGTCAATGATCGGCGGAACATCCATCCAGGTCGCCTGGATGGTCTTATTACCACGGGCATCCGTGGTGGTGGTGCTTTCCTGGGCCTGGGGTGAAAAATTAATTTTAAAATTGGTAATCTGCTGTTTGTAAGTGGGAGAATCAAAACTATCGGGCACAACGAAGCTGAGCGTTAATTTCCTCATCGCATCGCCTGCCGTAATCTGATGCCGCAACTCATAATGAATCGTGGATGCCATATCGCCCTTGACCGTAAAGTTCTCGGCCAGAACCGGTGTAGACGCCATCAGCATCAAGATAGCGAAAATGACTTGAAAGCTTTTCATCATGAATCGTCTCCCTTGTCGAATATTTGAGCACGGAAATAATAAACGAGATAAGTGATGAATGTCAACAGAAACAATTTATACTTTTAATCAGTAAATACATAGCCTTAACAGACACCGTCAAAATTGTAATTGACAACAGGGCAATTATGAATAAGTTACGAAAAAGATTGATGCCGAAAAGGCATCACCGGAAGGAGAATATTAAATGCTGACAGTTACAGACAAGGCCTCGGAGGTCATTAAGGATTTTCTCAAGGATAAAAATGATGATGTGGCGATCCGTATCACCATGTCGATGGGTTGATCCGGGCCCTCTTTGGGCATGGCTCTGGATGAGCCCAGGAATGAAGACGAAGTGATTGAGGAAAAAGGAACAAAATTTGTCATCGATAAAGATTTATTGAATCAGGCGCAACCGATCAATGTTGATTTTGTCACAAGCCCCGAGGGAGCAGGCTTTAAATTAACGTCAAATCTCTCTCAAGAGGGCGGCGGCTGCGGTTCCTGCAGTTGCTGAAAACGCTCGGGGGAGAATCTTCTCCCCCATTTTTTTGACTCTATAATGCAAGACGACCACAAAACGAAAAAACTCGACTGCGCCGACGGCCTGTTGAAACAAGGGAAATACCCTGAAGCCATCGCTCTTCTGGAGACTATTCATGGAATCTATCCGGAGGAAGAATCGGTGCTGCTTCGTCTGGCCTGGGCCTCCTGGGACAACGGAAATAAAGAAGGTTCCCTTGCCTATTGGGAAATCCTCCTGGATCGCGAGCTTCAGCGCAAACTCTTTACCGGTTTTGCTTACGATGAGCTGGTGCGGATTTATAAACAGGAAGGTGAAATCGAAAAGCTGGTCGCCATCTGCGAAAAAACCGTCCAAGTGCAACCGCAGGATGTCGGATTGCTGGAAGAATTGGGAAAGGCTTATCTTCTGTCCGACCGGAGTGAAAAAGCCTTAGACACTTTTAAGAAACTCACTTCGATGGAGGCGGACAATCCTGCTTTTTACTGTCGGCTGGGTGAAGCCCTCATGGCGACCGGGCAAACCGAAGCGTGCGAAGAGGCTTATCGACAGGCGGGTCTTATTGACCCCGACGAAGCGGACCGCTACCTTTTCCAAGCCGCAGATTTATACCGGAAGGGAGGCCATTTCAACCCAGCCAAAAAGCTGCTGATAAAATGTCTGGAAATAGCCCCGTCCAACAGTCTCTACTACTGTTCACTGGGAGATATCCTGGTCGGCATGATGCAACCGGAAGACGCATTCACGGAATACGAAAAGGCCTGCCAATTTAATCGCCCGCATACTGCGGCCTTTTATATTCGGCTGGGAAATTCCCTAATGAAAGGGGGATTGTTTGCAGATGCGGCCAAAGCGTTTGAAGCCGCGCTTTCATTTGATGCATCAACACCTTGTCGTCAAAATCTTGAGGAGGCCTACAAGGCGTCCGGACAATCACCGTCTTGCTCTCCAAACATGTAGGGGCACGACGCTTCGGGCCCCTACAAAATACGTTTTGATACTATTTGTGGATTTTTTCCTTGAAGACGCGATAGAAATCCTCATGTTCCGCCATCGCCTGGCGCAATACTTTTTCCACCTCACCGATTTCTCGTTTATTAACAATCAGATTCACACTTTTATGATAGGCTTCCAGATTGTCCATGGTGGAAAACGTCGCGCTGAGCAACACAACAAAAGTCTGCCTGCGTATGCTCATGGACAAACCTTCCAGATTCGACAGAATACTGTTGACACTACCTGCGTCCGTATCAAAATCCTCATTAACAACTATGACTCTAAAAATTTGAAAACGCATGAATTTAACGGCTTCACCGCATGATATCGCTTCCACAACCGCATACCCCATGCTTTTCAATGCACTGACGATTGTACCCCGGGCAGCGGCATCCTGTTCACAAACCATGGCTGTTTCCCCTTCGGGAGCCATGAAACCAAAAGGCCGCCCTTTGGACTCATCCGTTACTGTCAATAATCCTATCATTGTCCCTTCACCAGGCATATTCATCTCCTTGGCACTAATATTTTGGCAAAGTAATTTTTATTTTTTTTGCCAGGAAGGAGGGCCGTTGCCCTGAGGCTTACCGTACCCTTGATCTACTTCCAGCTTTCCCAGATCTGTCGTTTTCTCGCCGCGGGCGCTCTTGATGGAATCAATACCCCTATTAACATTAGGTTTATTGGAGGCATAGGCCTTGGCCGTATCTTCGGAAATCAATCCCCGCTGATAGAGATCAACGATACAAGCATCAAAAGTAACCATGCCAAAAGCCTTGTTTTGTTCCATAACATCATAAAATGTTTTACCTTCGGATTCACCGTGCAGAATCATATCCTTAACCCGCAAGTTGGATCCCAATGCTTCAAAAGCAGCAATGCGCCCACCGCCTTCCTTAGGCAGTAAGCGCTGACAGATGATCCAGCGGACGGTATCGGCCAGACGGATGCGGATTTGATTTTCTTCATCCGAAGGAAACATACCCAAAATACGATTGATGGTAGAGCCGGCATCCACCGTGTGCAGCGTACTCAAAACAAGGTGTCCGGTTTCCGCGGCAGAAAGCGCAATTTCCACTGATTCGCGGTCGCGCATTTCTCCGACCAGTACAACCTTGGGCGCCTGCCTAAGCGCGGCGCGCAGGCCGCTGGCAAAGGTGTCGAAATCCTTGCCCAGTTCCCGTTGATTGATGGTGGCTTTTCTCTGCCGATGCGTAAATTCCACAGGATCTTCCAACGTAATAATGTGGATAGATTTTTTCTCATTGATTTCGTTAATAACAGCGGCAAGTGACGTGGATTTACCGCTGCCGGTGGCGCCGGTTACCAGAACAATGCCGTTTTTTTCGCCTGCAACATGGTAATAGGCATCCGGCAATTTCAAATCCGCGCATGATGGTATGGTCGTTTCCAGTTTTCTTAAAACAATCGAGTAGTGACCACGCTGTGAGAAGATGTTTACGCGGAAACGTGAAATACCCGGCAGTTCGTAGGATAAATCGCAGGAGCCTTTTGTCACCAGATCGTCAAACAAACGGCGGTCCTGATTAATCAGGTTCAAGGCAAATATTTCCGTTTGAAATGGCGTTAATTTTTCAAAGGGAGGCTTCAGATCGACAGGGATCAGTTGGCCTGAAGATTCCACCTGAAAAGGCTTGTCCACCGTCAGATTCAAGTCGGAAATATTGGGATGGGATTCCAGCATTTTCATCAGGATATATTCTATTTCCGGTTTTCTCATAAAGAGTCCCCTTATGCTTCGGTAAAGTCTGTCGGCGGATATTTTAAAAGCGGACGGAATTTTGTTTTATCGTTGGCCTTGTTATAGGCTTCCTCGCCGCTGATCCAGCCTTTGTTGTAGAGTTCCATAATGGCATCGTCCAGCAATTGCATGCCATATTTTTTACCGGTCTGCATCATCGATGGAATCTGAAAGGTTTTCTGCTCACGAATCAGATTGCGCACCGCCCCAGTGGCAATCAAAATTTCCATCGCCGCACAACGTCCCTTGACATCAATTCTTTTGAACAGAACCTGGGCAATGACCGCCCGCAAACCGTCGGCAAGCGTCGAACGGATCTGCATTTGTTCACTGGATGGAAATACTTCAATAATTCTGTCCACGGTTTTCGCCGCGCTGGTCGTGTGGAGAGTACCAAAGACAAGATGCCCGGTGGAAGCTGCTTCCACCGCGAGAGAGATTGTTTCCAGATCACGCAATTCACCAACCAGGATAATATCGGGATCTTCGCGCAGAGCACCGCGCAGCGCCGACGTGAATGTTTTTGTGTGAATCCCCACCTCCCGGTGGTTTACAATACAACTCTGACTCTGGTGGACAAATTCAATGGGGTCTTCAATCGTAATGATATGGTCTTTCCGGGTGCGGTTTGCTTCATCGATTATGGCCGCCAGAGTTGTTGATTTACCAGAGCCTGTTGGTCCGGTAACCAGGATAAGCCCGCGCGGCAGAGCGGCCAGTTTGGAGATAACCGCCGGAAGCCCCAGCTCCTGGCAGGTTAATATTTTACTCGGAATTTCACGGAATACCGCAGCAATGCCATACTTCTGCTGGAAAAAGTTAGCCCGGTAGCGGGCCAGACCGGGAATTTCATAAGCAAAATCAACATCGCCCGTTTCTTCGAACTGCTTGATTTTATGTTCCGGCGTAATTTCGTAGAGAAGTAATTTCAGCGTATCATTATTCAGAACATCATATTTGATCCGCTCAATTTCACCGCGAATGCGGATGGCGGGCTGTTGGCCGGACACAAGATGAAGGTCGGATGCCTTATTGTCATGCATCAGCTGAAAAAAAGCGTCGATTTTTGCCATGGAGATCTCCTGTGTATTTTATTATTATCTTAAAAAACGGCTGCGTTGTAAGGAGTTCTATGTAGAACGGTCAATCAATCGCATACTTAAAAATCCGATGATCTCCGATATGGGTGAGAGTATAGGGAAAACGGACCTGTTTTGTCAAGCCAAGATTGGAACTACGAATGGGATTTCCTTTTTCAACATATCCCTCTTTAGCCAACTAATTCTTGACACTGTGACAAACTATAATATATGCTCGCCACGTTTTTCTCAAGGTTGGGGGTGTAGCTCAGCTGGGAGAGCGCGGCGTTCGCAACGCCGAGGCCAGGAGTTCGATCCTCCTCATCTCCACCAAGGCATAATCCGATACAGTCCAAAGAAGTCCACGAAGCCCGCATAAACAGCGGGTTTTTTGTTGTTACTCGCCCAAAGACAGGCTATAAGGTTTATCAGAATCCAGTTGTTTGCGGAAGAAAATGATGCAGATATGGGCCGACTATCTGGACGAATTAAAGGCCGGGGCAAAGATAATTCCGTTCAAAAAGATGAAAGAGTCATAAAAAGCCACTTCCCCCACATCCCCCATATCAAATTATGCCGGGACATAAAATCCGCCGGAGACGACGGGTTTCTGTGTGTTGAGCACGATTCTTTATTGACATCACCAGGGTTATTCCCTATACCTCATTACTGTAAAAGCGTGTATGATACTCAAACAATTATGGAGAAGTGTGATGCGTTTTCACGATCGCCCGGACGGTGTTTTACTCACCAAGCTCCCCTTTTTCAGAAAGATGTACCCGTTTCTGATGCCTAGCCGCATGGAGGCCACGATCTATTCTTCCCGTCGGGTAGTGCTTAGCAACGTGCTGGCATGGCTGGAGCGGGTTAACGCCGGGCGGGAAGACAAGTTTACTTTATTTCACGTCATCCTGGCATCAAGCGTTCGGATGCTGGCGATGCAACCGGACCTGAACCGTTTTGTGGTCGGCCGGCGCATCTTCCAGCGGCGCACCATTGACATCTCATTTGTTGTCCGACGGGAGATGACGGAACAATCGACTGAAACCATTGTCAAGATGACCTTTGATCCTTACTCCACGCTCGAAACCTTAGCCCGGCAAGTGAATGGGTCCGTTCAATCCACAAAAAAAAGCAGGACATCCCACGACGAAAAGATGTCCGGGATACTGACTTCGATGCCCAGATTCCTGATCCGTGCCCTCATGCGCACCGGGCGAATCCTTGACTATTTCGGGCTTTTGCCTTTCTCGTACATCAAGAGGGACAGCATGTATACCAGTATCTTTATCACCAATCTGGCCAGCATCAATGCGGATGCGGTTCTTCATCCCCTGTTTGAATGGGGAAACGCATCCTTTTTTATTGTGATTGGCAGAAAGAAGAAAGAGCCGATCATTAATGATCGCGACGAAATCCAGGTTGCGGAAGTCATGGACGTTACGTTTACCCTGGATCAGCGAATCACGGGTGGATTTAATTTATCTAAAGCCGAGCTCATCGTAAAAGATCTGTTTCAAAACCCGGAGGCTCTATTGACAAGACCCGAAAACCTTCCGGATCCGTTTGCAAAGGCCTGACAAATACTTAGAGCAAGACATTGAACTCTTGAATTTACTTACAGGGGGGGCCGGTCAAAACCATGCCAAATCCCTTCGCACAGCAGCCAGACAAACCACGGAGAGAGGTGGTCGGCAGAAAGGGTTTTAGACGGAGGCCATTTCCCGTAGATTCTGCGCGTCATCCTGCGTTCCGGGTCGTTTATGCTGTGAATAAGTACCATGCACGACCCTTTCGGCGCGGGCTGGTTCACGAACATCCGTTTTTCTCATTGTCAACCATCATCCCCTGGTCGAATATTTCGGCATCAACGTTATCCTGAACGCCAGGCTTATAGTCGGGTTTGCAGAAGCCACTCTTTCCTTCGTACCACCGGACATCTTCACACCCGGCGCCGGATGCTGCCAATCATCATTTACGGGAAATTAGAATTGACAGATCTGCCTAATTTCTCTATATATCCGGCGCGGGAATGAAAATTCCGTAAATTCTTCAATTTCAAGGGCAGTCATGATTCAGGTACGGAAAGTAAGTAAGATCTATCTCCAGGGAAAGCAGGAAATCTGTGCGCTTTCCGATGTCACTTTCAGCATTGGGAAGGGTGAATTTATTTCGATCATGGGGGCTTCCGGCTCCGGCAAGAGTACGCTGCTGAACCTCATCGGCGGATTGGATCAGCCGAGCATGGGAGAAATCTTCATTGACGGTAGCCCTCTTCACGGAATTTCTGACGATGAGCTCACCCTGATCCGCCGGAAAAAAATCGGCTTTGTCTTCCAGTTCTTCAACCTGCTGCCCATCCTGACCGCCGAAGAAAATGTCGGTCTGCCGCTTCTGCTGGACGGCATCCCGTTTTCACAAATTCGGGGTAAAGCCATCGATCTGCTTGCGAGCGTCGGACTTGGGTCGCGCACGAAGCACCGCCCGGAGCAGCTTTCCGGGGGCGAAATGCAACGGGTCGCCATTGCCCGGGCGCTGATCACCGACCCATCTGTCCTGCTTGCCGATGAACCGACCGGCAATCTGGACTCTCATATCAGTGAAGAAATTCTCGGACTGCTCAAAAATCTCAATCAGGCTGGACAAACCATCGTCATGGTAACCCACGACGCCAGGGCGGCTTCCTTCGGCAACCGCATCATTAAACTCAAAGACGGCGGCATCATCGAAGACGTCGCCGTTTCCGGACGTGCGGAATGAACCTCTGGAACCTGCTTCGTTATATCAGCCTCAAACATCTTCGCCTCCGCAAGACCCAGACCTTCATGGCCGTGATCGGGATCTGTCTGGGTGTCGCCGCTATCGTTTCCATCGGGGTGGTCAATCGGAGCGTTCTGTTCTCTCTTACGGATTCCTTCAATCGGGTGACCGGCAAAGCCCAGCTTCAGATCACCGGCGCGCAGTCCGGTTTCCCCGAATCACTTGTCGAGACAGTTCAGAAAGTACCCGGTGTGGAGTACGCCGTTCCGGTGATCGAAGCCGACGGAATGCTCGTTTCCGGCAAGGAGCGATCCCTCATGATTCTGGGTGTGGATGTGCTTGTGGACGCTCAGATGAGAGAATACAGCCTTACCGGCGACAGCGCCGATATTCCCGATCCTCTCCTGTTTCTGGCAAGACCCGACTCCATTCTGGTTACCCAGACGATGGCCGACCGGGAAGGGTTTAAGATTGATCAGAAGATTCAGGTGCAGACAGTCGATGGAATCCGGACATTTCAAATCAGGGGCATTCTTAACCCCGAAGGCCCGGCCAAGGCGATGGGGGGAAATCTGGCGGTCATGGATATCTATGCCGCGCAGATGGTTTTCGGCAAAGAAGGAAGGGTCGATCGCATCGACGTGAGCCTCCGCCCGGGAGAAAATCTGGAAACCGCCCGGCGCGCCATCACAGCAGCGCTTCCGAAAGGGTATATGGTGGACACTCCGGCCGGCAGGTCGCAGCAGGTCGCGGATATGCTCTCCAGATTTCAAGACGGTCTGGACGTCATCAGCTATCTGGCGATCTTCGTCGGGATGTACCTCATCTACAATGCGGTTTCTATCTCCGTCGTTCATCGCCGCAGGGAGATCGGAATTCTGCGGGCCCTGGGCGCCAGAAGAAAAGAGATTATCCTGCTGTTTCTGGGAGAGACGCTGGTCATGGCCCTTATCGCGTCTGCCCTTGGCGTTGTATGCGGTCTGGTTCTGGCCAATGCACTGCTGGATACATTCAGCGGCATCGTCTCCGGACTCTATGTGCGGACTGCCGCGACCGAACTCCATGTCACCTGGTTTTATCCCATGATGGGATTTTTCTGCGGTATTTTCGCCAGCCTGCTGGCCGCGCTGTTTCCGTCCAGAGCCAGCAGCCGTATTTCACCGGTTTCGGCCATACGCTCGGTTCCTTATGCCGAAGAAGCTTTCTTTACCGCCAAGCGGATGAATTACATGGGGATTTTGTGTCTGATGCTCTCTGTGTCCATCCTTGCTTTGTATGAACTGGCAGGCAATTCTCCCCTCGCAAAACATAAATCTTTCCTCATAGGCGCCCAGCTCATGTTTGCCATTGGGATATCCCTTTTCACCCCGTCATTCCTGAAAGGCTTTGTCACCATCTTCAACCATTTCTTTTCAAATGGATTCGGAGCAGCGGGAAAGCTGGCTGGCCTCAATCTCCGGAGAAATCTGATGCGCAATGCCGTCGCGGTGTCGGCCGT
>CAIVDK010000077.1 GCA_903904655.1 uncultured delta proteobacterium | reverse complement strand
GCCGCTTTCTTTGGCGGTTTGGGACCTTTGTTCCCCATCGGCTCATCGCAGCAGATCAGTTCGGTGATCACACAGCCGCATTCCTCATCCACAATGACAGCAAGTCCGCATACTTCACAGCTCAGAACATCACCCGGCTTTACTTTTGACATTTTCGCTCCCTCCTTGTTGTTGATGGGTCTTAACTTCCGCCCTTTGTTTATCTATATTTTATTGATTTTAGTCCAAAAATAATTTTCTTTCAAGTATTGATTGGTCTTTTATTCATTTTTTTACGCATCAAGTAAATTCTGATCAACCACCTCGCGAGCTCGCTGCAGAGAATTAACGCTCGTCCCACAACAGCGGGATTAAATATCCTCGCAACCAGATCATCGGCAAACGCTTTTATCGGTGAAACAAAGGACAGCTTGACTTTACCCGGCGCTTTGGTATGATTTTGCAACAGGAGAAGCATGCCGTATGAATCAAAAATTAAAAACACTTTTACAGATCACGCCGCTCAAAATAACAATCTTTGTGATTCTGGTTGCGCTGGCGCTGTTTTTGTCTGATTTTCAGTTTTTGCGGCTTGTGGAACTTAAAACACTGGATCTGCGCATGGCGTCACGAGGCAAACTTGCACCCGGCGCTGAAACAGTCATTGCCGCCATCGATGAACAAAGCGTTTCTGAATTGGGACGCTGGCCCTGGTCGCGTACAACGATTGCCCGCCTGGTGGATCAATTAAAAAAAGGAGGCGCCAAAGCGGTCGGCTTTGATATTGTTTTTTCCGAACCGGACGACAACACCAACCTGAAAACCATCAACGCACTGGCCGCCGAAATGAAAAAAAGCGGCATTTCCGATTCAAATGTCACCCGATTGCTTGACAAGAAAAGAGACGCAGCCGACACGGATGCAATTCTGGCCGCATCCATTCATAAAGCCAAAAACATCACGCTAGGCTACTTTTTTCATTTTCCACGCAAGGGGCATGAAAAAGACCTGGCGCATATTACGGCGCAGCGAATCGCCGATAATGCCGCACGCATAGAAAATTCCCGTTATGCGATGATCAACTCCACCACAGACAAGCCCGATGATTCCTATCTGCCGCGCGCTTACGCACCAGAGGCCAACATTTCAAGTCTTGACGACGCCGCGCAAAACGGCGGCTATTTCAATATGATGCCGGATAGCGACGGCTCCTACCGCTGGTCGCCTCTGGTCATCGCTTTTGGAGACAATTATTATTCCTCGCTGGCCGTTTCACTGGTTCATGCCTATCTTGATTTTCCGGCTCTGTCCCTGAACCTGGAACCCTATGGCGCAAAGAACGTCGGCATCGGTGATATTCTTATTCCCACGAATGAATCGGGGCAATTGTTGATCAACTATCGGGGCCCTCCCCGGACATTTCCCCACTATTCCGTTGCTGATATTTTAAAAGGCAACATTCCCCCGGAAACTTTCGCGAATAAGATTGTTCTCGTAGGCGCAACCGCCATTGGCATCTATGACCTTCGCGTGACGCCTTTTTCATCCACTTATCCCGGCGTGGAAATTCACGCCACCGTCATTGATAACATTTTGCACCAGAACTTCCTAACCCATTCCTCGTTCACACACTTTATGGATATTTGTACGATTATTTTTTTTGGACTGGCCGTCGGTCTTTTGATTCCCCGCTTGCGGCCGATCTCCGGGATGATCACCGCCTTTCTGATAGTTGCCGCTTTTGTAGCCGTCAATTATTTTATTTTTTTCAGGTTCAACATCTGGCTGAACCTGGTTTATCCGTTTGTGACCATGGCGATGATCTATTTGGGCATCACGATTTATCATTATTTTAAGGAAGAACGGGAGAAAAAGAAAATCCGCGGCGCGTTTCAATACTATCTGACCGCCTCGGTCATTAACGAAATGCTCAAAGACCCGGCCAAACTCAAACTCGGTGGTGACAAGAAAGACTTAACCGTCTTATTTTCGGACATCCGGGGGTTTACCGCCATTTCTGAAAAACTGGCGCCGGAAGCGCTGGTTGCGCTGCTCAACGAATATCTCACGGCCATGACCAATGAGGTGTTCCAGCACGACGGCCTGCTCGACAAATACATGGGCGACGCCATCATGGCCATATTCGGCGCGCCTATTTCCCAGCCGGATCACGCCCGCCGGGCCTGCCTCACAGCACTGGCGATGATGAAGGCGTTACGTCAGCTGCAGAAAAAATGGAAAGCCGAAGGACGTCCCGTCTTTGACATCGGCATCGGCATTAACACCGGCGACATGGTTGTGGGCAACATGGGCTCCGAGATGCGTTTTGACTATACCGTCATGGGAGACATGGTCAACCTCGGCTCACGGCTGGAAGGCACCAACAAGGAATACGGAACCAACATTATCATCAGTGAGTTTACTTACGAAAAAGCAAAAGACAGCATCTGCTGCCGCGAACTGGACGGGGTGCGCGTCAAAGGCAAAATCAAACCGGTCAAAATTTATGAACTGCTGGGTGAAAAGAAAGATGAAGCGAATTTTAAAGATCTGATTGATGCCTTTGCCAAAGGCCTGGCGCGCTACCGGGAAGAGAAATGGGATGAGGCCATTGCAGCCTTCCAGTGTGTTTTGGATATCCGGCCCGGCGATTTCGTATCGACAATGTACATGGAAAGGTGCAATAATTTAAAGGAACACCCGCAGGCCGAACCGTGGGATGGGGTGTTTGTGATGACGAAGAAATAGCAGATCGCCCGGAATGGTCGCGACCGTTCCGGGCATGGTTTGCAATAACAGGAATTGAAATAAAATATGCCCCTAAAAAACGAGCAGAAATACCGCAGCTGGGTGGAAGTGGACCTGGACAATTTTACCGCCAATCTCCGGGAAATCAAACGCCTGCTCGGCGACGCGGTTGATTTCATGCAAACCGTCAAGGCCGATGCTTACGGTCATGGTGCAATTGAAATATCTCATGCCGCTTTGCGCGCGGGCGCACAGATGCTGGGCGTAGCCAATGCCGACGAAGGCATTCAGCTGCGCGTGAGTGGCGTTGAGGCGCCCATTGTCATTTTGGGGCCTTCCACCTTGTCGGAAATACCCGACATGATCAAATACCAGCTCACGCCGTCTGTTTCCGATACAGGGTTCGCCCGCGCCCTCGAAGAACAGTTGGCCCACGCCTCCCGGACATTATCCGTTCACGTGGAAGTCGATACCGGCATGGGACGCGGCGGCACCATGCACAGCGAAGCTATTGACTTGATTCGCCACATTAGAACACTGCCCCATATCATATTGGAGGGCCTGTTCAGCCACTTTGCCGCAAGCGAACTGATGACGCCTTACAACGATGAGCAGTGGCGGTTGTTCTCCGGACTGCTTGCCGAATTGCAACGGTTAGGCATCGACATTCCCATCAAGCATATGGATAACAGCGGCGCGATCCTGAATTCCCCGGCGTTGAAACTGGAAATGGCGCGTCCTGGCATCATGACGTATGGCATTTATCCCTCGGAAGAAACCAAGCGTAACGCCACGCTACTGCCTGTGATGTCTTTTAAAACGACGATAGTTCTCGTCAAGGAATTCCCCGCAGGCTATGGCATCGGCTACAACAGAACCTATATCACCAAAGATAAAACCCGCGTGGCAACCATTCCGGTGGGTTACGGCGATGGATACCCCTTTATCCTGTCTAACACGGGCGAAGCACTCATTCGCGGCCGGCGCGCGCCGGTCATCGGGCGGGTGTCCATGGACATGTGCACACTGGACGTCACACATATTCCCGACTGCGCAGTCGGAGATGAAGTGGTTTTACTGGGCAGACAGCAAAATGAATATATCAGCGCCAATGAAATTGCCGCCAGGGCCAAAACCATCAGCTACGAGGTACTTTGTGCGCTGGGCAAACGCGCACCGCGCGTCTTTTTGCAAAAAGGGAAAACCGATGCGGTGGAACCGAGACTGCGCAGAATTTTCGTGCCCGGCGAAGAAAAATCCATAGCGCGCATCGACAGCATCATCCGGCATTGTCTGCAAACCCGTACCCGCGACGAGGGACTCGGCGACGCTATTTACTATGAAATGTTTGAAACCCTGTTTGGCAAGGAAGACCGCCAGCTCGAACTGCGCTCCTGTTTCCGCTACGATATTACTATTTCACAACTGCCGGAAACCGCCGATCATAAAAGGCGCGCGGACGCTTATTTTCAGTTGCGGACCCATGTCGAATACAAGAAAACCATCCGCAGCGACATTTTCATGATCGGTTGCGCCTCAGATAGCGCACAGCTGGCGGCGCTCATTGAAGACGAGCATTGCGAATACCGCTGGATACTCGGCGGCGATGATCTAGTGATCGAACGCGATTTTACCGTGGAGAAAATGCGCATCGACGGCGAAGACATTCCGATCATTGAAGCCAAAAAGACCAATCGAGGCTATGAAGTCTGGTGCGGCAGTGATCAGCTTAAACAAAAGGTCAACAAGGAGGTGAAGATCGAAATTGAAATCCTCACCAAAAAAGCCAAGGGCAACAGGACGTTCCCCGTGTATCTGTTGTATCCGACGCGCGGCCTCGAAATCAATTTTCACTATGAGCGGGCCGGGCTTAAAAATGTCCGGGCGGAAAGCTTCTTTGCCGGTCGCCATCCTCAGGCCGCCATACAGGCCAGCAAAGGCAAATCAATCAACATTAAAATTTCCAACGAGGACTGGGTTTTCCCGACAAGTGGTGTCATTTTCATTTGGGATGTTTAGGACAGCAGGCTGATGGCTGATGGGCAGGGTTAAAACAAATAAGGAGAAAAGCATGATCATCGATTCGCATTATCACTACATGACGGCTATGAGTGAAAAAGGGGCCGCGGAGATGGTTCAGTTAATCTACCATGAGGCGAAAAAAATGGGGATGAACCCGGATCATAAAACGCTGTTAAGTACCGCCGCGCAAACTTGGGGAGATCCCCTGGCGGACCGGCTCGTCGACAAAATGGACGAAGCGGGCATTGATGTCACCATCGCCGTGAACGTGGACAACTCAAATTTTCCGCTCGTTACTCCCGAGAAAATACAAACGCAGAACCGGATGCTGGGGGAGGCTGTCCTCAGGCATCCCGACCGTATTATCGGCCTTGCGGGCATTGATCCGAGACGACCGGAAGCAGCCGAGATGGCCAGAGTGTGTTTTGAGGAATATGGTCTGCGGGGCATTAAGTATCACCCGGATCATGGGTTTGATCCGGCAGGCCCGGAATCGTACAAAGTTCTGGAAATTCTGGCCAGACATAAAGGAGTTCTTCTTACCCACACCGGACCGCTGATGCCCAAAGGGCGCTGCAAATTTGCCGAACCCCTGATGCTGGCCGACATCGCCGTGGACTTTCCGGAAATAAAAGTGATTGCCGCTCACTTGGGCGGGTACATCAACTGGCGGCCCTGGGCGTCTCTGGCGGCCTTTCAAGCCAACATGTACGGGGATCTGGCGGTATGGGATACCTTGGCCTATAAAAATTACGACCTGTTCTGCCTTCAAATGCGCGAAGTCATTGATCTGGTTGGTCCCGCAAAAATTCTATTCGGGTCTGATGCTCCAATCCAGACGCTTCTGTATCCGATTAAAACGATGGTCCAGTTTATCCGGGACCTGCCTCAAAAAGCGCCAGCCGGTATCCATTTTACGGTCGAAGAAGTCAATCTGATACTCGGCGGTAACGCTAAAGCGATTTTCGGCCTGGCAGACACTTCTTCCTAAGTCAGTGGGCACGCGGTGCCCACCCAAAAAACTTCCCCGTCCCTGGCGGGCGGGGAGAACATAAAGGGGCTTTTTGATGTTTGAAAAAATATTTTCACCCATCCGCATCGGTCAACTGGAAATTCCCAACAGGCTGGTCGTGCCGGCCATGGTCATGAACTTTTGCAATACCGACGGCACGGCGACAGAAAGATATACAGCTTATCATGAAGCGAAAGCCAGGGGCGGCTGGGGTCTGATCATCACGGAAGATTATGCGGTATCCCCCACCGGCAAGGGTTTCCCGAACATCCCGGGACTCTGGAACGACGACCAAATCGAGAGCCACGCAAAATTTACTCAAAGGATTCATGAAAGCGGCGGGCGGATTTTCGCCCAGATCTATCATGCCGGGCGGCAGACCTCCCAGTTTCTAATCGGCAGCCAACCGGTAGCACCATCGCCTTTGGCCTGCCCGATGATTCAGGAAATTCCCCGCGAGCTCACGCGTGATGACATTGCTGAGATTGTCGAACAATTTGGTGATTGCGCGCGAAGGGCAAAGAAAGCGGGGTTTGACGGCATTGAAATCCACGGCGGTCACGGTTACCTGATTGCCCAGTTTATGTCGCTTTATTCAAATAAGCGAACCGACGAGTATGGAGGAAACTTACTGAGCAGGATGCGTTTCCCCCTGGAAATTCTGGCCAACATCCGCACAAAAGTCGGGAAAGACTTCCCGATTATTTTCAGGATATCGGGAGACGAACTGGTTCCCGGAGGACGGAATATTGAAGATACGAAAGCCATCAGCCGCATGCTGCAAGAGACAGGGATCGATGCCATTCATGTATCCGCAGGCACGTATGGCAGCTTCTACGGCATAGCACCGCCTGCCGCCATCAGCCACGGCTGGATTACCGATTATGCCCGTGAGGTGAAGGGCGTTGTTCAAATTCCGGTCATCACGGTCGGCCGGATCAATGATCCTTATCTTGCCGAAGAAATTCTGGCCTCCGGCAAGGCCGATCTGGTGGCCATGGGCAGAGCTTCGCTTGCTGATCCCGAATTTCCCAACAAAACCGCGAGAGGTCAAATTGCCGATATCAATTCCTGCATCGGCTGCCTGCAGGGCTGCATTGGCAGAATATCTCTTTACCAGCCCGCTACCTGCATGGTCAATCCCCCCCTGGGAAAAGAAGCGGAACTTCAGATCCGGTCGGCAGATCTTCGCAAGAAGGTTTTTATTGCGGGAGGAGGACCCGCCGGAATGGAAGCCGCCATGGTTGCAGCCCTTCGAGGGCATGAGGTTCATCTTTTTGAAAAGTCCGAAAAGCTTGGCGGGCAATTCTATGCCGCCGCCATCCCGCCGCATAAAGGCGAAATAGCAGGGTTTATCATCTGGCAGAAAAAGCAACTGGCTGATCACCATGTTTCCATCCATCTTCAGACGGAACTTACGGAGAGCATCATCAGCGAGCAGAAACCGGATGTTGTTGTGATCGCCACGGGAAGTACGCCATTGTCTATGACTCTATCTAGTCTCCCAAAGGTCAATATCGTGAATGCCCAGGATGTTTTAGAAGGGAAAGCCAATGCCAAAGGCCGTGTCGCCGTCATCGGCGGAGGGATGATCGGCACGGAAACCGCCAACCATCTGGCTCATCATGGTAAGAATGTAACGATTGTGGAGATGCTGCCCGCAATCGCAAAGGACGTAACGCTCTCGGCCAGAGAGTTTTTGTTCAAGGACCTGGCGGCGAAAAACGTCCGGATTTACTTAAGCGCCAGGGTCAAAGAGCTTCGGCCCGACGGCCTGATCATTGAAAAAGACGGCCGCGAAGAAAACATCGGTTCTTATGACACGATTGTTCTGGCTCTGGGTGTTGCGCCTTGCAATGAACTTTTCGGAATACTGGCGGGAAAAGTACCAGAGCTCTTCAGCATCGGAGACGCCCTAAAAATCCGCAAAGCCCTGGATGCCATTGCGGAAGGCTATATGACGGGGTTGAGAATATAAAATGTATC
>CAIVDK010000076.1 GCA_903904655.1 uncultured delta proteobacterium | reverse complement strand
TCCAGAATTGAAATCGAGCGGGCATCCACTTTAATTAGCTTTTCATCATTCATGCGCTTCAGAATGCGGGAAAGTGTTTCGGGGATGGTACCCAAAAGGCCGGCCATTTGATTTTTCGAAACCTCCAGCTCGATCGTCTGCGATGGACCATTACGATCATTTAAATAAAGCAGATAAGCTGCCAGTCGCCCAGGTACTTCTTTGAGCGATAAATTTTCAACAAGCATCGTGAGTTTGCGCAGCCGCTGAGACAAAAGCGCCAGCATCGAAAGCGCCAGAGAGGGCTGCTGACTGATCAGCTCCAGGAATTTCTGTCTCGGGAAGAACAGGACCATGGTTTCGGCAAGCGCCTGGGCGGAGGCCGGATAATGTTGTCCGGCAAAGACAGTCGCTTCCGCGAAAGGTTCGGGTGCCTCCAGAATATGAAAAATTTGTTCCTTGCCTTCGGACGAGAGTTTGAAAACTTTTACTTTGCCGGAAAGAATGACATAAAAACCGATTCCTTCATCGCCTTCTGAAAAAAAGCTTTGTCCCCGTGAGTAGTATTTCCGCACGGCGATGGCTCCCAGGGCGGTGCACTGCTTTGGTGACAGGCCTTCAAACAGAGGAATGCCGGCAATGATTGATGTAATGTCCATAGTTTTTCCTTTAAGTGAAAAATATCACTGATGTTTGACTTAAGTCAAGGTGCAACTGCGAATCTTCGATTATATTGCCTTCAAAATGATGCTACAAAAAACTAAAGATAAAAAGGAGATAGCCCATGGAAAATTCAGCAATGTTTTGTTACCAGTGTGAACAGACGGCAAAGGGTGAGGGATGTAATAAGTCAGGGGTGTGCGGCAAGGACCCGGAAGTTGCCGCCCTTCAGGATGTTCTGGTTTACGCGCTTAAAGGATTGTCGGCGGTAGCGGTGGACGCCCGAAAAGCGGGTGTCGTCGATCATGCTGTTGATGTGTTTACGGTTAAGGCCCTTTTTTCTACCCTGACCAATGTGGATTTCGATGCGGCGCGTTTTGTGGAACTGATCGGCCAATGTGCCAGCCTGCGGGATGCGCTCAAAGACAAAGCCAAAAAAGCAGGGGCCATCGTGGATGAGAAACCTGACGCTGTAACATTCAAGGCGGAAACAACGGTTCTCGGACTGGTCGGACAGGCCAAAGTCGCGTCTCTAAAAGCGGACACAACCATTAATCCCGATATTCAGTCCCTTCAACATATTCTGCTTTTCGGCATCAAGGGTGTGGCCGCTTATGCCGATCATGCGCAGATTCTGGGACAGGAAGACGACAAAATTTACGCTTTTGTTCAGGAAGCGCTGGCAGCGATCCTGCGCGAAGATCTGGATCTGAACGGCTGGATCGGTCTGGTTTTAAAATGCGGCGAAATCAACCTGCGCACCATGGAGTTGCTGGACGCAGGCAATACCGGAACTTTCGGCCATCCCGTGCCCACTTCCGTTCCGCTTTACACCAAAAAAGGCAAGGCCATCCTCATTTCCGGCCATGACCTGAAAGACTTGTCCGCGCTGCTGAAACAAACAGAAGGCAAGGGAATTAATATCTACACGCACGGCGAAATGCTTCCGGCGCATGGCTATCCGGAACTGAAGAAGTTTTCGCACTTCTACGGTCATTATGGAACAGCCTGGCAGAATCAGGCCAGGGAATTTGCCGAATTCCCCGGGGCAATCCTGATGACCACCAACTGCATTCAGAGGCCTCGCGACGCTTATGCGGCAAATATTTTCACTTGTGGCCTGGTCGGTTGGCCGGGCGTCGCTCATATCGCTGATACCAACTTTGAGTCGGTAATTAAAAAGGCGCTTGAACTGCCTGGATTTGCTGCGGACACGGAAGGCAAATCAGTTATGGTGGGATTTGCCCGCAATGCCGTTCTGGGCGTAGCCGATAAAATCATCGAAGCGGTCAAAGGCAAGGCCATTCGTCACTTCTTCCTGGTTGCCGGATGCGATGGCGCCAAGCCCGGCAGAAATTACTATACGGAGTTTGTGGAAAAAGCGCCGAAAGACACGGTCGTGCTGACATTGGCCTGCGGCAAATTCCGCTTCTTCGATCAGGAACTGGGTGACATCGGAGGCATCCCCCGTCTGCTGGACATCGGACAGTGCAACGATGCGTATTCGGCCATTCAGATTGCCGTTGCTTTATCTAAGGCGTTTAATTGTGGTGTCAACGATCTGCCCCTGTCCATGATTCTGTCATGGTATGAGCAGAAGGCGGTAGCGATTTTACTGACGCTGCTTTATCTGGGCATCAGGGACATTCGCCTGGGGCCATCTCTGCCGGCTTTCATTACGCCCAACGTGTTAAACGTGCTGGTGTCGAACTTTGCGATCAAACCGATCACCACGCCGGATGAAGATCTGAAAACGATTCTGGGGTAAAAAAAGGCGGCACTTCCCAAACAAAAGGAAGTGCCGCCAATCCTTATTAAATTCTATCTGGCGTATAATTTATCAATCTGATCTTTGTATTTTTCAAATACAACGCGCCTTTTGAGTTTCATGGTCTGGGTCAGCATGCCGTTCTCGAGTGAAAAAGGCTCGGCAACAAATATGAATTTTCTCGGGATCTCATAGTTTCCATAGATAGCCTTCAATTGATTGACAATTTCATTCCCGAGGAATTTCTTTGTCTCTTCCCTCTTCAGCAATTCGACAGGGTCCTTGGGCAAATTATTTTTTTCGGCCCACTTATTCAGGGCTGCAAAGTCCGGAATGATTATGCAAACATTAAACTCACGGCCTTCCCCGTAGATCATGGCGTTTTCAATGTAATGGTTCAGCTTGATGTCTTCTTCAATGGATACCGGGAATACATATTTGCCATTTTCGAGTTTGAACTGCTCTTTCAGTCGTCCGGTGATAAACAGGAAGCCATCTTTGTCAATACGTCCGCGGTCGCCTGTCCGAAATCCGCCGTCAGGAGTCATAACGGCCTTTGTGGCTTCGGGTTTGTTATGATAGCCCTGCATAACGTTCGGTCCGTAAATGATGATCTCCCCGTCTGTCGCATCCGGTCCGACAACCGACTTGTCAATCACGATTTTGCCCAGACCCATGGCGGGACCCACGCTGCCTATCTTGTATTTCGTTGGGCGATTCATGGTTGCGCCGGGCGATGTCTCGGTTAATCCGTAGGCGTCATAAAGCGGGACACCCATATCCCAGAAAAAATGAGAAATTTCCGGATTCATCATGGCGCTTCCTGTCATGGAGCCTCTTAATCTGCCGCCAAGCTTCGCCCTGATTTTCTTGAAAACTATAGCATCGGCAATCTTAAATTTCAGGTTCGTCACGAAGCTTGACTTGCCCTGTGCCGCCAACTCCCGTCTTTTCTTGCTGCTTTCCACTCCCATGACAAATAACGTCTTGGCCAGTCCGCCTTCTTCGTTCATCTTCGTCCATAATCCGTCATATACTTTGTTAAAGACCCTGGGAACGGCGGTCAGGAATGTCGGTTTAACAAGACCTAAATCTTCGCCAATGGTTGCGGCGCTTTCCGCAATGCCGATGGATCCGCCTAAAAAACAGTAAATGACAAGTTCTCCGAGTCCGAAAACATGCGCCCAAGGCAAAATGGATAACGATCTGTCGTTTTCATTCAGTTCAGGGAAGCAATCGACAGCGGCGTGAGAGTTGGACGTAATGTTGGCCTGAGAAAGAAGCACTCCCTTCGGATCGCCGGTCGTTCCTGATGTATAAATCAGGATGCAAATAGATGAATATTCCGGCTGTATGCTTTTAATTTTCTGGGCTGCGCCTTTCTTTTCCAGATCTGCCAATGTATCCGGCCCATCGCCTTCCATCACGATAACTTTTTTTAACGTCGGTATTGAATTAATGACATCTTTTATTTTGGCATATATCTCTTTTTTGCTGATAAAAAGCACTTTAATCTGAGCGTCGCCTATGATGTATTTCCATACTTGGACCAACTCAGCTTCATACATGGGGACAAACCGCGCATCCAGGCCGCTAGCGGCAAAAAAGCATGCAGCCCAGTCTGTGCTGTTATTCGAGATGATACCGACGGCATCATCTTTTTGAATACCCAGCTGACTTAAACCGCTTCTGACGTTGTCCACACGCTTTCCAAAATCAGCATAGGATATCCAGTCATATTGCTTTAACTGTTTGTTTTTTGTTCCAAGAAAAGGTCTTTGTGGAAATTTAGAAACGGTTTGTTCTAATATCCCCACTACATTATCCGGCTTCATTAATTTGTACATCAGTTTCCTCCTAAAAAATTTGATAAGATAGTGCTTTTGACGGACAGGAGTATAAGGAGAACAGTTTGATATGTCAATGAAATACTGATCTCTTAAATACTGACGCGACACATATCCAATTTTACTTCAGCATTCGTCTTCCATGGCCATCATCTTAGCGATTCTTCGTTCGTGGCGGTCGCCGGCGAATTTTGTGTTTAGAAATTTCTCGATCATGTCGAATACCGGTAAACTGTATTTTATCCTGCCGCCGAAGGCGATGAAGTTGGCGTTGTTGTGGGCTTTAGCCATTTCAGCGCTGAACAGGTCGAATGGAAGAGCGCAGCGGATGCCGTTGACTTTATTGGCGGCAATCGAAACGCCGATGCCCGTGCCGCAAAGCAGGATACCGAATTCATAACCGCCTTTTTTGAATTCATTGCAGGCGGCTAGCGCCATGTCCGGGTAATCGGCGGCGGCGCTGCCATGGGTTCCCAGGTCTGTGACCTCAAAATTCTTCTTTTTTAAAAAGGCAACGATTTGGGTTTTCAGTTCAACCGCTCCATGATCGGAGGCTATGACGATTCTTTTCATTTTTAATTCTCCGGGTGTTGAGGTGCAAATCCATTTATTGCTTCGGAAATAGCTTGCCGGAAGTCTCCCCCTGATGTCAACAAAAAAACTTTACATAAGCGGCATATTTGCGTAATAACGACCATGCGGAACTTGTTAAATCAATACTTCAATTACCTCCTGATCGAAAAAGGAGTGGCCGGCAATACGCTGGAGGCTTATGGACGCGATCTGAAACGCTATGCTTCCTTTCTCGAGCAGAGAGGGCTGTCGGATGCGCGGTCTATTATCCCCAAAACTGTGGTCGATTTTCTTGTGCAAATCAAATCAGAAGGGTTATCGGCCAATTCGATGAACCGGTTGCTTGCGGCGCTGAGGGGGTTTTATAAGTTTTTATTGCAGGAAAAAGTGCTGGACGAATCGCCGCTCGCCAATATTGAACTGGCCAAAGTCTGGATGCGTCTGCCCGACACGGTGAGCCGCGAAGAGATGAATTTGATTTTATCCCAACCGGGTGATCAAACGCCGTTCGCGTTACGAGACAGCGCGATGTTGGAGCTCCTCTATGCGACGGGGCTGCGCGTTTCGGAATTAATTTCTCTGACGATGAACAGCATCAACTGGCAGGTCGGTTTTTTGATCGTCATGGGGAAAGGCAGTAAGGAACGGGTCGTGCCCATCGGTAAAACGGCTTATGACTGTGTGCGGCGTTATGTGGATGAGGCCAGGCCCAGATTATTGAAATCAAAAACGACGGATGTTTTATTTCTGAACCGATTTGGCGGGGCGTTTACCAGGCAGGGGCTCTGGAAAATTATTATTCATTACGCCCAAAAAGCGGGCTTGCAAAAAAATGTGCATCCGCATACATTCCGCCATTCCTTCGCGTCTCATCTGTTGGAGGGAGGGGCGGATTTGCGCGCGGTACAGGTGATGCTGGGGCATGCGGATATTTCGACAACACAAATTTATACCCATGTCACCAAAGACCGATTAAAAGAGATCCATCGGAAATATCATCCAAGAGGTTAAAATCATGTTGAAATATCTAAGGGATAACAAGGGATTAAACAGGAAGGCTATTGTGGGAGTTGTGATCTTTGCAATGGTTATGCTCCTTCTTGCGTCTTTCATATTGATTGGTCCCCGCTTTTTCCCGACAGGCATTTTTTACGCGCTCAGAGCAAAAAATACTTTCTCCTATTATGTATTGCGGAACAAACCGCTTTTTTATTATCTGCAAGTGGAAAAAAACGGCAAAGATATTCGTGTGGGTGCCGGTGACACATTAGAGATTAATTATCGTGATGAATTTGTCGTTAAATCTGTGGTCAGTGACGATTTGAGCGGGAAATATACAACGGCAACGATTGACGGGACAGGCAAGGAAGGGAATCATATCGGCGTGCTGTTGCGCGGCATTGATTTAGTCAATAATATTATGCAGAGTGGCGCGATGGCTAAAGGCGCGCAAGCGGTCAATGTTTATAAAATTGCCGTTTATTATCAAAAAGAAAAAATAGCCGTGGTGCCGATGCTGGTTGTCATCATGCCTCAGGATTGGCTGAGGTATGCGAAAGAATCCAGCAACGTCGGCGTGCAGATTGAATACTTAAAGAAAGCTATCTCCCAAAACAGCGAAGATGTTGGCGTGCGCAAGATTCTTGCGGGCATCTATCTCAAGCAAAACCGGACGGATGAGGCCGCTTCGCTTTATGCGGATATTTTACGAATTAAGCCTGATGATACCGTGGCCATGAAAGACTTGGCGCGCTGTTATATTAAAAAGAATCAGGATAGTCAGGCTATTGAAATTTTATCTCACCTTGTAAAAATACCATCACAGGATGCCGAAGTTTTCGCCATGTTGGGTCTGACATATGGCCATATAAAATTATGGAACAAAGCGACTGAATGTTACGGTCAGTCGATCAAAATGGAGCCGGATAATCATGCGGTGAGATTACTGCTGGCGGAGGCTTATGAGAAGGCGGGCAAAACAAACGCGGCTGTGGAGCAATATCAATACATCACTGGACATTCGCGGGATACTGCCCCGGCGTGGAGCGCACTGGGAAATATTTACCTCAGAAAAAAGAAGTATAACAATGCGATCGAGAGTTATAATCAAGTCATAAAAAATAGACCTAAAGACGCCGCGGCTTATGCCAATCTGGCCACGGCCTATGCCGGGCAGGGTAAATTAAACGAAGAAATGCAAAATTTACAAAAGGCCGTCGCGCTATCACCGGATGAACCTGTTATTCACTTTAATCTGGCGGCGGCTTATGAAAGAAGAAAAAAGACGGACGAAGCCGTCAAGGAATACTTGGTTGTTTTAAAAAAGAATCCGGAGGATACCGACGCCCTGGAACGCCTGGCGGACCTTACTTTTCAAAGCAAGAAATATGATCAGACTGTTCATTATTACGAAAAATTAGCCAGGAAATATCCGCAGAAAACGGCCCTGTTTATCAACATGGGATTTGCCTATAGTGAAATAAAGCAATATGCCCCATCGGCTGAAAATTATGAAAAAGCGATTAAGTTGGGCGCGAAGGATCAAACCGTGTATTATAATCTGGCTTATGCCTACACCAAGTTGGGCAAGGAAAAGGAAGCTGTGGTCTATTATGAAAAGATATCGCCTCCGACCAGACAAACTTTGGGGGTGATTGCCAACTATTACCTTAAGAATAAGAACTTTGTGCAGGCGATTGGATATTATCAAAGAATCGTGAAGCTTGAGCCCAAAAAAGCTTCATCTTATTTTAGCCTGGGATATGCCTATGCCTTGAGCAAAGATTGGGATAAGGCTATCGGGAATTATTTAACAGCCCTGAAATACGACCAAGAAGATGATGAAATATACGCGAATCTGGGCGATGCCTACGAAAAGAAAGGGCTTTACCAGGAGGCGTTAAAAGCTTATACACACGCATACGAGATTAATCCTGAAACAAAAATAGGTGGAAGAATTCCGAAGATGCGCATTCAGCTTTTACTGGAAAAAGATTAAAAACAGGGGTACATCATGAAGCAGGTGGAACTAAATAATTTTACAATTGGTGATCAAACCGGATTTGTTTTCATTGCGGGTCCCTGTGTTCTTGAAAATGAAACGGCGGCTATGGAGATTGCCTCCTATCTGAAGCAACTGACGTCCAAGTTACAGATTCCTTTCATCTTTAAAGCCTCATACGATAAAGCCAACCGGACATCAATCAAGGCTTACCGCGGACCGGGTATGCAGGATGGCTTGAAAATATTAAAGACCATTAAAGAAAAAATTGGTGTGCCGATTCTCTCCGATGTGCACCGCTTTGAAGAAATTGAAGCGGCGGCCGATGTTCTGGATGTTATGCAGGTGCCGGCTTTTCTTTGCCGCCAGACGGACTTTGTTGTGGAGATCGCGAAAAAAGCGAAGATTGTCAATGTTAAAAAGGGACAGTTTCTGGCGCCCTGGGATGTTGCCAATGTCATTGAAAAGATCAAAACTGCGGGGAATGAGAATATTCTGATCACCGAACGCGGCGCGTCTTTCGGCTACAACAACCTGGTTTTTGATGTGCGCGCCTTGCCAATCATGCGGGCGATGGGATATCCGGTGATTTTTGACGCCACGCATTCCGTGCAGTTGCCGGGCGGTGCGGGAACGGCCTCAAGCGGTCAGCGGGATATGGTGCCTTACCTCGCGCGGGCGGCTGTAGCCGCAGGCGTTGACGGCATATTTATGGAAGTCCATCCCGATCCGGAAAAGGCGCTCTGCGACGGCGCTAATTCGCTTTATCTGAATTCGCTCGAAGAATTACTGACGACGTTGAAGGAGATAGATGAGATAACGAAGGCGATCGACAACGGGCGATAGGATAAAGACTGAAGACTGAATACTGAAGGAATGTTTCTTATGTTGAAAGAAGAGATTCAGACAAAATTGAAAAAGATAAAGATGCTGGTCCTGGATGTAGACGGCGTGATGACGGACGGCAGTATTATCATGGACAGCGACGGACGGGAGATGAAAAACTTCAATGTCAGGGATGGTCATGGTCTGGTCATGATTCAGCGCCATGGCATACAGGTTGCCATTCTCACCGGCCGAACATCGGCCGTGGTTGATCATCGGGCACGTGACTTAAAGATTACGGAAGTCTATCAGGGGGCTTTGAACAAGAAGGAAATCTTCGCGCAGATTCTTGAAAAAAATAATCTGACGCCGGAGACAATAGCTTATATGGGTGACGATATTGTTGATATACCTGTACTAAAATTGGTCGGCTTTTCCGTGGCTGTGGCCGATGCACTGGATCTGGTGAAAAAAACAGTTGATTATGCAACGGTCAACAGAGGTGGGCAAGGCGCGGTCAGGGAGATTTGCGAGATGTTGCTGATGGCTCAGGGCCATTGGCCTGAAGTCGCTGCCCGCTATGATTTTTCAGAACTTATTCAATGAAGAAAACAAACACGGCCTATTAATATTAGGACAGGAAAATGACGCTTGCGTGGATTTATCTGATCATAGCCGGTCTGCTGGAAATCGGCTGGCCGCTTGGTTTCAAGTTGTCTCAGACCACGTCATACAGAGTTGTCTATATCCTGATGGCCGTGGTGTGCATGGGACTAAGTGGATTTTTTTTGTGGCTGGCGCAAAGAGATATTCCGATTGGAACGGCTTACGCGGTTTGGACGGGAATCGGTGCAGCCGGCACGTTTCTCATCGGTCTGGTCGTCTTTCATGATCCCACATCGATGATGCGGATTTTGTCTTTTTTGCTGATTGTGACAGGTGTGATTGGTTTGAAGATATCTGCCTGATTAAAGCCATCCGGCTTTCCTTATTGCAATAATCAACCTTAAGGATTTGTAATATCCGAATAGCTTTACACGGACGATGGCGAGTGATATAAAGAATCATGAGATTAAATAAAAAAGTAAAAATTATCGCGGCAACCCTAATCATTTTCACGCTTGTCGCGGTGTCAGTTTTCGTGATTGTGCGGCTGATTGGCGAAAAAAAGGCGAATATCATAAAAATATTGCCGAATGAAGCGGATGTCCGTATTCAGGATTTTGTTTATACGGAAGTCGGTCAGGATAATATCCGGTGGGAAGTGAAAGCCAAAAGCGCGCAATATCAAAAGAAACAGAATCTTGCCTTGTTCGATCAAGTTCATATAAAATTGACCACGAAGGAAGGCAAAGTATTTACTATGACGGGCGATAAAGGCGAGATGCTAACGGATAAAAAAGATGTTGAAATAAAAGGTCATGTGGTGATCATCTCCGATACGGGAGACAAATTTACGACCGATTATCTTCGTTACAACGATGCACAAAAAAAAATCTATACCAATGACCCGATCGTGATGGAAAGTAAACGGATGAAAATACAGGGAGTTGGCCTGTCTATTTTTATAAACAAAGGAGAGCTGACGATTTCTTCCGGAGTCAAAGCCAAAATTAACTGATTAGGAAAATTCATGAGTGTAAAAAATATATATCTTGCCGTTTTTTTTATCCTATTTACAATGAATACTTGTGTGTGGGCCCAGACCAGTTTTGATAAGAAAGATATGTTGCGTAAAACCGGACCGATTGAGATTGTCTCCGACAAGATGGAGGCTTTTCAAGAAAAAAAGATGATTGTTTTTTCCGGCAATGCCGTGGCTCAGCAAGGCGATATTAAAATGAAAACGGATCGCCTGTCTATTTACTATAAAAAGTCGAATGAAAAGAAAGAAAAAATCGGCAAGCAGGAAATGGAAATGGCGGGGGATCTTGATAAAATCGAGATGAAAGGTAATGTTACCATAACGCAAAAAGATCTTTCAGCTTCTGGAGATGAAGCTGTTTATTATCAGGAAAACGCGCAATTCATCATGACGGGAAATCCCGTATTAATGCAAGGCAAGAATGTGATCAAAGGGTGCCGAGTTATAATTTTCATTGATGAAAACCGGGGTAAAGTGGAACAGTGTGACGCGGAAAATGCAGAAAGGGTTACGGCGATTATCCACCCGCAGGATAAAAAATAAACAAATCAACCACCTCGCGAGCAAGCTCGCGGAGAATTAGCGCTCGTCCCGCAACAGCGGGATTAAACGGACTGGCTGACAGCCTTCGGATGTAAAATGAGTCATTTATCGGCAAAAGGACTGCTTAAAATTTATAATAAAAGAAAAGTGGTCAATCGGATTGATCTCACGATTTCGCCGGGTGAAGTCGTCGGTCTGTTGGGCCCGAACGGCGCCGGAAAGACGACCACTTTTTATATGATTGTCGGACTGATCAAGCCGGATGGGGGAGAAATATTTCTGGACGGCGAGGATATCAGCAAGTATCCGATGTACAAACGAGCGCGAAAAGGGTTGAATTATCTACCTCAGGAGCCGTCTATTTTTCGTAAGCTGACCGTCGAGGAAAATATATTGGCTATTCTGGAAACACTTGATATGAAACACGATGAAAGACAAGAGAGGCTGAAAGAGCTCCTGGGCGAACTGGATCTCACGGCCCTGGCGAAAAACCATGCTTATTCCTTATCCGGCGGCGAAAGAAGAAGAGTGGAAATAACGCGTGCGCTGGTGACGTCACCGAAATATATCCTGCTGGATGAGCCCTTTGCGGGCATTGATCCGTTGGCTGTGGCCGATATCCAGAAGATTATAGAAAAATTAAAAAATAAAGGGATTGGAATTATCATATCCGATCATAATGTTCGTGAAACACTTTTCTGTTGCGACCGGGCTTACATTGTGAATGAGGGAGCGATTCTTGTTCATGGAGAACCGGAGGTTATCGCGCAAAGTGAACTGGCCAGAAAATTTTATTTTGGCGAAGATTTCTGTTTATAGAACCGGACGGATATGTGACAGTCGATTATGGCTTTCGAATTAAAACAGAACTTAAGGCTATCCCAGCAACTGATTATGACGCCACAGCTGCAGCAGGCGATCAAGCTTCTGATATTGTCCCGCCAGGAGCTGGTAGATACGATCAACCAGGAAATGGAAGAAAACCCGCTGCTGGAAGAAGTTTCGCCGGACGAGGCCAGCGCCGAGGAAGTGCGCGCCGGTGTCGAAGACGATGTTCAGTCCATTGAAAAGGAAGACAGTAAGGCCGTCGAGCGCACGCCAGAACTGACCGGAGAAGGTGACGGCCGCGAGGAGTTTGACTGGAATAATTATCTGGAAGATTACGGACCTGTTGGCGTTTCTTATGACAGGCCTGATACGGATGTTCCAACGATGGATAATGTTTTGACGGAAAGTCCGTCGCTTGTCGAACACCTGATGTGGCAGATGAAACTGTCGCCTTTTACGGAAGAGGACATGCGTGTCGGTTCTCAAATCGTCGGCAACCTCGATCCCAACGGTTACCTGTGCGCAACTGTACCAGAGATTGCCATACTGGAAAGCGTCAGTGAAGACAATGTGGAAAGTGTTTTAAAAAAGGTTCAGGAATTTGATCCGCCAGGCGTGGCAGCCCGCAATCTCCAGGAATGCCTGCTCATTCAAGCTAGAATGTTAACTAAAGAAAATCCTCTTCTGGGAATCATTATACGAGAGCACCTCAAAGATCTTGAACTGAAAAATTATGTTCATATTGCCCGAAAATTAAAAGTACCGCTTCGGGAAGTGGAAATCGCCGTTCTGTTGATCAGTAAAATGGATCCCAGGCCGGGGGCTATGTATTCGGAAGAGAAAATTCAATCGATCATTCCCGACGTTTATGTCGTGAAATCGGGAGATGACTATAAGATTATTCTCAATGATGATGGTTTGCCGCGTTTGCGGATCAGTAATTTTTATCGTGAACTGATGGGCGGCGTTGGTGGACGGGATCATGTGGAAGAAGAAAACGGCAAAAAATACATCCGCGACAAGGTGCAGTCGGCCACCTGGCTGATTAAAAGCATTCAGCAGCGGCAGAAAACAATCTATAAAGTCGCCGAAAGCATCGTTAAGCATCAAAGAGATTTCTTTGATCGTGGTATTGATTATTTAAAACCACTGGTTTTAAGAAATATCGCCGATGATGTGGAAATGCATGAATCAACCATCAGCCGTGTTGTGACGAATAAGTATATGCATTCTCATCGCGGTATATTTGAAATGAAATATTTTTTCGGCAGTTCCATCCAGAGAACGTCCGGTGAAAATATTGCCTCGAAAAGTGTTAAAGAGGAAATAAAACATCTGGTTGCAAAGGAAGACCCTAAAAAGCCCCACAGTGATTGCGAGATCGTTGATTTGCTCAGAGCCAAGGGAATCGATATCGCACGGCGTACGGTTGCCAAGTATCGCGAAATGATTGGAATATTGCCGTCGTCCAAAAGGAAAAAATATTTTTAAAGTCAACGCTTTAAAATGGCGATTTAATGAATATATTAAATAAAAATACCGGTTGACTTTTAGGTTTGTCGCCACTATAGGACTGACCTTTGTTATCGGTAGTGTGGGTGGCTTTCAGAGTAGTTTGGTTGCCTAATTTAATCAGGGAGGAAAAATAATGAACATTTCGGTAACTTTCAGAACAAGCGAAGGTGAAAACTGGCAAAAAACCTATGTTGAGGAAAGAATCGTTAAATTGAAGAAATATCTCGATGTGCCTGCCGAAGCCCATATTATCCTTTCAACGGAAAAGTTTCGTAATGTTGTGGAAATAAATCTGAGCGCCAACGGCTGGAATATAAACGCTAAAGAAGAAGCCAAGGATATGCATCTGGCCGTGGACAGCTGCATTGATAAAATTGAAAGACAACTTAAAAAACAAAGAGAAAAAACCAGAGAGCATAAGCCCCAAAGCATCCGCCATGTGGACGAGAAGGCGACGGAAGGCCTTGAAGAGGACGAATATGCAATGGCAAAAGTGGTGGAGACCCGCAAGATCGTCTTAAAACCCATGTCGCTGGAAGAAGCGGTTTTGGAGCTGGAAGGCGGTAAAGCCCGTTTTCTGGTATATCGGGACACCGCTTCGGAAAAAGTCAGTCTGGTCTATCGACTTGATGATGGTAACTTTGCTCATATCGAAACGAACAGCTAGCCCATGTAATAAATGCATCTCAGGTAATGGCATTAAAATGACTGTTGCCCGTCAGGATGATGAGGTGTATGGGGTAAACGGAAGCGTATATTTTAAGATCAGGTGTAACACATGCGACTGGATCAAATTTTTAAAATCGAATTTCTTAATGAAAATCTCACGTCCAACACCAAAACAGACGTGCTGGCGGAGTTGATTAGTATTCTGATTAATAGTGGTCTGAAGATTGACAGAGCCAAGGCCATCGATGTGTTGCAACAAAGAGAAAAATTGGGGTCAACAGGCATTGGTGACGGCGTTGCCATTCCTCATGGCAAAGCCTCGGATCTGCATGAACTTATTGTCGCTTTTGGGCGTAGCAAGAAGGGGATTGCATTTGATGCGATTGACGGGAAACCGGTGCATCTTTTTTTTCTGCTGCTGGCTCCGGAGAATTCAACCGGTCAGCATTTAAAAGCCCTGGCTAAGATTTCCAAAATGCTAAAAACGCCCAACTTCCGTAAGAAACTTATCGACGCAAGAACAACAAGTGATTTATACAAAGCGATCATTGAGCAAGATGAGTCTTGTCCTGTGTAAGAAAAGTTCGCAAAATAAGATAGTCACTCTGGAATCTATTTTTCGGGATCGTCTGCCTTCATTGGGCATCCGGGAAATATTGACGCCGCAGGGCTTGAAGAAGCCGTTGTCCAACCCTTACATTAAAAACTGCCGGAGGATCGTGACCGCTCATCATCAAGAAGGCGCGATTATTATTCTTTCATCCCGGGCGCAAGAAAAGCTCATGGCGCTTACCGATCCGTTACGTCAGAAATTTTTAGCCAATCTAACCGTCAAAACGCCTTTGCTGATTTTTGCTCAATGCATTGCATGGCGGACTCCCTTGAAAAAACTACTCAAACGGCATCACCTACCGGCTGCGATTTCCTCCCTTCATGAAAATCTTCTGGAAAGCCGGATCAAGGCAATCATTCAAGAAAAAATCAAAAAATGTGTTACCGTTCATGGTGTCGCCCTGGAGATCCAAGGCCGGGGAATTCTGATTACCGGCGCCAGCGGAATAGGCAAGACGACCGCAGCGCTTCAGGTCATGTCCGAAGATTATGCCTGGATAGCCGATGATCGTGCCGTGATTAAAAAAAATAAAAGCGGGCAGCTTATTGTTTCCGGCCACAGGGAAATTAAAAATTATGTTCATACCGAGCAGATCGGGATCGTGGCGGTTGACCGTATTTTGAATGC
>CAIVDK010000075.1 GCA_903904655.1 uncultured delta proteobacterium | reverse complement strand
CACCCGGATATATTTTCGGCCCATTTCATGTTCAAAGAGCATAACGGCAATCGGGCCGTCCTGGGGAATGCCGACTTTCGTGAGTGCCGGAAACAAAAGCTCCTCTTCTTTTCCGTGATGGCATTTATCAACAAAAAATTTTAAGAAATCGAGTATGCCTTCAAAGTGCTCATTGGGGACAGTGCCTTCGAAATCCAATTGCCGACTAACTTCACCCAAAATGCAAAGCATCAGCCTGACGTCTTTATGTTCGTCTTTCAGTTGCTGCGTTGCTTTCGTAATGATGATCTCCTATAGACTGACATAGGTTGTCGGCTCTAAGTTGGCTTCCATTGTCCAGACCGCAGCCTTGCAACCGGTTATCCGAAATATAACCAGTGCGTCTTCGCCTTTCTGCCCCAACAAAGGCTTCAACCACGGTCGGGCTTCGAGAATTTCCTTTTTCAGAGGCGCATCATATAAAATTTCAACCGCACCCGCGATTCTAACTTGCGTATCCGGACTGTTAAAGCAAATTTCAACTTTTTTATTTCCTCGCAACTGCGAATAAAGAGATTTGAAAGTGCCTGTATGGAAAATAATGCCCTGCGCGTCAGCCCTAAACATGAACATCCCGCGCACACGGGGCTGATCACCCTCCACCGTAGCCAGATGGCAGCCGGGGTTGGCATTCAAGAATGATAATATCTCGTTTCGATTCACTTTTTATCCTTTTTTACGGATTGATGTTTCTTTTTTTCATCTCCATGCGGAGTTCGATACGGCGTTGCCGCAGATCTTCAGCGGTATAACCCGTCCCGCCCGTACCAACACCAACACCTCCGCCGACACCCCGACCAATGCCGCCGACACCAATACCGAAAGATGGGCCACTCTGCTTTTCTTGTTTTTCGATTTCATCATTGAGGCGATAGAAATATTCCAGAATCTGTTCGTTACTCATTTTTTTATAATCTTCGGCCAACAGTTCCGTTGATTTGCCGGCGCAACCTGCAATAATCAAAGCCGCAAAGATCACCAGTATTCCAATGGCAACATTTATTTTAATCTTCATCATTCATTCCTCCATCAAGTTTCTATTCGTTCGTTGTTATTCATTCAGAAAAATAACTTGGTTTTATTGATAAGCCAGTCACTTTTTTAAAAGTTCCAACCTCTCTTTGGTGGCGATTGCTTTATTCCGTTCTCCCTTTTCCAGATAATGCGCTTGCAGTTTATGGAGATAAGCCCAGAGTGGCCTGCGCCAACCGTTAGTCGACGCGGTGGAAATGCCGATTTGCAGAATAGTCTCATCAGAGGGTAAATACTGCACCCAGACACCACAGGCAATCAGGCGGGAAAGCGGATCGTCAATGACGGCAATCTCACGGGCTGCCATCGTTAAATCTTTAGCGTAAGCAGCTTTCAGAACACCACCATAACGAACTGGCAGCGCCTTAGAATCAACCGCACTGAAATTGCCCTTTAAAAAATGACAGTAAGCCATATCGGACACATTAGGTTCCAACCGGTAAAGCTTTGCAAACTCGCTTGAGTCAAAACTTTCCAGTGACGCTGTATGCAAGGCATATTTAGTCAAATAGGCAATGGTTAAAAGACTCAAATCATTGCCGGCGGCGATTTCTCTTCTGGCTTTAACAAAGTGAGGCCCGGTGGATTCTTCCTTGCCGGTCAAGAAACTGGTTTTGTAATCGTCCAGTTGCCGGTAGGCGTTGTCCTTCCAGTCGGGAACCGGCGTGGCCGAACCGCAGGCACAAATCAATAAGGCAAATAGTAAAGATAGTATCTTTTTCATGGGACTTTAAACTCCGGGGCTTTTTTCAGCCCTATAATCGCGTCCAGTTTTCTCACGGCGTCCTCAACCGTTTTCAAGGTGTCATCAATGTCGGAACGAAGAATATGCAAATCTTTCGTTCCTTCCGAGGCATCGGTACTTATTTTATTAATATTATCAATGGTTTTATCCAATATTTGCAGTTTACCGATAATATCCTTGAGGATGACGTTGACTTGAGGCAGAGCACCTTCCTTTCCATAGATCTCACTATCTGTCTTGTCCGCCATGTTATCCACTTTCGTAAGGATGCGGTCGACATTGGTTGTAATGTCTTTGAGTTTTTTTAGTGATTCATTGAGGGCTTTGACGCTTTCCTCATCGGAGACGGCCATTTCCACGAGAGATTTCTTAGTAGCAAGGTTTGACGTGATTTTCTCAGCATTTCCCAAGACCCGATTTAAATCACCTTTGGGGTCTGAGAGGCTCAGGGTCAGACGTTCGAAATTTTCGGCTATCCGCCCAACTCTTTCCAGCACGGGCTCAATCTTAGCAATGGTGTCATTAATATCATTGCTAATGATAACTTCCGGAATCTTTTTTTCGTCCAACGGCGGGCTGTTCAAGTTAGTGGTGTTCACAACAATGCGGGCGGAGCCGATCAACGGCCGATATAAAATAAACGTACTATCGGACCTGATCCATTTAACATGACGGTCGGGGATTTTGATTTTGATCACAACGATCCCCTTTTCATTGAGTTCCAGGGCTTGGACTTTGCCGATATTGAATCCGGAAAAAACAACAGGCATACCTTCCGTAAAACCATCGCCGGATTTGGACGAAACGGTGAATGCGTGCGGGTTTTCAAAAACACCCTTTCCGGCAGCCAGGTATAACAAAGCCAGCACAACAATGATTGCCGTGCAACCAATGAAAAGACCGACTTTAAATTCGCGACTCAATGTCATAACTCACCATACTTTTCTTCCATCCATTTATAATCATATATATGACAGTTTAAGTATAAATCGTCAATTTTTTTCAAAGCGGTCGTGATAAATTGAATATCTTTCAGATGAGGGATAATTTTAAAGGGCTGATCAATCAGGATCATTGCATCTTTCACCATTGCCGCTCGCAACAGCATTCCGCAGAATCTCTCTTCGGGATTTAATGCCGGATTGCGCTTATAGGCTATATGCTCAAGATCAACGCGCTCTAAATATTCAACCGCCAGCCGTTGAGCCTGGCGCCTGGGCATATTTTCATGATATTCCTTAATCAGCGCTATGTTCATGTAAATGTCCTGATTGGAAATCAGGGGGACATCCACGGAAACTGGCGCCGCCTGCAGAGGATAATCATGCAGAAACAGCTGCAACGACGCATTGAGCGCCTGTTCGCTGTCAAATAAATTTAGAGTAATTTTGTTAATAATGACAGCACCTCGATAATCAGTATGGCCGCAAAAACGTTAACCATGCCCTGAGATACGACAATGGGAATGCTGGTAAGTTCATGTGACGCCCGCAGGCCGAAACGGATGGGTATCAACGTGATGAAAAATCCATAAATGGCGCACTTGAACAGGGCGATTAGTATATCAGAAAAATTGGCCGCATTTAATAAAATATTTGTATAAACATCGATACTCATCCCAATAATCAACCAGGAAAAAAGGGCGCCGCTGACCAGTAAAGCAACGGAGCAAAGACTACTCAGCAACACGATGGATATGATCCCGTTGATGACTCGCGGGACGAGCAGGTAATCGATGACGTCAATGCGGAACATCTCCAGAGTTTTTATCTCTCTGTTTACTTTCATGACCGCCATTTCCGTATTAATCGCGGAAGCAGATCGCAGTGTAATCAGCAACACCGTTAAAAGCGGTGACAATTCCGTAACGATCAATCCCATTAGAACATGGCCGAAGAATCCGGTAATTCCGAATTCTTTTAACAACTGAAAAACAACACCGATCAGCAGCGAACCAAAAATGATGGAGACCATGAGAAAAACGGGTAAAATTTGTACGGAGGTAAAGTATATCTGGTTGAGCAAAACTTCGCGCATGGCGCTGCTGTAGGTTTTACGTCGAAATATGCGGATAAAAACCCTGCCGGCAAATACAATAGTATCGGCAAATGCCGTTAGCATCTGGATGACGCGACGCCCCAAGTTTTCCCAAAAAGACATCATTTTTGCCCCACACAATGGAAGCTACCCTAGCACAGGATGGTCAAGACTTCAAACCCCCATTAATCAACAACCTCACAAGAAGTCACAGCGAATAAACGCTCATCCCGCGAGAACGGGATTAAAACGTTTGAATTGACAAATAAGCGCTTGTCGTTATATTCAAAATAATTAAAATATTTCATACAGGAATGCAAACCGAGCACTGCATGCATTCATTACAGGGGGATAAATATGAAAAATTCAAATCGAAAAACTTTTTTTATGTTTTTAATGGCCTTTCTGGTCGCGTTCTTTATTATTTCCTTGGTAGGGGTTCTACGATCATCCTTTACCACGTCAGGAGCACCGGAAATTCCAGCGGCCCAAGCTGTTCCAGGCCTCACGGATACCGCAATCAAAACACCTCTTTCTTTTTCCGCTCTTGCTGAACGTGTCAAGCCGACAGTCGTCAATATCAGCACGTCCAAAACCTACAAGGGCAAAGGGGGGTTTGGCGCGCCTTTTGGGGGATCACCGTTTGGGGACGATTTTTTTGATCGCTTTTTTGGCGACATGCCCCGCAGAGAATTCAAGCAGCGCAGCCTGGGCTCAGGATTTATCATCAGCAGTGACGGGTATATTTTCACCAACAATCATGTTGTTGAAAAAGCGGATAAAATCCTTGTAAAAATTTCCGACGGGAGAGAATACGAAGCCAAAGTGATCGGAACAGACGCCAATACGGATATCGCGCTAATCAAAATTAAGCCGGACAACAGCCTTCCGGTTGCGGAAATCGGAGATTCAGAAAAAGTAAAGGTCGGAGAATGGGTCATTGCAATCGGCAACCCCTTTGGTTTAGAGGCTACGGTAACAGCAGGCATTATCAGCGCAAAAGGCCGAGTCATCGGAGCAGGACCCTACGATAATTTCATTCAAACTGATGCCTCCATTAATCCCGGAAATAGCGGCGGTCCATTATTCAACATGGAGGGAAAGGTGATCGGCATTAATACGGCAATTGTAGCTCAAGGTCAGGGAATTGGCTTTGCGATTCCCGTCAACATGGCCAAAGGCATCCTGGCCGATCTGAAAACAAAGGGCAAGGTTACACGCGGTTGGTTGGGCATTTCCGTTCAGGACATTTCAGATGACATCGCCAAAAATTTAAATCATAAAAACAAAAGCGGTGCACTGGTTTCGGATGTGTTTAAAGGGGATCCAGCGGATAAAGCAGGAATTAAAATTGGTGATATTATTATAGAAATTAACGGAAAATCCATTAAAGACACACATGATTTATTGGTGACGATCGCCACGTTGCAGGTTGATCAGAAAATGAATTTGAAGGCCATTCGCGACGGCAAGGAAATGACTTTCCTTGTAACTGTAGCGGAGCGCAAAGATAATGTGGCCATGGCAGCCGAAAAATCAGGAAAAGGTCATTTTGGAGTAGCCGCACAAGAAATTACGGCAGAACTAGCTAGGCAATTAGGTATCGCGCGTGATGGTGTTATTGTCACAGGAGTGCAAGAAGGAAGCCCTGCTGATGAATTTGGTATTCAGCCGCAGGATATTATCGTACAGGTCAATCAGGTGAAAATTTCTTCTATGAAGGATTATCTCCGGGAGATCACAAAGGCAGCTACAAAGAAAAGTGTTACATTGTTAATTAAACGCGGTCGATCAAGTTTCTTTGTCGCGTTGCGAACAGAGTAACGAGTGACCCAACAATGCTCACTGAAAGGCAGACCCGACGGCCTGCCTTTTTTTATCAAAGAACCTTGTTTTATGTTATGATGATCCAAATGGTGAGAAGCTACAAAAATAGATTCATACCGTAAACAATCATGGTAGCTTTGGCTTTATTGCCCATCACACCCATGAAGGGACAGCAATGTTTCACGTGAAACATTGCTGCTGGAATAACTGGCAAGTCAGCGTTTATCCGTCCTTGTTGAGGAAACCGACGCCTATCGTGTGAAAGCTTTTTTGAAATCTGCTGAGAAATGCTTTCTACTCTTTCACCCCTTTCAACCATTGAGAATATTTCTACATCTTGGCCAGCGCTTTAGCCGCTCTTTCCTGGCCCGGAAAAACAATGCCTCTATACGTTTCATTATCGATTTCTACGACGGTGCGAGTCATATCATCCGTCATCAAATAAACGCCGATGACGGGCTTATGATATTTTCCCATAATGTCCACCGTTTTAACGACAAGCTCATGTTCATAAGCTTTGAGTAACTCTAAACTGTCATTCTTGAATGTCGTGTCATATGCCTTATCCACAATTATTGTCGATTCCAGTAGCGATTTGATCACTATTCGTCTGCCAATAATGCCCATGTGAATGATCGCGTCGCCTTCTTCCCACTGCAGCAATTCATCAGCGATAGCAATATAAATATCCGTATTCATTTCAGCCACCAAATCCACCGGATTGGCATGGCTCCAGGACGATGGCTGCCAATGATTGAACTTTTCGATGCTGCTTCTCTGATAACGTTTGCACAACAAGGCCGTTTTCCGTGCAGAGATCGGAAGCGACACCCCCCCCATCCCCCGCCCAAAGTCAGAATGGCCACTCGATTTCATTGCGGCAAAGGCAGAGACGAAAAAGCTGCGGAGAGATCCATCAACCTAAAAACGGCAGTTATATTTTTCAAAGCATGCTAGATATTTGAAATAATGATAGAATTGTCGGAATTTTATGCTGGGAGGCAATCACCGAATGGGTGACAATAAAAGGCGTGCGATAATGAAGAGAACAGAGCGGATCAGTTTGGATACATTTGGCGGTAGAGTTCATGTGGCATGGGACTCGCAGGGTGCGGTAAGCCCCTTGGAAGAGTTACTGTTTTTCATTGAGTTTTTGAAAGTCAGCGGTTTGTTTGAGCATTATATTAAGAGTTGCCCGTTAACCTATACGAGCACCAACGCGCCTGATGTGTGAGATGCTTTGGGGACGCTTTTGTTATCGATTTTGGCTTGGCATCATCGTTACTCGCATATCAGCGCTATTCGCTTTGACGTCTTAAATCCAGAATTATTGGGAATGAGAAAGGTGGTCAGCGAAGATCCAGTAAGACGGGCAATGAAGGGGATGGCTGAGCAAGCAGGGACTGACTGGTTGGATTCCGAAATAAGATTATCCCCGGAAGCAGCGATTGCTGCTGGTCCGTGGATACTGGATACCGATACGACAGTGAAATACCTTTACGGGAAGCAAGAGGGCGCTGTGGTTGGATATAATCCAAGGAAACATGGACGTCCTTCACATAACTATCATTCCTGCTTTACGGGGAATACCAGGATGGCTCTTTTAGTGGAAGTGAACCAGGGCAACCACCGGGCAACCCTTTTCGCGTACCGACGATTCTATATCACCGTTATTATTATCTATTATCTCTGTTACCACCGGGATGTTATGGTTTTTGAGACCTTTGCACTGGCTTCATTACGGCGAAAAACCCTAGCTCGATTATGGCGGCTATTGACACCGCTTCCGTCAATGCAGATCTTCCTTCTTTCATCGCTTTTTCAATTAATGTTGCCGGATTCATCTGCTTGCTCCATTTTTCTGTTTATTTTCATGTGTTCACAATATTTTCTTGTCGTGTCCTTACTATACAGGTGTAAACCGGGTTGGAAAAGGATATCCTCTTACGATTAACCTATTATATCTACTAGGCATGATATGATGATGCCCCTGTAAAGCAAGCGTAGGAAATAACGCTCTTGCCTCACACCTGACGCCTTACGCTTAGTTGTGATAAAAAAAATTGATCAATTACGCTTCTTTATTTTTGACACTGCGGACAGTAAAATGTACTGCGTCCACCCTGCTTAACCCGGGCAATGACCCCTCCACATATGCAGCAAGTCTTTCCTTCTTGTCTGTAAGCTTTAAGTTCGTTTTGATTCTCGCCCTGGCAACCGTAAAGATCGCGCCAATCGGAGATGGATGTTCCCCGTTTTTCAATGCTCTTTTTCAAGATAAGCCTGGCCTGACGAAGCACCGTCTTCCATTCCCTTTCGCCGAGCGTCGCCGCTTGCCGAAAAGGAGAAATGCCTGCGCGATGCAAAATCTCACAAGCATAGATATTGCCGATACCCGCTATCGCCTTCGGATCCATGAGCAGGACTTTAACGCTTACCTTTCGCACGGACTGTTTCTCTAGAAATGTCTTCTCATTAAAGTCAGTCATTAAATCCTTGAAATCTTTTTCCTGCCCCGTCGTCTCGATCTTAACAGTTGCGAAGCGCCGCGGATCAACCAGATCGACGTTTCCATCGGCAAGCGTCATCCGCCATCGGGTATGCGCTTCTCGTTTTCTGCATTGCTGCCAGAGCAATCGGCCGGTCATGCGCAAATGAATCGTGATGCTTCTACCGTCGTTGAGCATCAGCACAATCGTTTTCCCGGAGCGCCGGACTGCCTTGATCATGCAACCTCTGACGCTTTCGAGACCTGCGAGTTTGTCATCATAAACGGCTGTCGCTATTATTTTTTTCTCCGCTATCCTGGCATGCAGTTGACGGCATAGCGTCTCAACTTCCGGAAGCTCGGGCATATTGTATCATCCTCACGTTCGTTGCACCCCTTCTCTTCTTATCACGCGATGCTCGACCTTGCGGCTTGAAAT
>CAIVDK010000074.1 GCA_903904655.1 uncultured delta proteobacterium | reverse complement strand
CTGTCGGAGAGGCTCATGGATTTGTATCAGAAAGGGCTCCTTCCAAAAAGCAGACAGGATATTGAGCAGGCGTTGACAGGGTATTCTACGGGAAGGACAGATGCCGTCAGTATTATTTCCCGCTTAAAAATATTGCTGGATTATGAAACGCTCTATTGGGGGCAACTTGTTGAAAGAGAAAAAGCTATTGCCCGTTTGCATGCTATTACGGTCGGGCAGGTCGCTGGAGGCGAAAAAAGATGAAAAAAGGGAGCTGCCGCTTGAGAAAACTGTTGAGTCCGTTGATTGCAGGATGTTTGGTGTTGGTCATTGCGTCATCGATACCGGCTCAGGATCATTTGCAACATGGGCAGACGGCAGCCAAGATCGATAAAGCCAAACCCGTGGCCGAACATAAACAGCCGGTAGTGGAGGCCAAACAGGATGTGCCGCAGGTGGAAATATCAGCCGAGCAGCAAAAACGTATCGGGGTGAAAACGGTCAAAGTGGATTTGCGGCCGATGAAAAAAATCATCAGGGCAACCGGAAGAATAGAATCAGATGAAAGCAGGCAGGCGACGGTGAATGCCAAAACCGAAGGATGGATTGAAAAGCTTTACGTGGATACGACGGGCGGCTACCTGAAAAAAGGCGCAAAGCTTGCGGAGATCTACAGCCCGGAACTTGTCGCAACCCAGCAGGAATTTCTGACGGCTTTAAAGTGGACGAAGGAAACGTCCGTAAGCCCGTCAGACGGCAATAAAGCGGCGCCGTCGAATTTGAATAGAATGATGGCCCGGGATGCATCAGCCACCCTGGAAGCTGCCCGCCAGCGCTTGCTTTTGTGGGATGTTTCCGCCAGCCAGATCGAACATATTGAGGAGACTGGACAACCGATGAGGACGCTGACGCTATATGCACCGGTTGCCGGATACGTTACGCAAAAAATGGTGGTTGCCGGGATGAGGATTATGCCGGGTGAAAAAATGTTTGATATAGTCGATCTCTCCAGTCTCTGGGTGATCGCCGATATTTACGAATATGAATTATCGCTGATTAAAGTCGGAAACCAGGCGGTCGTCACGCTGGCCTATCTTCCCGGTGTGGAGCTAACATCTCAAGTCGATTACATTTATCCCAGTCTGTCGGCGGAAACACGGACGGTAAAAATACGCCTGAAGCTTGCCAATCGCGGCTATCAATTAAAACCGCAAATGTTTGGCAATGTGGAAATCAAAATCAATCTGGGCCGTAAATTGGTCATCCCGGAATCGGCCGTGATGGATACGGGCAAGGCCATGGTGGTCTATGTGGAGTTGGGTAACGGAGTGTTTGAGCCGCGGGAAATCAAAACGGGGATCAGGACGGACGGATATGTTGAAGTGCTGCGCGGTTTGAAAAGCGGTGAAAGAGTCGTAGCGTCAGCTAATTTCCTGGTCGATTCGGAAGCACAACTAAAGGGAATAAAGCCGCTGCCACGAAAGTAATATTCACTTGTCATTACGAGACGCCTCTCAGGCGTCGTGGTAATCTAAGGTGTTTAATAACTTATGAGATTGCTTCGGTCGTGACACTCCCTCGCAATGACATTGTGACACAGCCTGCAAGTCGGGTAATGACATTCTTGTAAGGAAAGCACATGATCGCCAAAATAATCGAACTTTCCGCCCGGAATAAATTTGCCGTATTTCTTATGATGGCCGTGGCGATCCTCTGGGGTTACTGGGCGCTCCAAAATACACCTCTCGATGCTCTTCCTGATTTGAGCGATACACAGGTGATCATTTATACAGAATGGACAGGACGCAGTCCTGATCTGGTGGAAGATCAGATCACCTATCCGATCACGTCCACACTGCTTGCCGCCCCTAAAGTACAGGCAGTGCGTGGATTTTCTTATTTGGGAAGCTCCTTCATTTACGTAATCTTTGAAGAGGGGACGAACATCTATTGGGCCAGAAGCCGTATTCTGGAATATCTTCAGGCCGTGAAGAACAAAATTCCTGCCGATGTCAATCCTGTTTTGGGTCCCGATGCCACAAGCCTGGGATGGGGTTTTTCTTACGCCGTCGTCGATGAAACAGGAGGTCATGATCTTGCCGAACTGCGCAGCATTCAGGACTATGTCATCAAACTCGGGTTGGAAAGCGTACAGGGCGTTTCCCAAGTGGCAAGCATTGGCGGCTTTGTCAAGCAGTACCAGATAACGATTGATCCCAACCGCCTGGCTGCCTACAATATTCCCATTACAAAGGTCATGGAGGCTGTTCGCAAGAGCAACCGGGATGTGGAAGGGCGCGTCCTGGAACTATCGGGCGTGGAATATATGATCCGGGGGCGGGGATACATCAAGGGGCTGCAAGACCTGGAGGCTATAGCCGTGGGTGCGAACCCCGGTGGAACGCCAATTTATTTAAAGGATGTGGCCCGTATCCAACTGGGGCCGGAAATACGCAGAGGGCTTGCGGAT
>CAIVDK010000073.1 GCA_903904655.1 uncultured delta proteobacterium | reverse complement strand
TTCAATCCCAGCACCGCCTACCAAATGAAATCAAAAGGTTACGGATTATTCCCCGTGGCCTTTTTTTCTTTCGTATCGGCTCGCCGGATCGGATCAGTCATTTTTAATGTAAATTTTCCCTCAATTCCGGTCAAAGATGATCGCTGCCCTTCGCCAGTCGTGTGCAGATAAATTTCGGTGGTTTTTAAATTCTTATGTCCTAGCAATCCACTTACTGTTTTGAGTGATACTTTTTCGAAATCCATCAAATATGAGGCCATCAAGTGCCGCAGGGAATGAAATAGGTGGCAAGTCAATCCGTCTTATTGAATCTTTGGTTTTCGGAGTAAAGAAGCGTCCACTATTGAAAGTCCGATTGAAACAAGAAGCAGACCGGCGACGATAATTCAAAATCCCCAGGGGTGGTTACCGGCGCGGAGCCTGACACCGACCAAAATCCCCCACCCCGGCCACCGGCCTTGGAGGTACCGGTATCAGCATCTGAAACTATCTGTGCATCAACAGACGACAACGAGCCTATTGGAGAAAGTTTTTTTCTTTTTGACCTCTGCTGTTGTTTACAATATACTCATAGCCACGTTTAGGACTTACCAAACAAGTAGACGATCAAAGAATCGGGAGAATGAAAAATGTTGTATAGAAAAATGCCAAAAAGCGGAGATGAACTCTCAATACTTGGTTTCGGGTGCATGCGTCTTCCCTTAAAAGAGAATGGGACGATAGATGAAGAAAGAGCAATAAAGCAGGTTCGGCACGCAATCGACCATGGCGTAAACTACATTGATACTGCCTGGCCCTACCACAAGGGAGAAAGTGAACCATTCCTGGGGCGGGCGCTTGCAAATGGATACAGGGAGAAGGTCAAAGTTGCTACAAAACTCCCCTCTTGGCTGGTCAAGAGCCACGATGATATGGATAGGTATCTGAACGCTCAGCTTGTAAAGCTTAACACGGATCACATAGACTATTACCTCATCCACGGCCTTGCAGGCTACTTATGGGACAAAGTCGAAAAACTTGGCGTAGCAGCTTTTCTTGATAAAGCGAAGGCTGACCGTCGGATCATCAACGCCGGCTTCTCCTTCCACGGCACAGGAGAAGAGTTCCAGAAGATAGTGGATGGATACGGCTGGGACTTCTGCCAGATACAGTACAATTTTCTGGACGAAAAGAACCAAGCAGGAACGGAAGGTCTTGAGTACGCGGCTTCTAAGGGTCTTGGCATCATCATAATGGAACCGCTGCGAGGAGGCAATCTTGCGAGGATGGCGCCACCCGCTATAGAGAAAATATGGGATCAGGCAAAAGAGAAACGCACACCTTCAGAATGGGCTCTCCGTTGGGTATGGGATCGCCCGGAAGTAACGGTTGTCCTCTCTGGGATGAATGAAGAAACCCATATTGAAGAAAACCTCGTGATAGCAGATAAAGCATATCCCAAGTCACTAACTAAAGCTGATCTGCAATTGGTAAAGGAAGTTGCACAGAAGTATCGTGAGCTCATGAAAACAGATTGTACCGGCTGCAGTTATTGCATGCCCTGCCCAGAGGGGGTTAAGATTCCTGTATGTCTCGAGGCATACAATAGCCTGCACATGTTTGGCAATGCGGACGAGAAGAAGTTCAGGTATGCATTACTGATGAGCAGTGTCTTATCTGGCGGAGCGCCTGGTTTCGCTTCCCAATGTATTCAGTGCGGCGAATGTATGGAGAAATGTCCCCAGAATGTGAAAATACCTGATCTGCTTGAAGCTGTGGTGGAGGAACTAGAAGGATCTGATCTGGAGCAAAGGATAGTCATGGTAAAACGGATCTTTCAAGAAAATTTAATTTTAGGGCGATCCATAACAGGAATTTCTGTCCAGTGAGATAAAACGCAATCTGGTTTGCAAACCGTTCTTAAAACAATCCATCGGACTTTCTGATTTTTTGGTAATACCTGATTGAAGGCGCAATTTGGCATGGTGATTATTCAGGGTGACTGAGGTTGCGGGCTCCTTTTGCAACTCCTTTATAATCACGAGGCGCAATATCTATTACATATACGGTCACAATGTCCTTCTCGATTTGATAAATGACCCTGTACTGCATATTTAGACGCGACGAACGCTGACCTGCATGGTCTCCTTTTAATATCTCGTCATGGAATCTGGGTTTAATATTATAGTGTCTTAGTTATCATGAGCGCCATATTTTTGTATTCATATCACCATTGCCATGGTATCCAACTCACAGTATCTCAATAGCCCTTCTTTTAGTTTCTCTCGTTGATCGCTGGGGATATGAGAGGGACTGTTGACTATTGCAAAGGGTAGCTAACGAAATGCTCATAAAAGGGTTCTTCAGTTTCTTTTTTAGACGAAATATTATTTTCTTTCAATGACTTGTAGTAACTCGTCATAGATCTATCGAAAGCATATAATATTCAACTTTTCTTAGCGGATAGAGTGATTCCATGATCTTTGTGTACCGCTTAAGCTGTTCATCATATTTTTGTCTGAGTCCGCGCATTGATCCAGATTTATAATCAATGATTGTTATAAGATCATCGGACACTATCATTCTATCCACGATACCAAAATTATTTTTATCTGATATCTGCTGCTCAATATAAAGTTTGCCCGGCCGGAACATTATGGCAGCCACATCGCTCCTTTCGACAAAACGAATTGCCACGTCATACTCCTCAGCGGTTAGATTTCCAGCAGAAGGCAATTCAGCTTGATCAACAATTTTCGCAAGCCATCGGTGAAGTCGTTCACCTCGCATGATCCCAGCCTTAATATAGGCAGATATAAGCGTCGGGTCAATCTCGTCATACTTATCAGGTTCATCATTATGTTTTTCGGGCACATGAATAATGGTCATGCTCTCAGCATTTCTTGCAGGGCTGGATAAGGAACAAATCTCTTTTTTAACCCCATCGGGTGCAAACTGCGAAAATGTATCAAGCACTGCCCGATGAACAACCTTGTAGTTTTCATCTTTATTTGTCGGCAAAAAGACTGTAAGTGTTTGCACCGCCCTCGTCGCTGCCACATAGAATACATTTGCCTTCTCCCGGCGCATCCTCATGAGATTTGCTTCACGATTTTTGGCTATCTCTTTTGCAATGGTCGAATCGCTTGCAGCCCAGAATTCAAACTCCTTGCCTGTAAATTGCACATGACATTTCTCGGAATCAAGATAGAACGGCGACTCTTTTTCATCCTCGTTCCAGAAAATAAAAACATGTTTAAACTGAAGCCCTTTTGTTCCATGGATGGTATCAACTTTAATATTGTCCCTGTTCTCGGACTCTGGAACCTTCACGCTAAACCGTATATTGAACATCCGTAAGAGGAACCCGTCTACATCATCTCCGCCTTCGCTGAAGAAGGTCTGCGCCTCATCCTGCCATATGTCAAGTATAGTTGCATGCAGTTTCCCGCGCAATAATTCAATAGCGCAACTTACAGCCATTATACCGAAAGGTCTTGGAAATTTTCTTGTAAACTCGGTCCGGACCTCTTCTATATTCCCGAATAACTCATTCCATAAAGGCGACTGCACTGCCGTTTTAGCAAATGGTGTATCACCATCTTTTGAGAGAACAGCTGTGATGAATAGCATGACTGCAACTCCCTGTTCTGTTGAAAGAAGCTGCCTGCCCTTGACTGCTGACACAACGATGCCTGCATTTATCAGCTCAAATGCTATTTTCTGGACGTAGTTATTGGTCGCCGCAAGCACCGCCATATCGCCCCACTGACAACCATACTCCGACTTTTTCGCCTTCAGGACCTCAAGTATTGCGGGATAGAAAAGGGCTTCCGAATTACCTTCTTTTTCGAGATTAACAAGGCTTACCTCTGTCACGCCCTCAAAGCAGGTAGTTTTTTCTGGAGGTATTTGTGTTTCTGTTCTCTCTTTTCCAGTAAAGAGATTTTCTACAAGTTTGTTAAATAACGATATCAAGAGCGGTGTGCTTCTGAAGTTGCACTCAAGTGAGCGTTCGGCGATAATACCACTTTCTATATAGCTCCCAATCACCGTTTCCAGTGCTTCGCGGTTTGCACCTCTCCAACCGTATATCATCTGTTTCCAGTCACCGACGGCAAAGAACGATCTTTCGCCACGCTCACCATGACCAGATAATATCTCGTCAATGAGGGGAAGCAGTATCGCTATATCGCCTACCGAGGTATCCTGGAATTCATCAATCAACAGATGCTCTGTCCTGTCCAGCCCGATTGAAAAGTAGTTGCTCATGAGCTTCGGTCTGTCATTCAAAGCTGTGGCATCAAGTGCAAGAAGACCCTTTCTCACATCGGAGAAAAATATTAACCCTTTTTCCTTCTTAACAACTTCCGCCGCATCAAGATAGATCTTGCAAAGAAATGCAACCGCCAGCTCCCTGAGGAGAGCCTTGTTTATTGACAGCTTCTCGGCAATCTTTCTGTAATTCTTGAAAATCCCGTTAAGATCAAAGTACGGACTTTTATTCCATTCTATTTTCTTGCCGAGACTTGTGTAATTTTCCAAGTCGGAATGGCTTGCAACTGTCTTTGAAATGAAACTGTCATAATCTGACAAAACTTTTATAACCCTGTTTTGAACATTAGCTTGCGGTATTAATTCCGACAATTCATTTGCTTTTTTACTCAGAGATTCAAGACTATTCCTTAATACACCGTTCTCTTTCATAATAGCATCAAGATCGTCAAGCCTGTCCATATCCAGAAGACAACGTTCAATAGTCTGTTCTTCTGCAAGGGGCCCCCAGAGCGTGTCAATGTCTGTTCTCAATATCCTGGCAGCGATGATGAGCTTATTTCCCTTGCCGCTCTGCATTACGATATCACGAAAAAGGCTTTCTATCTCACTGGATAGTTCTATCTGTGCCTTTTCGTCAGCCAGCTTTGGCGCGTAACCTGATGCCGCAAAAAGCCTGTAGAAAAAGGAATCTATTGTTGAATACCCTACGCGGCCGGCTTCCATTATAAGACTCAGCCTGTCCAGCAGGAGCATCTCTTTTTTTAATGCTATCTCCTCCATGATACGGGAGCGCATCTCGGCAGTAGCAGCACGTGTAAATGTAAGGGCAGAGATAAATTTCCCCCGGCCAGATATTCTGTCGAATACCTCATCGGTGAGTCTTGTTGTTTTTCCCGAACCTGCCGAAGCCTTCAGAAGGATACTTTGCATTAGTTATTCCCCCGTAAAGTCTTATAATAGTTTTCTCTTCCGCATAATGCTTGAAATAAGCAGTATTCGCACTCCTGAGAGTCAAGGTCTGGCAGGAGTTCACTTCCGCCGATTATTGTATCCAGGCGCTCTTTGATAGCAGACATAAGCTCATCCGCTATATCAACCAGATCCTCTGGAAGAACCATAATCCTATCTTTTGAGGATTCCTTCAGAAAATAAAAAAAGGCCCCGTCCACTCCTCCAATAAAGCGCTGATAGATAATAAGCTGTGCCACAGGGTGCAGAATACCTTTTTCTTTAAAACGCTCCAGGACAGTTGTTTTTGCGGGAATGTTAAACCTGCTTTGCTTTTTCGAATACTTAAAATCAATAACCTCGGTGCACCCCGATATTCTTGCCAATCTATCTGACCGTCCGGTTATCTTATAGCACCCGGCTATTGTGCCACTGAATTTTTCCTCGCAAGATATGGCATTGTCGGCAAATATTATCCGCTGGCCCGATTTCAACTCGTCTTCATATATTTCTTTTAATAATATTTTTGCGTTAAGCATGTAGATATTTATTCCGTCAATATTTCTAACCTCAGCGTTTTCATCGCTTTCCCAGAGTTCATCAAAAAAACCTTCCCAGTTATCAAGCAGATCCTTTCTGGAGGTTGAGAGCTGATGAAGGAAATTGTGAATAAAAGTTCCCATCTGCATATTTATTTTCTCGTCATCATCCATAAATGAAGGGGGTTCAAGCCTGAGTATATATTGCTGGTAAAACAAAAACGGGCACGCAAGGATCTTTAAAAGGCTCGAAAAAGAATATGTAAATTCTTTAAGCCTGTTCCTCAGATTATCATCAATGGGTATCGCAGGTTTCTTGCTGCTTTGCCTTTCAGTCAACGATTCTTTAAATGCTACTGCAGTGATTGGTTTCCCAAACTCCTGCGAAAGAAGACTCATGTAATAACTCGGTGTTCTTTCCCTTATTTTATCGTCCACCGCTGCTATTTTAATCCTGTCGCCCTGTGCCAGAATCTGCCTGAAAAGAAGGTCCTCGTATTCAAAAACATTTTTTCGCATCAGCGGAACATGCACCGGATTGATGAAAGGACCTTCAAAGGGCTGTGTCGGCATGATGCCGCTGTCGAGAGGAAATATCAAGCCCCGGCTGAACTTCTCCCCCGAAACATGACCGAAGCCGACAACCTGTACCGGTGCCGACCTGCTTCCCGTAATGCGGAATTTTTTCGCTTCGATAAGTATTTTTGCAGCATCAGCCAGATTAGTTCCCAGTCGCTCTTGCCAATCGTCAAGAAGGGTAGAAAAAGATATGGCTGTCTCAAGTGCCTCACACTCCTCGCGAACATAATTTCCTCTATTTTTCGACAATTCCATCGCGCAGGTTGTGGCATATCTCTTAAAATCGGGTATCAGGCCTGGGTGCTCGGCTCCTTCTACTTCGACTAAAAGCCTTCTTCCTGCCGAAGTTGTCGAAAACGGCAGCCAAACAGCAAGATTGACGGCAGTTCCGAACAGGCGAAGCGATCTGTTCCAGAGCATTGTTGTGAGTGACTCATCAAGTAAATATATCATCAGCTGATCGCTTTCGGATCGTTCTTTGAGGAAATTTGAAACCTCCAGCGTAACGAGGTCAACAACGGCATGAAGTCCGGCAAGACTGATCAGCTCGATGCCTGTGCCTTCCGATGGTTCGACTTCGCCCTTGAATGACAAAACGAGATTTTTTGCAGAATCAAACGGAAGCTTATCCGTCCGGGCTAAACCAAGCCCGAAAAGCGGCTTGTCAATGAATAACCGCTCACTGCTAATCTTTCTGTAGAACCGTTCGACCAACGGCGTTATCTCGGGTAATCCGATAAATATCTCCTTTTCGCCCGGGAAGATTTCATCAAGGCATGCTACTTCGAGTTCTGTCATAAAGAGATTTTTTTTGGAAAGCCACTGACGAAACGCCTGCGCTGTTTCAAGATATTCCTCAAGCCTCTTCCACTCATCCTCTGTAAACCGCTCAGCGCCTGAAATAGTATGCTTCCCGATGCTATATTCCGATAATTTTGCAATAAGGGGAAGCAGATCTGCGGCACGACGAGCGACATATGGATCATCAGGAAGTCTTTCTGCCATGAACTGGATAAAGTAAAGGAGCCGCTCATCATCAGGCAGAGGATGAAGATTTGAACTTACTCCGACCTTATCAGTTATATATGAATTAAGACTCTCGATATTTGGAAGAATGCCGCCAAGCTCGCTGTGAATAAGATGCTGTATAGGGTCAACTGCCCTTTCGTTTGCACAAATTATTGTCCACATGGAAAGATCGGGATGGTCTTTACGCAGATATTCGATTAACTTTTGTGAATATTGGGACATATCATCTCCCTATGAAAATTAATATTCTTTTTGACTATTTCAATCTAATTCACAAAAGCAATCCTCTTTCTATCGTTTCCTATTAAGATTGAATTATTAATAGGTCACTGCAGCACCTGGAAAAATGGTCTTTCAGTAATTCTGAATAGTGCCGGTCTTGGTTCTTAGGACAGGGACCAGGGCTTAATAAGAGGGAATATGATCTGGTCAAGTAAAAACGGACACCCAGTTAAGCTGCTTTTGCCAATATAAAACTCTTTTCAAAATCATTCGGATTTTTGTATTTCAAATACGAATGAAGACGATGGCTGTTATAAAACATCTCGATGTAATGAATCACATCACTTCTGGCTTCACTCCGGTTACGATAAAGCATCCCGGAAGTCCATTCGGTTTTCAAACTGTGAAAGAAACTCTCTGCGACAGCGTTATCCCAGCAATTACCTTTTCGACTCATGCTGCAGATCATGCCATAGGTATCCAAGAGCCTTCGGTAATCGCCACCGGCATATTGGCTGCCGCGGTCAGAGTGATGAATCAGTCCCTTTCCAGGCTTCCGTCGCCAATAAGCCATCGAAAGAGCTTCCGTAACCAGCGATGCCTTCATGCGGCTATTCATCGCCCAACCGACAACTTTTCTCGATGACAGATCGATGACCACCGCCAGGTACAACCATCCTTCCATGGTCCACAGATAAGTAATGTCACCGCACCACACGGAATCAGGTTGTTCCACCTGAAAATTCCGATCCAGAAGATTAGGCGCTACGGGCAGGTTATGCTTGCTGTCCGTCGTTATTCTGAACTTTTTAC
>CAIVDK010000072.1 GCA_903904655.1 uncultured delta proteobacterium | reverse complement strand
TTGAAAGCGGAAAAGCTGCTCTTGCTGACGGATGTTCCCGGTGTGCTCGATGCCCATAAAAATCTTATTCATACCATGACGAATCAGGATGCCCTGAGTCTGATTGATGATGGAACGGTGGAAGGCGGCATGTTTCCCAAAGTGAAATGTTGTCTCAAAGCGCTGCGCGGCGGTGTGAAAAAGGCGCATATTATTGACGGCCGACTGAAACACGCGATTCTGCTGGAAATGCTGACGGATAAAGGGATTGGGACTGAAATTGTTTTGTAACCGGAAAGAAGAAATAAGATGATGAAAGAAAAAAAAATCAAGGCTCTGGCTGATCAGAATATCATGAATACCTACAGGCGGGTGCCGATTGCGCTTACGAAAGGTGAGGGCGCCAGGCTCTGGGACGTAAATGGCAAAGAATATCTCGATTTTGTTGCGGGCATCGCCGTATGCAATCTGGGGCATTCCCATCCGAATGTTGTGAAAGCGATAAAAAAGCAGGTGAAAAATCTGACGCATGTTTCCAATCTGTATTACACTCAACCGCAGGCCGAGGTGGCCGCGCTTCTTGTGAAGCATTCGTTTGCCGACAAGGCCTTTTTCTGCAATAGCGGCGCGGAAGCCAACGAAGCAGCCATCAAGTTGGCGCGAAAATACGCCCATGAAAATATGGGCGCAGATAAATATGAACTCATTACGATGAAAGATTCCTTTCACGGCCGAACCATGGTGACCATCACCGCCACGGGGCAGGAGAAATTTCAGTTCGGTTTCACGCCGCTTCTGGACGGCTTTATATATGCGCCCTTTAACGATCCGGTGGCGCTGGAAGCGGCCATTTCGCCCAAGACCTGCGGTATCATGCTGGAGCCGATTCAAGGGGAGGGCGGGGTGATTATTCCCGACGAGCAATATCTGTCTCGAGTCAGGGATATTTGCAACAGGCATAAGATTTTAATGATTCTCGATGAGGTGCAGACCGGCATCGGACGGACAGGTAAATTATTTGCTTATGAATATTCAGGCATTAAGCCCGATATCATGACACTGGCTAAAGCTCTGGGTAATGGTTTTCCGGTGGGCGCGATGCTGGCGACCAATGAAATCGCAAAAGCCTTCAGCCCGGGCAATCACGCGTCCACGTTCGGCGGCAACCTGCTGGCCATGGCGGCGGCCAACGCCACATTGAAAACGATGCTGGACGAGGGAGTTTTAGAAAATTGTCAAAAAATGGGAGACTACTTCCTGGTAAAACTTCAAGCCCTAAAGGCAAAGCATGCGATCATTTCCAGCGTTCGGGGAAGAGGCCTTATGCTGGCCTGTGCGCTGACCATTGAAGGTGCGGATATTGTCAAGACCTGTCAGGAACGGGGATTGCTCATTAACTGTACCGGGGCCAAAACGCTGCGCTTTGTTCCGCCGCTGATTATTACGAAAAACGATATCGATGCGGCAATTTCCATACTGGATGAGGTTATGGAGGGGAAATGAAAAAAGACTTGCTCGGTTTTGCCGAGATGGCACCTGCGGATTTTGAAGAAATCTGGCTTCGGACCGCCCGGCTCAAAAAAATGCTGAAGGAAGGCAGGGAACACGCGTCTCTTCAAGGCAAGACGCTGGGCATGATTTTTGACAAGTCTTCCACGCGGACCAGGATTTCATTTGAAGTCGGCATGTACCAGTTAGGCGGCATCGCGCTTTTTTTAAATTCGCGTGATACACAGATTGGCCGCGGTGAAACCCTCGCGGATTCAGCCAGGATGATGTCGTGCTATCTCAATGGGATTATGATTCGGACTTTTGCTCAGGAAAGCGTTGAAGAACTGGCCAGATATGCGTCTATTCCGGTCATCAATGGTTTGACGGATCTGCTCCATCCCTGTCAGATTCTAGCGGACTTGTTTACGATCAGGGAAAAAAAAGGGTCTTATGAAGGCGTCAAGGTAGCCTATATCGGAGACGGCAACAATATCGCCAACAGCTGGATCGAAGCAGCGACGTGCCTGCCATTCGAGCTCGCGCTGGCCTGTCCCGAAGGCTACGACCCGGACTGCCGGATTATGGCGGAAAGCACAAAAATAGGAAAAGAGCGTGTCCGTCTGTATCGTGATCCTTTCGATGCCGCGTGTGACGCTGATGTGCTCTACACAGATGTTTGGACGAGCATGGGACAGGAGGCCGAGTCTCAGGAGCGAAAAATGATATTTACAAACTATCAGATTAACCGGAAGCTTTTGGGTGTGGCGAAAAAAGATGCCATCGTCATGCATTGTCTACCCGCGCACCGCGGCGAGGAAATTACCGCTGACGTCATTGACGGCTCTCAATCCGTCGTGATTGACCAAGCCGAAAACCGCCTGCATGTGCAAAAGGCCGTTTTAGAAATATTGATTTAGGAGGGAATAAATTTGGCAAATAAAATTAAAAAAGTAGTGTTGGCGTATTCCGGCGGATTGGACACATCCGTGATTGTACGATGGTTGATTGAAACGTATCAATGCGAAGTGATCTGTTTTGCCGCCGATGTGGGGCAGAAAGAAGAATTATCAGGCCTGGAGGAAAAAGCCATCAACACCGGCGCCAGCAAAATATATATTGACAACCTGCAGGAAGAATTCGCCCGCGATTTTGTTTTTCCGGCCCTGCGCGCCAACGCGATTTACGAAGGCACCTATCTGCTGGGCACGTCACTGGCCAGACCGCTTATTGCCAAACGGCAGATTGAAATCGCCCAGATGGAAGGCGCGGACTCCGTTTCTCACGGCGCCACCGGCAAAGGCAACGATCAGGTGCGCTTTGAACTGACTTACATTGCCTTAAATCCGTCCATTAACATTATTGCCACGTGGCGGGATGAACACTGGAAATTCAATTCCCGGGAATCCATGATGGAGTACGCCAGGAAATATAAAATTCCCATTACGACGACCAAAGCCAAACCCTACAGTTCCGACCGCAATCTGCTGCATATCTCGCATGAAGGCGGCATTCTGGAAGACACCTGGGCTGAACCGCCGGAAGATATTTTTGTGCTGACCAAGTCTCCCGAAGCGGCGCCGGATAAGCCCACCTATCTGGAAATTGATTTTAAAAAAGGGAATCCCGTCGCCATCAATGGCAAAAAAATGTCACCGGCAAAATTAATGGATACCATTAATGTCGTTGCCGGCAATAATGGTATCGGCCGAATGGATATGGTGGAAAACCGCTTTGTCGGCATGAAATCCCGCGGTGTTTATGAAACCCCAGGTGGAACGGTCTTATGGATGGCGCATCGAGCGGTGGAGTCCATTACGATGGATCGCGAAGTCATGATTATGCGGGATTCACTCATTCCGAAGTATGCGCAGTTGGTCTACAACGGATTCTGGTATTCACCGGAAATGGAGACACTACAGACCTACATTGACGCGACGCAGGAAAATGTTACCGGCACGGCCAGGATGAAGCTCTATAAAGGCAATTGCATTGTGGTCGGGCGTAAGTCGCCCAACTCGCTCTATAGCGAAGCTTTTGCAACGTTTGAAAAGGATCAGGTGTATAACCAAAAAGACGCGACCGGATTTATCCGCCTCAACGGTCTGCGTCTGCGGATTCAGAATATTTTGAAAAACAAACCCTAGTTTTACGGAGAGCAACTTCATGGCAGAAAGCATAAAACCATGGGCGGGACGTTTTGAAGAAGCCACAGCCAAAAGTGTGGAGAAATTTACTTGTTCTCTGCATTACGATTCAAGGCTGTATCGTTACGATATTCAAGGATCCATCGCCCACGCAACGATGCTCGCAGATCAGAAAATTATTTCCCGCAAAGATGCGGCTGCAATTGTCCGCGGACTGAAAAGCATTCTCTCCGATATGGAAAAGGGCGAATTTGTTTTTGATCCGGCCGATGAAGATATTCATATGGCCATTGAAAAAGAACTGATTGGGCGTATCGGATCGGCGGGCGGGAAACTGCATACCGCGCGCAGCCGTAACGATCAGATTGCCCTGGATGTCCGGCTTTTTGTGCGTGAGGAAATTGAAGGCATTGTCCATCTGCTCACGGGTCTGCAAAAGCAGTTGATCAAACTGGCCAAAAGCGAGATTTTAACCATCATGCCCGGCTACACCCATATGCAAAAGGCACAGCCGGTGTTGCTCTCTCATTATTTTCTGGCGTTTGTGGAAATGTTCTCCCGCGATGAGCAGAGACTTGGCGACTGCAAAAAACGGCTCAACGTTTTGCCTTTGGGTGCCGTTGCTTTGGCCGGGACCGGGTTACCGATTGACCGCAACCGAACGGCTGAACTTTTAAATTTTCCGGCTGTGAGCGCAAACAGCATGGATACAGTGGCGGATCGCGACTATATTGCAGAATTTATCTTTACGGCGTCGCTGACCATGACGCATCTGAGCCGCTTTTGCGAAGATTTGGTTTTGTGGTCGTCCGAGGAATTCGGTTTCGCGGACATTTCGGATGCCTACACCACCGGCAGCAGCATTATGCCCCAGAAGAAAAATCCGGATATCGCGGAATTGATCCGGGGAAAGGCGGCGCGGGTTTATGGCGATTTATTCGCGATTCTGACGCTGCTTAAGGGGCTACCCATGACCTATAACCGTGATCTGCAGGAGGACAAGGAGCCACTGTTTGATGCGGTGGATACGGTCAAAAATTGTCTGTCTATTTTTACGGAAATGCTGGCTCATACAACATTTAATACCGCAAGAATGTACCAGGCAGCGAGCGGTGGTTTCACCACGGCGACAGACGTGGCCGAATATCTGGTGGAAAAAGGCGTTCCTTTCCGTCAGGCGCATGAAATTGTCGGCAACATCGTTGCCAATTTGGTCAAAAGCAAAAAAACATTCAACGATCTAGGGCTAAGTGATTATCAGAAATATTATGCGGGATTTAAAGCGGACATCGCTTCAAGAATAAAACTGGAGAATTCCGTTAATGCACGCAAGCATCGGGGCGGTACGGCGACAGCGGTCGTGAAAGAAAGGATTCGTGAATTTGAAAAAATTCTCAGCAAAAAATAAAATATTTTTCGGACTGGCTTTGATTTTTCTGGTGACCGGTTGCGGACTGAAGGCCAATCCCGCTCCATCGGCATCTGCCGTTATACCGAACAAAGGTGAACAGAAATTAACGGTGTCCACCGATGGAAACGCCGTTGTGCTGACTTGGCAGATGCAAAACCCAGATGGAAAAATCAAACACACTACCATCGAGAAAAGTCAACTGGGTAGCACAGGAAATATTTGCCGGGATTGTCCGCGCACATTCGAAAAAATCGGTCAGTTGCAGGTTTTGAATGCTAACAATAAAAAAAGTGAGTACAGATTCGCCGATTCGCTTGTCGAAAAAGGAAAAATATACAGTTACCGTTTAAAGCTGTGCGATGAGGCCGGCGTTTGCCGGGAATCGCAAATCGTAGAAATAGATTTTAAATAAAAATCCAGGAGGCATTTTTTATGTTTAGAGGAGCCATTACCGCTTTGGTGACGCCTTTTAAAAATGGTCAGGTGGATGAAAAAGCCCTGCGGGAATTGATTGAATTCCAAATCGAGAGTGGCATCGATGGTCTGGTGCCCTGCGGGACAACAGGCGAATCACCGACCCTGACCCATGACGAGCATGATCGGGTGATTGAAATTACGATCGACGCGGCCAAAAAAAGAGTGCCGGTGATTGCCGGAACGGGATCAAATAGCACGGCGGAAGCACTACGTCTGACCAAACACGCTTGTGAGGCGGGAGCGGACGGCGCGTTGATTGCCTGTCCTTATTATAACAAGCCGACGCAGGAAGGGCTCTATCTGCATTTTCAACTGATCGCGCAAAATGTTTCTATTCCGATTATTCCCTATAATGTTCCCGGAAGAACCGGCGTAAATATGTCGCCCGAATTGCTGGCCCGTCTGGCAAAAATCAGCAATATTGTTGGTGTCAAGGAGGCGTCCGGCTCGCTCAAGCAGATGAACGATGTGCTGGATCTGTGCGGTCCGGATTTTGACGTATTATCCGGCGATGACGGATTTACGCTTCCGCTGATGGCTATTGGTGGGAAGGGTATTATTTCCGTTGCGTCCAATATTGTTCCCGCTGATATGGCCGCCATGATAGATGCAGCCTTCGAAGGCCACCTGGCCAAAGCGCGAGCATTGCATCAAAAGATGAGCCCTTTATTTGACGTACTTTTTGTAGAAGTGAACCCGACTCCCGTGAAAGCGGCTTTAGCACTGATGGGGAAAATTGAATATGAATACCGGTTGCCGCTGTGTAAAATGGCGCCGCTGAATTATGATAAACTCAAAAAAGTTATGGAGAATTACGGTTTGATCTCCTGATCAGGCCAAAACAATTATGAGCTAAGGAGTGGGTGTTATGGTTAAGGCGATTGTCACTGGAGCGGGTGGAAAAATGGGAGGAAGAATTATCAACCTCATTTCAGCAATGGAAGATATCCAGGTTGTCGGGGCCATTGAGGTAACGGGTCACCCGATTATCGGAAGAGACGTCGGCCATTCTCTGGGCCTGGGTCGAACCGGTTCGCTGGTCAGTGATAAACTGGCTGATTGCATTGATCAGGCGGATGTGGTGATCGACTTTACTAATCATGAAGCTTCTCTGCAATATCTAAAAATTGCCAGCGAGAAAAACCGCAGCATTGTAATCGGTTCCACGGGATTCACCTCTGAGGAAATGAAAATAGTCAGCCGGTTTGCCGAAAAAACACGCTGCGTATTATCACCGAATATGAGTGTCGGCGTCAATGTGATGTTAAAAGTGCTGGAGTATTGTTCTGGCATCCTCAATGACGATTATGATGTCGAAATCATCGAAGCCCATCACCATTTGAAAAAAGATGCGCCTAGCGGTACGGCGATGCAGATGGCTCAGGTGATTGCCGGCAAACTGGGACGAGACTTTAACAAGGAAGCCATTTATACGCGCCGGGGATTGATCGGAGAACGCACAAAAACGGAAATCGGCATCCAGACCATCCGGGCTGGTGACATTGTGGGCGAGCATACAGTGATTTTCGGCGGCATTGGAGAAAGACTGGAATTTATACATCGCGCACAAAGCCGGGACAATTTCGCTAAAGGGGCGATTCGTGCGGCGCAATGGATTGTAAAACAGAAAAACGGCCTGTATGACATGCAAGATGTTTTAGGCCTGAAAAACATCCATTAAGCAGGCTTTATGTTGAAAGGTATTCTTGCTTATATAGGTATTGGTTCCAATATGGAAGATCCTTTGCGGCAATGCAAAGAATCCGTTTACAAACTGTCTTGCGTATCAGGGATTGCTTTAGAAAGTATTTCATCTTTTTATAAAACTGAACCGGTAATTGATGATCAAAGTATCAGAGATCATATTGAAGAACTTGAGAATCAAAACTGGTTCATCAACGCGGTGGCAGAAATCCGAACAACACTTTTGCCCAGAGATCTTCTGCGGGCATTGCAGGATATTGAAAAAACGATGGGGCGGATTCATAAGATCAAAGGCGGTCCTCGAATTATTGATCTTGATCTGCTTTTTTACGGTCAGGAGATCCTTCGCGAAGCTGATTTGATTGTTCCGCATCCCAAGATGCATCAGCGGCGCTTTGTGCTTGAACCTTTGTGTGAAATTGCGTCATATGTGATTCATCCGGCATTTGGCGTCTCGATGCTTGGATTAAAAAGCAGATTAGATGATCAAAATATTGTCGAAATTTATCTATAGTGAATAAAAGAAGGTGATAATGATTCTTAAAGTATTAGTTATTTTAGTGTTGCTTTATGTGGGCTATAGAATAGTGAGGATGTTGAGGCGGGTGAAAGCTCAGGATATAAAAGGTTACCGAGTGGACGCCAAGCCATCTAAGGGAGAAGATCTGGTGCAGGATCCTTTCTGCAAGATTTACGTTCCCAAGAGTCAGGCGTATGTCAGAGAAATAAACGGTCGGGAGCAGTATTTTTGCGGTTCGGAGTGCTGTAAGAAATATCTGTCAGAAAAAAAATAGTTTATTCGAACCATAGGAGGAATTATGAAATTTTTTATCGATACGGCAAATCTTGCGGAAATAAAGGAAGGATTGGCGTTGGGGATGGTGGATGGTGTCACCACAAATCCATCGCTGATTGCCAAAGAAAAAAGAGGCTTTGATTCTATCGTCAAAGAAATTTTAGAAATTGTGGAAGGGCCGGTCAGTTTGGAAGTTATCAGCTTGGAGGCAAAAGGTATGCTTACCGAAGGCAAAAAACTGGCCCGCCTGGGAGACCAGGTCGTGATTAAACTCCCGATGACGACAGAAGGTCTTAAGGCAACAAGGATGTTTGCCGCTGAAGGCATCGACGTCAATCAGACATTGATTTTCTCGCCGCTCCAGGCCTTGATGGCAGCCAAAGCCGGAGCAGCTTACGTCAGTCCGTTTGTGGGGCGCCTGGATGACATCGCTCACGACGGCATGGAACTGACCCAGCAGATTCTGGATATTTACGACAACTATGAATATGATACTGAAGTAATTGTGGCCAGCATCCGGCATCCCAAACACGTTTTGGATGCCGCTTTAATGGGCGCAGATATTGCCACGATTCCTTTTAAAGTCATCGTGCAGTTGGCGCAGCATCCTCTGACGGAGAAAGGCATCGCGTTGTTTCTGGAAGACTGGAAAAAAGTGCCGAAAAAATAAATACAATTTCATTATTCCCAAAATTTAATCGTTAGACTGGCTTTTATAAGAATGAGTAAGAGACGTGAGATATTTAACCTGCCCAACAGCATAACACTGGCGCGCATCAGTGTGGTGCCTTTTTTATTTATTTTGCTGATGTCGCCCGGCCCTTTCTGGTCTCTGGTGCTCGCGGCCTTGTTTGTATTGGCCTCCATTACGGATTATCTCGACGGATTTATCGCGCGAAAATACAACATGATCACCACGATGGGTAAGTTTCTGGATCCGTTGGCCGATAAACTGATCGTCAATTCGGCCATGATTCTGATGATCCCCATCGGCCGGATCGACGCTTGGATTGTTGTTATTATCATCATGCGGGATTTAATTGTCGACAGCATCCGCAGCATCGCATCCTCGGAAGGTATTTATATTCAAGCCAGTCTGATAGGCAAGCAAAAAACACTGGCACAAATATTTGCCGTGACAGCTCTGATGATACATTATCCTTTTCTTGGGTTGGACGCGCATTTCGTGGGCACGATTATTCTTTATGTTGCTCTTTTGCTGACGATTTATTCAGGCATGGATTACTTTATTAAATTTTACCGGGGAGCAGGCATGACCTGATATCCTCATAATTTACAAGTTTGATTCCCTTGAATGCGACGGAGATACTTAAAAAAAAATAATCGTCACGGTTTGTTCATTTTTCTGTTGACAAGAGGAGTCTATTTGTTATATTCACGCGCGTTGTTAGTGAGCGGGCGTAACTCAGTGGTAGAGTGCTACCTTGCCAAGGTAGACGTCGACGGTTCAAATCCGTTCGCCCGCTCCATTTTTATGGCGGCATAGCCAAGTGGCTAAGGCAGCGGTCTGCAAAACCGTTATTCATCAGTTCGAATCTGATTGCCGCCTCCAGTTTCATTCAGGAGTTTGCTTTTAAAAAAAAGGGACTTCTTCTTATTCGCATTTGGAAAAAATTGAAAACGCTGATTTATCCGAAACAATCACTGAATGGGGATATTTAAAAAAAAAGCCGCTTATTGGGGTAACCTTATTACTTCATCATTTCCCTGTAGATTTTCCATTCACCGTTTATTTTTCTGAGCTCCAGTTTCTTGTTGCCTTGGCTTTTAAGCAGGTTGGAGCTGTAATATTGTGTGAACGTCGCGGTCGATTGATTATTGTCGCCCGAGATCTGCAGGTTGTCAATGCGGATATCGATGTTTTTGCTGCGTTTGCCCACTTCAATTTTATGATTAATCCACTTATTCAAGTTCATGCCTTGAGAACGGAAACCGGAAGCATAAAAAGTTCGGTAAACGGCCATATTACCGGATTTCCAGCTTTTTGCCCATTGCGTAATCAGATTGCTCAAAGCTCCTTTGGATGCTGATCCCGTATCCTGGGCAGAGACAATCTGTCTATCAGATTTTCGGGTCGTTGCCGGTGATTCCACATCATCGATAATAAACCACTTATTATTAATATTTTCCAGGGAAAGTCTGTTAAATGACCCCTCAAAAGAATTATCCTTGTTAATGTCGGTGATCTGATCAAACATAATTATGGCATTGGAATTATGCTGCAATATGGAAATATCCCTCGGCTCTAAAGCAAAGTGTTGATTGGCATTTCGAATGGTTGACAACCTGCCCAGGAGCGTCTCTCTTTTTTTACCTCTAATTTGGTTGCCTTCAAGATATAAAGCGTCAATCGCTTTTATGTTTCCTTCAATATACCCCTTGGTCCATGACGCAAGGATTTTTTCAAGTTCACGGCTAACAGGTATTATTTGATTTTGAGGAATCCATTGAATCGCTTCAGAGATGATAATCGGCGTTTTATTGATATGAATAAACTTGGCTAATGCATGAATATCTTTATCAGACAGGACAACACATCCGTTGGATTGAAAAGGCACAAGCGGTTTGACGGTGCCGTGAATCCAGATATTTGTTCCGTTTCTGCCTGCCTTTTTATCTGTAATGGTTGGATAATCCAGCGGGAATGCCAAAGTGCCGTATGTTTCGGGAGGGCCGGGATTTTGAAGAATCCTCGTTGCAAAAAAAATCCCATGGGGCGTCTTCGCGTCTCCGGACACTTGTTTGCCGCCCTGATTTTTACCGGTAGCGCAATTGGCCTCGAACACATTGGAAAAACCACCGGTTTTTTTGAAAACGTAAAGTTTCTGATTTTTTTTATCGACGGCAATCACATAACCGGAAGAGATGGATACAATGGAATCCGGTATTTTTTCGAGGTTCTGTCCGCCACTGGAGACAACGTCCAATGGCGATAAAACGAAAAAGGATAGAAAAGCAAAAAAAACAGAGAAGACGACTTTTAATACCATGAAATATGTTTACCTTGAATATTGATTTTCATATGCTTTCTCTTAACAAAATCTAATCCGGCATTCAAGTTTTTAATTCAAAAATATACATTATGAAGATTGAAATATATTTTTAATCATGATAAACATAATAAAATGAATCAATTGTTATGATTATGCCAATTTCCTTTAGGAGAAAATTTTTGGTAAAGACGACCGATATTAATTCCACCGAAAAGTTGCTAAATGTCATTCGTGGTTTTCAGCAACCATCATCTGCAGCAATAGACGCAGCAGAAGATGTTTCTCCCAAACAAAAGAATTCAGATAAATTTCCCGTTTACCTTTCCAGAGTATTTACAGGCAAACACCGTGTCAAGGTGGGTGTCGATATAGGCCCGGACAACATCAGTTTTGCCAAGATGACTAAAAGTTTTGATGGCAAACCACTGCTGGTTGATCAAAAAATATTAAAAATTGGCGATCAGATATCAAAAGAATCCGCTGAATTTAATAACTTTTTGAAAGCATCGCTTACGGCTTTTGCCGGTTCCCTAGACGATTGCGATATATGGGCGATGATGAATGCCACGGAAGTAAATATTAACTATCTTAAGATACCGATAGTTCCCAAGAAACAACTGGAAAATGTTATTTATTGGACCGCCAAAAAAGAAAATCCAATCGATGAAAAAAGCGTAATTTTCGACTACGAAATACAGGGTAAAATTACCGATCATGGTATTCCAAAATATTCCGTGATGGTTTATAGCGCGCCCAGGACTGAAGTAGAGAAAGTTAAAAACATTTTTTCGTCTGTCGAGCTTCATCTCACCGGTATCACCATTGCGTCTTTTGCCATACAAAATATTTTCCGGACACATTGGATTACCGTCAACGAAACCACATTTGCCAGTCTCTACATCGGCAATGAATTTTCGCGAATTGACATTTTCAGTAAAAATAATCTGGTGATGACGCGAGGCATTAAAACTGGTATCAGCAGCATGATGGAGGCAATCGATGAATCCATCGCTGAAGCCTTACCCGCTAAGAGACCTGAGATGGAACGCGTTAAGGAAACACTGAAGATTCTTTCTGCCGATCCCGAGAAATTGTTAAAAGACGAAGACGGCGCCCATTGGACTGAAAACGAAATATTGGAGATGATCACTCCTGCGCTGGAGAGGTTAATCCGTCAGGTCGAAAGAACATTGGAATATTATACGACATCAGTCGGTTATGAAAAAATAGAGAAGGTCTATATTTCATCGGTCATGAATGTATTTTATCATTCCTTGTTACAATATATCAGCGAACAACTTGGCACCAAAAGTGAGTTCTTTGATCCTTTTCAAGGAAAGAATGCTTCAGTATCCGGCGCATCCTTGTCTCTTGCCAAAAGGACATCGCTGATTCCGGTGATTGGGTTATCGTTATCTGACCGGAAGTACACACCAAATGCCATTTTTACTTATGTGGAAAAAAAACAGGAGATCAGAAGGACGATGGCCAATCGTGGTATCTTTGCGACTTTCGCGGCCGCTTTGACTATTTGTCTTGCCATTCTTATTTTTCAGGCGATTGATACAAATCATGTGAGGGTTAACAAGGAAAAACTGGAAAAAGAATTGTCGCTATTCAATCCGATGTTGTCTAAGGATAAAATTACTGTTCTTGCAGCAAATATGAAAATTAAGCATCAACTCAACCAGCAATATTCCCGGAAATACAGAGGGATGGCGCTCATCAGTGAATTGTCATTTCTGACCCCAGAAAATATCAGATTGATCAATGTCCGAATAGCCATTCCGGCTACAGGGCTTCAGGAACAAAAGAAAGATGCAGTCCAAAAAGAAAAAGACGAAGGTGTTACTCTTGAGGGGGTAGTTTTGGGTGACCGAAGCGAACTCGATGCAATTTTAGCACAATATGTCATGAAACTGGAAAATTCACCCATTCTTCAAGGCGTAGCATTGCAAAAGAGCAGTGTAGTAAAATTCAAGAAGAAAGAAATTCTTCAGTTCACAATAAACGCGAAAATAGGTTAGTGATGATTAAGAAATTCAATCAGGAAATTACGGCAAACAGCTTAAGTTACGTGTTGATCTGTGGCGGAATTATCTTTCTTGTCGTTCTGTTGGGAATTATTCCTTTAAATCACTATAACTCCGATCTTTCCCAGGATGTAAAAAAAATTCAAACTCAAATTGATGAACAAAAGGGGTTAGGAGGGCTCTATCAGTTATTAAAAAATGCCTCTGAGAAAAAAGAAGTCCATGCTTTACCAAACCCCGTGAAAACAAGACTCTCCAGGCAGGATATGGGCAAATTTCAAGATACTTTTCGCGCTGAGGCAGGAAAATCCGGTTTCATGATCATTTCTCTGATACCGGATGTTAAAACCATAGCCAGTGGATCGCAAAACATCCTCTACCATGTGGCGATAAAAGGAAAGTTTGCCAACTTCCAGAAACTGTTAGTAAAATTAGGGGATTTGTCTTATATAGATCAGATTGAAGAAATTAATATAAATCAAAATAGTGATTCCATGGAATTTAGATTAAAAATATGGATTGCCCTAGCCAATTAGCCGAACGCGGGAAAAATGAATAAATTAAATAAAAGACAAATCATTATTCTAGCGGTTACCGCCATGGTTGCCCTATATGCGGCCTATGATCTGTTAATTGCCGGGCCGACGGGGGGAAAAACAAAAATAGAAGCTAAGCCCGTTGAAATTGAATCTTTTGTGAACACGATCCGCAACGATTTAGCGAAGGCTAAAGCAACTGGTGTTGATATCTACATTGCGGCAAGAGCAGAGACAGAGTGGAATAGAAGTCCATTTTGGGAGGAGACCTCCTACCGTGAATTTGTTGGAAAAGAGACAGGTGGCGTGGTGAAAGCAAAAATTATCTATTCCGGTTATGTTGAAGCAGGTCGTAAAAAAATGGCAATCATCAACGGTTGGGAATATGAGGCAGGAGAATCCCTTGATCTTAAAGGTTATTCGTTAAAAAGCATATCACCTTCACGCGTTTTAATTATCAACCGTAACACATTTAGCGAATTGTATGTTCCGATACAAGAATAAAACTAAAACATGGAGGATATTGCCTTGACTCTAAGTGCAAGTCATATAAAAATCGATAAAATAATGATGTGCTTTTTGATGCTGATATTCTTTGTCGGCTGTTCGGGAGATCTCAAAAGCACAAAGAAAGATCCTTTTTTTGAAAAATGGGGCACGATGGCGGACAATTCCCCAGGGCATTCTCCTGAAGCCAAGCCCAAAAAGATCGACGTTATGACTTCACCAAGCAAAGAAGCGCAAACATCCGCGATAATTGAAGAAACATCTAATATACTGCCAACCAAGTCGATTAATCTTACCATGCGTCAGGCGGACCTCAAGGCGGTCTTACGCGCGATGGCGAAATCCGTTGATTGTAACCTGTTGGTCAAAAATGACTTAAAAGGAGATGTCAGTGTCGATTTTCGTTCTGTCCCCTGGGATCAGGCCTTTACCGGACTATTGAAAACACATGGTTTATCATACGTGTGGGAAGGCAAAATCATTCGGGTCATGACGATTGAAGATATTGAACAGGAATTAAAACAAAAAGTACAATTGCGTGATATTCAATGGGTCGAACCTTTGAAGAACCCGGTGATTGTTAAGATTGATTATGCCGATTCCGAGAAACTCGCAAAGACGCTGCAAGATTTTCTGACCAAGGATAAAGACGGGAAAACGCGAGGGTCCGTTACACGTGATGAACATAGTAATTCGCTGGTCATTTCCGCGAACTCTCAGGATCTGGCACGAATGATTCCGATTATTGAAAAAATTGATAAGCCAACGCCACAGATATTAATTAAGGCCAATATTGTGGAAACATCGAAAAATGTTGCCCGCGATTTAGGAATTCTGTGGGGTGGAAATAGAAATGTTAGCGTGGGTAACGATAGCCTTATTGTAACGGGCGGTAGCAGCGCTCCAGTAGGAATAGGAGGCAGCGGATTAGGGATGAACTTCCCGGCGGCTTTAGGAGGCGCTACTACGCCTCTGGGTTCTTTAGCTTTGCTGTTCGGAAAGATTGGCGGTAATTTATTAGAGGTGCAATTGCAGGCTTTGCAGAGTGACAGTAAGCTAAATATTCTTTCCAGTCCCTCGATAACCACATTGGATAATCAGAAAGCTTTTACGGAAAATGGAGCTAGAGTCCCATACGCTACATTGGATACGAGCGTCACGCCACCCACTAGAGTGATTAAGTTTGAAGATGTTGTGCTACGATTGGAAATCACACCGCATGTGATTGATGGTAAAAATCTGAAAATGACAATATTGGTAAAAAAAGACGAGGTGGATCCAATAAATAAACTTACAGATGGCACCCCATTTATCATCAAGAAACAAACACAAACTGTTTTGATTGTAAAAGATGGAGAAACAATCGTTATTTCCGGTTTAACGAAAAACACAAACTCTGATGGAGAAAAAGGCTTGCCGTTGTTCAAAGACGTTCCTGTGTTGGGATATCTTTTTAAATCGGATAGCAAAAGCGATGCAATGGAAGAAGTGTTGATTTTTATCACACCGACTATTTTGCAGACAGCCAGCGTTGAAAAATAGCTTTCCGGCAAATCTTCAGGATAAAGATGAATCCAGGCAAACCTGCAGCAACTGATAAGGATACGTCTGAAAAATGGAATATTTCAATCTTCTTCAATTTAAAAAAGAACCTTTCTCCAACTCCCCTGAACCGGAGTTTCTTTTTACGTCATCTCAGTATAAGATCTGCCTGCAAGGGCTCGAACTGGCGGTGCGTTTAAGACGTGGTCTGAATATTGTAATTGGCGCAGTCGGTACAGGAAAAACAACACTGTGCCGCAAATTCATCCAGAATTTATCTGCGCCTATCGAGAGTGATTCATCAACTATTGAGACATTTCTTTTATTAGACCCGGCGGCAGAAAGTCGGCTTTCGTTTGTTAAAGCGGTTGCCTCTGTTTTAGGGATTTCGAATATTTCCGGCGATGATCAAGAGTGGCAAATCAAAGAGATAATTAAAAGATTTCTTTTCGAACGAGGCGTGCAAGATCAAAAAAATATTGTTCTGATCATTGACGAAGGACAAAAAATTCCCGATGATTGTCTGGAAATCCTCCGGGAATTTTTAAATTACGAGACCAACAGCTTTAAACTATTACAAATTGTCATTTTCGCTCAGCCGGAATTTCGCAAAAGTCTTGCCGCGAGAGCTAATCTTCTTGATCGAGTCAACTACTTATATCATCTTCAACCGCTTTCTTTTTGGCAAATGAAGGCGATGATTAAACATCGGATTTCATTTGCAAGCCAGGATCCGATGCGTCAGTCTCTTTTAACATTCGGCGGAGTGCTTGCCGTCTATGTAGCTACGGCTGGATATCCTCGTAAAGTTGTTTCGCTTTGTCATCAGATTTTACTCATGCTGATTATTAGCGGTAAAAGCAAAGCCGGCTGGTTTCTGGTGAGAAACTGCGTAAGCAAGACAAACGGGCGGACACTTAGGCGAGTCACATGGGCGATGCTGAGCTTCCTGATGTTGGCTGTCCTGCTTATTTCCACTGTTTTTTATTTAAATGAACCAAAGAATCATGGCAATCAGATTCAAAATCAGCGCGTCTTATCGAGCATGGACAGCTATAAAAGAGAACCTTTTAGTCCACCTCCCACAGAGATGGACAGTGTTAAAACTTCCGAGAAAATAGCACCCCCCGCAGAGATGGACAGTGTTGAAACTCCCAAGGAAATACCTGATTATCTTGGCAAAATAGCCTTCAAGAAAAGAATGACCATCTGGCAAGTCCTCCACATTGTTTATGGAGAGGTCAATGCAGAGAGCAAACAGTTGATCGTTGCCGCCAATCCTCTGATAAAAAACGTTGAGTACGTCCACGCAGGCGCCGTGATTCAAGTACCCTCAATACAGGAGAAAGCCCAGCCACTGAAGAAGGACACGATTATTGTTTCGCTGGAGAACGGTAAAGAGTTGGAAACCATCTATTATTCATTCATTGAAAAAAAAGATATGGTCAATATGCCCGCCCTGCTGCTTCTTTCTTTCTGGAATAAACGGGAAGGCAGACAATTCTCGATTGCCTTGGATGAGCGCTTTATGAGTATTGAAGCGGCCAGAGATGCTATTCGTCGCCTACCAGCAGAAATTGCCGCCTCTGCTCAAATATTATCGCAATGGGATGGCGACATTGTTTTTTTTAACAAAAGGTTTTTACAGTAACTGAGAACAACTCATCTCGGAGGTTTGAATGCAGATCAAAAAACGCATAGGTGAAATGCTGGTTGAAAACGGTCTTATTACGGAAGATCTTCTGCAACAGGCCCTTATTGAGCAAAGGAAAGCCGGTTTAAAACTAGGTCAATATCTCACGCGCCAGGGAATTGTCAATGAACAGCAGATTATTGATATGTTGAGCCAGCAACTCAAGATTGCCAAATATCACCCCGATGATTATCCGCTGGATATGGAGTTGATCCGTTATATTCCCATTGAAATCGCGCAGAAATATCAAATTGCGCCCCTCAGGAAAAAAGGAAGGCTTCTGACCATAGCCATTGTTGACCCTCTGGATATCAACGCGCTGGATTACATAGAAGTTCTGACCAACTCGGAAGTAGAACCCGTGGTCTGTTCGGAAAGAGAGCTTGGTCAGCTGATCAGCTCTCTCTATGGCTCGCAGTCCGGCCTGGGCAGCATCATGGAAAGCATGGAAAACATGGAAATCAACGAAGGCCAGGAAGAAGCCGCGTTGAATAAAGAAGAAGTGCAGGTGGCAGCCCTGCAGGACATGGCGGGTGAAGCGCCGGTCGTTCGTCTTGCCAATTCCATCTTCGCGCAGGCTATCCGGGACGGCGCCAGTGACGTCCATATCAGTCCACAGCACAATACCGTTCAAATGCGTTTTCGTATTGACGGCAAGATGATCGAAGTTCCGTCACCTCCCAAGACATTGTTCCTGCCCATTGTTGCCCGCATCAAAATACTGGCCAATATGGATATTACGATGTCTCGAGTCCCTCAGGACGGACGATTTACCCTGAAAATGAGCGATAAAGAAATCAACGTGAGAGTTTCCGTAATTCCAACGATATACGGAGAGAATCTTGTTTTGCGCCTGTTGGACATGAGTGGTGGAATATATACGCTAGATCGCCTGGGTATGATTCCTTCGGATAGGGAAAAGATAGAAGTAATGAGCGGCAAGCCTTATGGATTAATTTTGAGCACCGGTCCGACCGGCAGCGGAAAAAGCACAAGTCTTTATGCTATTCTTAATTCCATTAACAAACCGGATATCAACATCATGACACTGGAAGATCCCGTCGAATACCGGGTTAACAATGTCCGTCAGGTTCAGTTAAACAGGAAAGCTGGAATGACTTTTGCCAGTGGATTGCGATCCATTCTCCGTCAGGACCCGGATGTGATTATGGTTGGTGAAATCCGCGATTCGGAAACAGCGGCCATTGCCGTTCAGGCGGCTCAAACCGGACACCGTGTTTTGAGCACAATCCATACAAACGATGCTGCCGGAGCCATAACCCGTTTCATTGATATGGGAATTGAACCTTTTTTAATTTCCTCAGTCCTGCTGGTTTCTTTTGCCCAAAGATTGTTGCGGACAATATGTCCCTATTGTAAAGAATCATATCAACCTTCCCAAAGCGCTTTAGTTGCTCTGGGCATTACTGTGGAAGCAGCCAAAAATGCCAATTTCCAGCGGGGCAAGGGCTGCTACCAATGTAAAAACACAGGTTATAAAGGAAGAACGGGACTATTTGAAGTTCTGGTGAACGACGATATGGTCCAGGATATGATCCTGAAGAGATATACAAATCAAGTAATTACAAAAGCTGCAGTGGATGCAGGTACGTTGAGGACGCTTAGAGAAGATGCCGCAGCTAAGGTAATGAATGGAATTACCACGCTGGAAGAGGCGGCTTCGGCCGTTATGATCTGAGGTGAAAAAACATGGCTGATTATATTTATTCGGCAATCAATGAAACGGGGAACACTGTTTCAGGTTCGATCGAAGCGGAAACAGTGGACATGGTTAATTCCATATTGGCTTCCCGTAATTTGATTCCAATCAAAATCGTAATGGAAGACAAGAACAAAATCAGTATTGCATCACGGATAGCATTAAGCTTCAGCAGATCGGTCAAAACAAAAGATTTAATCCTCTTTACAAAACAGTTCCGTTCTATGATGCAGGCTGGCGTCCCTATCCTCAGATTACTGCAGGTTCTGGAGAATCAAACACAGGATAAAACACTCAAAAGAGTTGTTACGGCAATTAGCCGTGATGTCAAGGATGGTTTAACGCTTAACGCGGCCATGAAAAAATTCCCATCCACTTTTTCGCCTCTTTTTCTCAGCATGATCAATGCAGGCGAAGTGAGTGGTTCTGTCCCCGAAATCCTCGGCCGTCTGATCGATATTATCGAACATGAAGCCAAAATAAAATCGGATATTAAATCTGCCCTGCAATATCCGATTACAGTCTTAATCGCTCTGGGCCTCGCTTTTTTTGTCCTCCTGACTTTTGTCATCCCCAAATTTGTTGACATATTTGCCAAAACGGGGATCGCTCTGCCCCTGCCGACCAAAATTGCCATGCTTCTTTATCAGGGATTGGCCAATTACTGGTATATTCTTATTATTGGTCTAGCAGCCTTGATCGTCGGTTTGCGGTCATATTTCAAAACTGCGGACGGACGCTATTTGCTTGATGCTTTTTTACTGAAAATGCCGCTTTTTGGTCCCTTGTTTCAGAAAGCGGCAATGTCCCGATTCGCCAGTATTTTTGCCATTATGCAGGCCAGTGGTGTTCCCGTGATGCAAACAATGGAAGTTATCTCTAATACAATCGGCAATACGGCAATCTCCCGCGAATTCGACCATGTCCGTGACCGGATACAGGAAGGGCAGGGAATTTCCGGACCGCTTGGCTCGGCAAAATACTTTACCCCGATGGTCGTCGACATGGTGGCCATTGGCGAGGAATCAGGCAATATTGAAGACATGATGCGGCAAGTCTCTATCCATTATGACGACGAAGTCAGCTATGCGGTGAAAGGTCTTTCCGATGCTATTGGTCCAATTTTAATTGTGGGCCTGGCGGCGGTAGTCGGTTTTTTTGCCATGGCTATCTTTTTGCCCATGTGGGATATGACGAAAATGGTTAAATAGTTTGACATGGAATAAATATAATTTGTCTTTCTCAATAATTATGGTATATAAGTGCCGGTCGCGGTGATGTAGTGATGAAACAAGAAAATAAAAAATATCAAAACTAACTATGGGGAGGGGAAAAATGAGGAAAACAATTAAGAATCAAAAGGGTTTTACGCTTATTGAAATCATTGCGGTGTTGGTTATTTTAGGTATTTTGGCTGCAGTGGCCGTGCCGAAGTATCTAGATATGCAGGCGAAGGCCAGAGAAAATGCTGTACAAGGTGCTGTTGCGGCATTAAAATCACAGGCTACTTTGGAATATTCAAAAGCCTTACTGACAACACCTTCAACAACGACATATTCACCGACCAGTCCTGTTGTCGTAGGCGATTTCTCGGGTACGATTGCAAATGCTGCCGGTGTCATAACCGTTACAGTGACAGCTGGACCAAGCTGGTGGAATTCTTCCGTTACGGGCAATTCAGGCAGCTTTAGTATATATTAATTTTAATGTTGTCCTGCTAAGCTCTTATAATGTTGTGCAGATTTTCTGCTAGAAAAATAGTGCTGGCAATGCTACAAAAAAGATAGCTGATCATACAATGATCGGCTATCTTTTTTTGATGGTTTTAGTATGAAAAATCATGATTTCAAATTTTCACCTTTTTTTATAAACGTCATTATTGTATGTGCAATAGCGGGGATGACCATTTTTGCTTACTGGGGCATTCATCATCATCAGTTTCTTAATTTTGATGATAATGTATATGTGTCAGCCAATCCTTATGTTAAAAACGGATTCACTCTCGAAAACATTAAGTGGGCGTTCACCTTCACCAGTATTTCCTATTGGCATCCTTTGACCTTGCTTTCCCATATGCTGGATTGCCAGATCTTCGGCATCAAACCGGGGCCACAACTGCTCGTAAATCTGGCCTTACATATTTTAAATGCCGTCTTGTTGTTCCTTATTATATCGAAAATGACCGGGGCGCAGTTCAAGGCGGCTTTCATTGCCTTATTATTTGCCATTCATCCTCTAAATGTCGAATCCGTCGCCTGGTTGGTAGAAAGAAAAACTGTATTGAGCACCTTTTTTTTATTTGGTGCGCTTTATACTTATCTCCATTATGTGGAAAAGAAAGAAAAGTGGAAATATGCCTTAATACTGATCCTTTACACCTGCGGCTTAATGACCAAGCCCCCAATTCTTACGCTTCCTATCCTACTTTTATTACTTGACTATTGGCCGTTGAAAAGATTCGAAAGAGCGGCGGTAAATAATTATGAAAGCATCGCTATTGTTTCCAACCCCATAAATAGATTTATTTCCTTATGCAAATCGGATATTGGCAGGATTATCGCAGAAAAGCTGCCATTTCTCATTCTTTCATTGGTTTCAATATTGATAACCATGGCGTCAGTTTTGCATAGTCGCATGCTCGTTACTCATGAGCTTGCTCCAATTTACTTGAGAATTTACAATTATTTTGTCTCCATTATTCAATATTTGCAATATATTGCATGGCCAGTCAATTTATCCATCTTTTATCCTTTCCCCAAAACATTTATCCTTTTATATTTTTTAGGAGCGCTTTCATTCGTAATTTCAGTAACCATTCTTTTTTTCATTGTGAGGGGAAAAAGGCCTTGGCTTATCATCGGATGGCTCTGGTTTCTTGTTGCCCTGTCACCAGCCAGTGGCCTGATCCAGGCCGGTCTTTGGCCTGCCCTGGCCAACCGGTTCATGTACATCCCCATGATTGGTATTTTTATCATGGTAATATGGGAAGCGAATGACAGGCTAAAAGGTCGTTATTCTCAAGTTTTAAAAGTCATATTATACGGCGTGATGATATTTTACTTTGCTTTATTAACGAGGATTCAAAACATATATTTTTCCAATAGTTTTGCTTTATTTAACCGGTGTCTTGAAGTAGCAGGAGATAATTCGCTCGCGTTGAATAACCTGGGTGAGACACTGGCGTCTTCGGGCAGAACAGATGAAGCCATGATTTATCTTGCCAAATGTATCAAGCTTTATCCGACTCACGCCGGGGCATACCATAACTATGGAGTTTGTTTGGTCGCGAAAAAAGACGACAAGCAAGCCATTGTGTATTTCCAAAAGGCAAGCGCCTTAAATTTTAATTTGGCACAACCATATATACATCTGAGTCTTATTCAAAGCCGCGCGGGCAATGATGCTGAGGCGATTAAATTAATGGTGAAGGCTCTGAACATTGATCAAAACAATTTGGAAACTCACGATAATTATGGGGTTATTTTGGCCAAACAGGGTAAATATGAAGAAGCGATATCTCATTTTTTATTTGTGATAAAAATAGATCGCGCCAACGTGCCGGCAAGGTTAAATTTAGCACAGGCCTATCAAGATGCAGGTCTCTATAACGAAGCCCTGGTTCAGTATGAAACGATCAATAAGGTGATAACGCATAATAAGGGATATATTTATTATGGGATGGCCGGTGTTTACTCACAGCAAAAAAAATATGAGGACTGTGCGGCTTATCTTGAAATTTCTTTAAAAGAGGGTTTCAACGTTTTGGATATTTTGAAATCAGACATCAGATTCAAATATTTCCGGAACACGCCAGCTTGTAGGGCATTTTTAGAAAATCATAAGCTGCAATAAAGCTAATTTAAGTTTTCCGGCATTGAATGATTAGTGAACCGGCGATCTCCCTAACGAGAGGTACTTTTTCAATAATTATGGTCAGTCGCTCCGCCATATTTAATAACCATGCCGGCGTTTGTGGATGCATAAAATCAAACGGCTTTACGCAAACATCAGCAAATCCATAACGACGCAACTGGTTTGCGATTTGCCATCTGAAAAAAGCCGTCTCATCGGGAGAATCGCCAGCGATCCGCTTTATAGAAGGCACTTTCTTGATCAGTGCCACCTGCGGATTCATCATGTTCGGCTCCGTAAATATCATTCTACCACCTGGCTTCAATATTCTGCTAAATTCCTTCAGCGCAGAATCTAATTCGAGATGATGGAGAGATGAACTGCCTACAATAAAGTCAAAGCTGCCGGATTTAAAATTCGTTTCATAGGCGTTGCCCACGATGAAATTGACATTGGTAGAGGAAACCCTCTCCTTTGCTTTTATAATCAAGGCATCCGAAACATCGATGGATACAATGGTATTATTGGTACGGGCCAATTCTTTTGTGAAGAGCCCGGTGCCACAACCAATTTCCAGGACAAATCTTTTCTGATTGCCCAGAAATTCCGTGAATAAACGACATCTTCTGGCCCATCTCAATTTTCCAGCGGGCGAGGACCAGTTCCATATCTCTTCACCATGTTCCCTGATGTATTCACCATGATGAATTTCATTCTGTATTCTCTCATCCGTAACCATTTATTAGTCCTTTATAAAGCTCATTAATCTTATTCCGACACCGGACTTGAATTTATCTTTCGCGCAGCAAAGTCCACATAAAACAATTTATCATCAGCATATAAAGAATAATCTTGTATTGCATCTTTCGAGAGGACTTCGACATCGAATCCGGCAAGTTTAACTTCCAACAAATATTCTTCTGCCGATGACCCTGCTTTCTTCAGACCGTAAGGCCATAATTCACCGATGATGAGCAGATCCTTCGAACGGGTGAGAATTTCTTTCATGCCTCTGAATACATAACAATCATAACCTTGCACATCAATTTTCACAAAACCAACCATCTGCTTGTCACTTCTGATATAATCATCAATAGTCACCATTTGTACGGCAACTTTCTCTCGCGATTCTCCACTATCGTAAACCTGATGATCAATATTCATCTCTTTTGATTTATATAGATAAGCAACTGCACTTTTCTCTCCGCAGGCAATATTTGCAATTTTTATGTTGCCAAGATTCTTCGTCAATCGCTCCAAGAATTTAAAATTATTCTCTTCGGGTTCAAAGGCATAAACGATACCTCCTTTACCAACCAGTTTAGATAGGAGGATTGAATAGAAACCGATATTGGCTCCAATATCTAGAACCATCATGCCTGGCTTTACGTAAGTTTTTATGAGACGGATCTTATCTCGATCAGACCAGTGTTTATATGCAAAATAGAGTGGCCTGTAAATTGAGAAGAAGGAGCTGTATAATCGGTTAAATAAGATAAAAATGTATTGTCTATTCATGTGCTTGTACCAGTTATATGAATTTGATTCTCTTGGCCGCAAAGGCCACCATGCGTAGCAGCAGCCAGCCGTGGCTCCAGCGCCGGATGTTCGTCTCGCCGTAGGTGCGCGCCCGATAGCGGATGGGCAGATCCACAATTTTCAGTCCTAGCTTGGCCGCGCCAAAGACCAAATCATAATCGCCGAAAGGATCGAAATCGCCAAAGTACGACCGGTTGGTTGCGATTAAGTCATAGTCGCGCTTTGTAAGCACTTTAGTGCCGCAAAGGGTGTCCTTGATCGGTTGACCGAGTAACCAGGAAAACGCCAGACTGAAGAACTTGTTTCCCATGAAGTTGAAAAAACGCATGGCCTCGTCTTCCATGGGATAGACCAGTCGCACCCCATTGATAAATTCCCCCCGGCCGGAATGTAGGGCCTCAAAGAAACGGGGCAGATCTTCCGGCGGCACGGTCATATCGGCATCCAGGATCATCAGCACATCACCCCGCGCTTTTGCGAATCCCAAGCGCACAGCGTCGCCTTTTCCAACACCATTCTGACGATGGATCTGGCTTTTTCTTTCGGGATGTTCAGCTATTTCTCGTTGGATTGCGCCATAGGTGTCATCCTGAGAATGCCCTTCCACAAAAACAAGCTCTGTGCCTGACCCCATTTCCGGTGTGCGGGCAAAGATCTGAGCGATATTTCCCGCTTCGTTGCGTGCGGCCACGATCACGGAAACAAGGGGGTTATCCATCGGCGTTTCCGGACAGGGACGCGCCATGATGAAGTTGGTCATGGCAAAGAGCTTAAAAGGCCACATCTTGACTAAAACTTTATTGCACATTCGATCAATCAATGGCGTGCGAATTGGCCACAAGACTTCCTGCCAGGAGCGGATAACCTCGAAACCCGAAAGATTCAGAAGATCCGTCACATCCTCCACTGTCAGCCAGTTCTGTGTCAGTCTTGGTTTGGCCAGTCCCAGTTTTGCCGCGATGCTCAGCGGCACTTCCCACACGCGGCTGTATGAGTTGATGATTAGTCTTGTCCTTGGTTGACAGAGGCGTGAGATCTGTTCAAAGACCTTCTGCACGTCCCATAGGTCGTCGATTAGATCAGAAAGGATAATGACATCTAAAGACCCCGTAAGTCCGCTCAGATCGTGACTGTCCGCGTCTAAAAATTCAAGTTCCGGATGGGTAATTCTGGCGCGCTTCACCATCTCCGGTGAAAAATCTACGCCCACGCCGCGCGATGGCCGAAGGGAGGCCAGTAAATTCCCTTGTCCGCAGCCGATTTCCAGTATCCGCTGTCCCGGCGCTACCCAGAAGCGATAAACCTGTGTCAGTCGCTCATGGTACCCCCTGTTCCATCCCGTCCAGGAATCCATCTTACGAGCGACCGCATCCCAATGATCGCAGCGCACCCTCTGGTATGAATCAAATCCACTATCGTTTGTTGTCACGTTTTCCTTTTTCTTTTGAACTTATGGATTTTATTTCCGGGACTGCCGCCCTGCACAAGTGCACTTATTTTTAAAAGGATTGACGGATTTTGTCAATTGAATTATCGAAATGCCCGCCCCCGGAGTACTAATTGACTTTTTTATTGATATGTTATTAGTGGATACCCCGTTAGAGTTAAAGGTTTATCGTTTAAGGAGGTTCATGTGAATATTACGGTTAAAAAAGGAAATCTTGCCGATACGAAAACTCAGGCTGTCATAGTGGCTCTTTGTGAAGGCGAAAAGACATTCTCCGAATTGGTTTCAAAAATCGATCAAAAAACCGGCGGACTGCTTAGCGATCTTCTGAAAAGTGGTGATTTTGAGGCCAGGCCGTCGCAAATATCTGTGATTTACACCCGGTCACTTCCGGCAAAAAGAATTGCGCTGGTGGGTCTGGGCAGGAAAAGTGAACTGAATCTGGAAAAAATCCGCAACGCTTTTGCTAAAGTCATGCAGCATCTGCGCGGCTTGAATATTACAGACGCGGCAACAACCATTGATTGGACTCTTTTGCCGGATCAAAAAGAAAAAATTATTGCAGCGATAGCGGAAGGAGCGACTCTGGGCTTGTATCAGTATACGACTTATAAAACCGTTGGCTGCGACGAGCTCAAGGAAATGCGGCAACTGGAAATTGTGGCTGAAACTAAAGATTATTCCTTTATTCTGGATGAAATCAAAAAGACGAACATCATTACAAACGCCGTTTACTTTGCCCGCAACCTCATTTCGGCGCCCGCCAATGAAATGACGCCGACGATCATGGCCGCCCATGCCGGAAAAATCGCGAAAAGAAAAAATGTCTCCTGCCGTATACTGGATCGCGGAAAACTGAAAATACTCGGGATGAACGCTCTCTTGGGCGTGGCGGCAGGCAGCCATCAACCGCCAAAACTCATTATCCTGGAATATGCCGGCGGGAAAAAAGGCGATGCGCCGATTGCTTTGGTCGGGAAGGGCCTGACCTTCGACAGTGGTGGTATTTCCATGAAGCCCGCGGAAAAAATGGACGAAATGAAAACGGATATGTCCGGCGGCGCGGCGGTTATGGCAGTCATCATGGCGGCGGCGGACCTGAAGCTGCCGGTCAATATCGTCGGTCTGGTTCCCGCCACGGAAAACATGCCTGGTGGCAGCGCCTTGAAACCAGGCGATATTTTAAAATCATATTCCGGCAAGACAATTGAAGTGCTGAACACGGACGCCGAAGGACGTCTGATTCTGGCCGATGCCCTGTCCTACGCGTCGAAGTATAAACCGGCGGCCATCATTGACATCGCCACCTTAACCGGCGCGTGCATCGTGGCGTTGGGCGATGATGTTATCGGCATGCTGGGAACGGATGAGCAACTCAAAAAAGAGATCAATCAAGCCGCCCAAACAACCGGCGAACTGGTCTGGGAACTGCCGTTATGGGAAAGCTATTCCGAGTTGATTAGAAGCGATATTGCCGATTATAAAAACAGCGGCGGGCGCACGGCGGGCACAATCACGGCTGCGGCATTCCTCGGCAAATTTGTAGGCGATTACCCCTGGGTGCATCTAGATATCGCAGGACCTGCCTGGACAGCCAAAGATAAGGCCTATATTCCCAGGGGTGCATCAGGCGTTACGGTGCGATTGCTTGTTGAATATTTACAAAACCGATTAAATAAATAAATATGCAACCCCTTTTAGAAATCAAGAACTTAAAGACGGTCTTTTCAACGGCCAGGGGCGTGATCAAGGCGGTTGACGGCGTTTCTCTGATGTTGAACGCCGGTGAAACGCTGGGTATTGTGGGAGAATCCGGTTGCGGCAAAACAATGCTGGCGCTTTCCGTGATGAGACTGATTCCGGCAAACGGTCAAATTGCCGAAGGCGTGGTGTTGTTTAATGGTAGGGATTTGTTGTCATTATCCGAAGACGACATGCGAGAAAAACGAGGCCATGATATCGCCATGATCTTTCAGGAGCCGATGACGTCGCTCAATCCCGTCTTGCGTATCGGCGATCAGATTGCGGAGGCGATCCGTCTGCACCAGCATGTTCCGGCCAAAGAGGCGCTTGCCCTGAGCGTGAGGCTTTTGGATGAAGTCGGCATTCCCGAGCCTGAAAGTAGGGTGAAGGATTATCCCCACCAGCTCAGCGGCGGTATGCGTCAACGCGTCATGATTGCGATGGCCATGTCCTGTCGTCCTCAGTTGCTGCTTGCGGATGAACCAACTACGGCGCTGGATGTGACGATTCAAGCGCAGATTCTTAATTTAATTTCCGATCTGAAAGAGAAAAATAATATGGCGGTCATTCTGATCACGCACGATCTGGGGATTGTCGCCGAAGCGGCGCAAAAAGTGGCGGTGATGTATGCGGGCAAGGTTGTGGAAACAGCAGATGTGGAAAAATTATTTGCCCGTCCACTGCATCCCTATACTCGCGGCCTGATGGCGTCGCGTCCTTCCGGGTGCGCCGATATCGCGGTTGACGGCGAAGCCTATTTAAAAACCATTCCCGGAACAGTTCCCAGTCTCTATGATCTGCCGTCCGGCTGTCGTTTTTCCGAGCGTTGTGAACTCGCCGAGGATGAATGCCGTGTTCACGAGCCGGAGTTGATAGAAATTGAAGACGGTCATTTTGTCGCCTGCTTTATTTCCCAAAGAAAAGTACAATGAAGGAGTTACAATCTCCATGGCGTCTGTCTTGATTGATATTCAAAAACTGGAGAAAATATATACTCTCGGCGGCGGATTCTTGCAAAACCGGACCAGGATTGTCCGGGCGGTGGCTGGTGTTGATCTGCAAATATTTGAGGGGGAAACCCTGGGGCTGGTCGGCGAATCAGGCTGCGGAAAATCAACATTGGCCCGGCTACTGATGAGGCTGGAAGAGCCGGATGCGGGCAGCGCATATTTTAAAGATCAAAATATCTTTGCGCTGTCTTCCGACGGTTTAAAAACCTACCGTCGTCGCGTTCAGATGATTTTTCAGGATCCGTATTCGTCTCTCAATCCT
>CAIVDK010000071.1 GCA_903904655.1 uncultured delta proteobacterium | reverse complement strand
GAACAAGGTCGTAATCCGCAAAGGGACTTATCTTGGGCGCAGAGCCGTTTTCATGGATAATGGCACATTAAGCCTCGCTCTTTTGCCGGCTTTTGGTTTTAAGATGGCTTCATTATTTTACAAACCAACCGGTTTTGAGAGCCTTTTCCAGCCTACCGCCAAAAGTTACAAAAAACTTACGTCCGGAGCCTGTTTTGAAAAATATGATACTTCGGGATGTGATGATATGCTGCCGACAATAGATGCCTGTAGCTGTCCTGGAAGTGAATATCAGGGCGCACGCCTGCCAGACCACGGTGAAGTGTGGGGTCGTTCATGGTGTGTTAATATCATTGACGATAGCGTTAAGGGCAGTGTTGAACTCGATTGTATGCCGATGAGATTTACCCGCACTGTATCATTTGATGCTGAACATACGGTCCGGTTTGATTACATCGCTCAGAATTTGGGAAAAACCACGTTGCGGTTTCTCTGGACACTTCACCCGCTCAACGTATTAAGAAAAGACACCAAATTGATGCTGCCCAAAGGTTCGCGTAGATTGCTTAATGTACAGCCAGAAAGCGCTCCGGGTTTACCGGAAAATGAAATTGATTTTGGTTCATCCGGACTGTCCGTGCCTTATTCCATCGGACATGGTCATAGTTGTAAATTTTATGTCAATAGTCCTCTTCAAACCGGATGCGCAGGACTTTATTACCCGCAGGAAAAGCTGGCATTAATCTACCGCTTTGATCCTGTCAAACTGCCTTATCTGGGCGTATGGATAAATACCGGCGGTTTCAAAAATGAAGTGAACATTGCCATCGAACCTTCTAACGGTTTTTATGATAGTCTGGAAAGAGCCGTTTCCAATGCTACTGCACCTGCCATTCTCCCTGGTGATGATCTTAGCTGGTCTTTAAGAATCGATCTTAAGCCGTTACCGCCAAAAGAACTTCCCGCGGATTTAATGGTTTGAAATCCCAGCAACCGATTATAAAGAACCCCTCGCAATAAGTTCTTTAACATCGATATGCCGGGATTCATCAACAGACAATCCTTCTTGGATGAGATTCAGCACAAGCGGTTTTTCTTCCGGAAACTTGTAGTCTGCATAGTCCTAATGAAAAAGAAGTCCGCCACGAAAAAGATTGGCACGCTGGATTTTTTATTTTCACCGGAGGTATGAGATTTTTTATGGAGAATGTGGGGTGGGGTGATTGAAAGGACAACTTCCTATTAATCAGTAAAACGTCTGCAGTGAAAAAATGCTTGCTTTCAACCGGGAATCAACCTAAATTATAACAATAAACTGTTTAATTCAAAATGATCTGAAGGAGATGATTCGATGATCCCTTATTCCAAAGTAGTGTTGTGTCTGATTGTCTGTGGCGGTTTGATGCTTATAGGACCAAATTCTATTCCTTCCGCTCTTGGCGCATCTGCCCAGCCTTCTCTTAAGAAGGTTATTCCGTTGGACCTGGCCAATCCTCTTGACATTACCAAGCTGACTCTTGACCAGTATCGCCGCGTAGCATCGGCAGCCCGCGAAGCCATGAAACTTGTTGAAGGCGATATGAGCGGCGAAGAGACCAAGGCTTTTCAACAGAAGTGGGCGATCATGGCCGATTTTCCCACGCCCCAGGCCATTGACTACTTAAACAAGCTCAACCCCTTGCTTGTGGAATTCCTGAAGCTACGCGGTCTGGTCTATACCACCAGTGAGGAATTTGACGCCGCCTGGGCAGAAGGCACGCTGGCCGCAGGTTACGAAAACGCTTCCGGCGCGGAGGAAGCCTTTGCCATAGCGGCTCAACAGAAAAACCTTCTTCAATCCATTCAAGCCCGGCTGTCAACGGTGACCAAACAGATCGAAGCCCTGGGCGATCCGCCTGATCAGGCTGAAGCCAAAAAGAAGGCCGGCAAAAAGCATGACGATGCACTGAAAACAACCAGAAAGATTATCAAGGCCGGTAAAGGTAAAAAGACCGTCCCGCCGCTGAATCGGTCAGGCGTTGTAAAGATCACTCCATCCGTTGATGTTATTGAGGGCCTCAGCTCCGTTGAGTTCACGGCGGAGATCCCGCCCAACATTGCCGCCAATACGACGCTTTATGCCTGGTCGGGAGGCCATGTTACAGGCGACGAGCGTTATACAAAAGAGCCTCGTATCACCCTTTTCTTCCGGCATGACGTGGGGGGAGAATGGAGTTCCAACCCCGGTACGACCGATATATATGTTGAGGCCCAGAAGGTCAAGGGATACAGCCTTGGCGCCGGCCATCTTTACGTGCCGATCCGTAGGCTGACCTTTCCAGACATAAAACCTCCGGCTCCTTTCACGGGAGAAACCTACTCCGATCCGGCAACCAAGACGAGACAAGCCTTTAATATGAAGATGAGTGTGCCGGAAGAATTCCCCAAAAAAGGAACAACCCGAGTCAGAATTACGGGGTACGCGAATACGGCGCTGAGAATGGAAAGCATCAAACCGGAACAGCACAAACAGAAAACAGAAGTGATCAAGAGACAATATGCAGACAACAGCTTCAAGGGCAAAACATTTCGTAAAACCTATTCTCTCGACATGGGAAAATTTAAGGGAGAGGTTTACGAGATAACTTTCGTAAACCCAAGGTACGATGATTTAGGAAATACCCCTTACGGACATGGCTGGCGAACCTTTGGATATGCAATCCTTCCTTTTGTTACAGCCAATCCGCAGGAGAAGGAACGCAATCTCGAATACGTCACGCTGGAATATCAGGTCATCGTCCAATGCGACAATCCTTACGAAGAGGGCGGTGACTATTCGGGACTGGTTGACAAGAAAGCCCAGGATCTGCTCACGAAGATCACGGATACATTAAATACTTTCAAAGTTGTCCCTATGGGTGAACCGGTGGCAGCGGACGATTCAGATCCGGAAGAAGAACCTCAAAATCCCGAGGTTATCAAAGAGACCATTGCTTTCCACGAATCCAATATCGCTATTTTAGAGAAGAATCTTTCCCGTGAGCAGGCCGATCTGGGCACAGAGAAGGATGCCAAACGCCGCGAAGCTTTTGAATTCCGAGTTCTGACGATAAAGGCCGATATCCAGGCGGAAAAAGATCTGATCGCCTCGCTGAAAACAGGCGAGATTGTTCATACACGCACAGAATTTGACGACTACACGCAAAGCCAGTTTATCGCCAACATCCGGGCCAATCAGATCCGGATGGAAGTTGCTCAAAGGCAAGCGGCGGAAGCTTACAGGATAGCTGCCCTGCTGCCGCCGGGAGAAGCGGAAACGGCGAAGAAATTCATTGAGCGTCAACTGACTCCGGAACTCATCGCCAAGGCTGATCTGTCCAAAATCCAGCAGGTCAACGGTGCTCTGATTACGAAAGTTCAAGGCTATGTCCAGCAGGCCCAGGCGAACAAAGAAATCGACAGCGCGGAGAAAACCCTAATGGTGTTAGGCGGTCTGCAACAGGCGGGCAACATCGCCATCACCTTTGTCGGCGGTCAGACCGGCGCCGCGGCCTATGCAGGTTTCACGGGTTACATTACGGGAGGACCGGCAGAAGCCATTCGCGGCGCGGCTTCCTGGTACAACACGGCAAGTTACATGGCGGTTGAAGCCTACGACGGCTACACAAAGGGCGGCTATTTCGCTGGCAAGGGACTGACCGGGGCCATCGAAAAATCGGCGGAGGCATTGGCAATAGGCAAACTCTTCGAATACGGCATCCAGAAGATCGGCGTCACCACGGGCGTGCTTTCCAAACCGGCATCCCAGGCAGAACTACGCCAACGTCTGGAAGCTTTTAAGAAGAATGAAGCTCTGCGAACCCGTCTACAGGATTTCCGTCAGGCGGAAGCTTTGAGGCAGGGCTTACCGCCTTTTGATACGGGCCAATTCAAGAAGGATATGGCCCGCGGCAAGGAGTTGGTCGATGAATTCACCCATATAGAGCAGCGTCTCACCGCAGCAAAACAATTTTCTGCAGCGCCGGAAACGGTGAGGGAACTCGAAGCCCTGGCCAATCAAAAGGCGAAGGAACTCAATGCCAGTTTTCACGCCAAGAATTTCTTAAAGAGCACCGGCGGCGAAGTAGAAAAACTGGCCACAACAAAGATCGAACAACTCTACAAACAGGTTGATGCCCGTTTCAAAAAAACCATGTCCGATGAAAAATGGGACATGCGCTATCTGAAATTCAAGGAATTCCGCAATGCCAGCAGCCGGGGCAAAATCGGTATGGATAGGGACTTCGGCCTTGTGGAAGACGAGGTGACTCTCCTGATCAAAAATGGTAAAACGTCGTCCATTCACCAGATGCAGAAAGACGGCCAAAAGGCTTACAAGCAGGCGTATGAAGAAATCATGGGACAAAGCTATGAAAAATCGTTCCAGGAATTTACCACCCGCGCTCATTCAGAAAGCTTCCTTGACGTAAAGGTCTTAAACGACCTGCGCAACCCGAAAAATGTCGCCCAACTGGAACGCATGTGGGGTGAGCAGACGGCCAGAACCATTGAATTCAAAGGGCAACATATGCTCAATGATCCCAAACTCGCCCCTCATATGACGCTTCTGGATCGCCATCTGGAGGCCAGCCGGGGTATGGCCAAGGAAATCGACAAGAAGATCATTCCGTTTTTGCAAAACGCCAAAGCGGCTCCGGGGATAGACCTAAAGAAGATCAAAGAGACGGAAGAACATTTCCGGGGAATCAAGCAAATCCTAGATGATTTCAGCACCAACAAGATCGACCCTCTGGCCGCCAGTGAAAAACTCCGCGCCTACACAGGCGGAAAAGATCTGCCGCAGATTCTCGATCAAATGCGCAATGTCACGGAGACCCTCTTCAAGTTCGGCGCGCTCGGCAAATGATTTTCTTCTTGTCACAGGTTTGTCCCGATATTACTATTACATGGTTGCTGGCATGATATGTTAGGGTACATGGAAACTGGTGACTGCATTGCGCGCGCAGGCCTTTGCTATTATTAGAACGGGCAACGATTCAAGTCTTTTCTAGGCTCATCAGCGATGTGGGATGGCATTTTTCGAATGGTAATCCACACTTCTATAATGAACCCAAAGTTAATGACTGGTAGATGGGCACAAGGATTCCGTTGATTCAGTAATTATTTTTTTACTCACAGCTTCCTGCAGTAAGCACACCCGCGTCATGAAAAGTTGATGATTTCAGATGGTAAAAAAGCATCAGATAGTCCTAAATTAATATTGACTTTACGCTTTAGAAAAGAGTATTTATAAGTTAATGAAAGAAGTACGCTGATTTCCATAATTTTTCATCAACTTGTCATGCGGGTGGGATAATGTCTAGAGGAATCCATGATGAACATAGTTGTTTAGTTATGCCGAATCCGCAAAAAAGCAATTATTACCCCCCCCCTATAACTTATTGTATTTACAGAGCAATGTCATGCCTCCCAATCTGCGAAAGTCCAAACACTAACCTGATGCAGTCGGTGTGCTGGTGTGTGGTTTAATACCAATGAATAGAAAGGGCAAACATGAGTAAGAAAGAGACCCGTTCAGATAAGGCAGCGGCTTTGCGCAAGCAGGCCAAAAAGATAGTTCGGGAAAAAGCGTCGCCTGCAAACATCGAGAAGATGACGTCACCGGCAAAGATAAAGAAGACACTCCATGAACTGCGTGTCCATCAAATTGAACTGGAAATACAAAACGAGGAACTGCAGCGAACACAGACGCAGCTTGATGCCCAACGGGAGCGTTATTTTGATCTCTACGATCTGGCCCCGATAGGCTATGTCACCGTGAGCGAAAAGGGAATGATCCTTGAGGCCAACCTCACCGCTGTAACAATGCTGGGTGTAACTAGGAGAATGCTGGTCAGACAGCCCTTAACAAGCTTCGTCATCAAAAAAGATCAGGACATCTACTACCTGCAAAGCAAACATCTTTTTGAAACAGGTAAGCCGCAGGCTTATGAACTGCGGATGATGAAAAAGGATGAAACGGCTTTCTTGGTAAGGATGGAAATGACCGCAGCACATGACGCCGAAGGCGCACCCGTTTGCCGCATACTTTTCAGCGACATCACCGAGCGCAAGCAGGCGGAAGAAAAAGTCGCGGTGGCAAACAGGAAAATCCAAACCATATTGGAAAGCATAAACGACGCCTTTTTCTCCCTTGATAACGACATGGTTATCACATACTTTAACAAGGTGGCGGAAAAATCATTGGGAAGACGGCAGGCGGAAGTGATCGGACACAATTTGTTTGATG
>CAIVDK010000070.1 GCA_903904655.1 uncultured delta proteobacterium | reverse complement strand
TCTCCAGTTGCTCAAGCCTTGCATTCACATCCAGCACACGGGCGGGATTGTTGGTTTTATATAAATCCGCAGAATTTAACAACGCCAACAATTGGGCTTTTTCTTTTTCCATCTTTTCAATTTTTGGGGGCAGCTCTGCAATCTCCTGCGCTTCTTTAAAAGACAATTTACTTTTTCCTTTGGGTTGCTTTTCCTTTTTGGCTTTTGCCTCTTTGGGCGCCGCTTTGGACGTCTCGTTTATTGCCGCGCGCTGCCTGAGCCAGTCATCATAACCGCCCACATATTCCTGCAGGCGCCCTTCCCCTTCCAGCACAATCGTGGAGGTGACAACGTTGTTGAGAAATGTCCGGTCGTGGCTGACCAGCAAGATCGTTCCGCCGTATTCCAGAAGGCGATCCTCCAAAAGTTCCAGCGTTTCCGCGTCCAGATCATTGGTCGGTTCATCGAGCACCAGCACATTGGACGGCGTGCAAAAAAGCTTGGCCAAAAGCAGACGGTTTCGCTCACCGCCGGAAAGAGATGCAACCGGCGCAAGGATCTGCGCGGGTGGAAACAAAAAATCCTGTAAATAGCCGACGACGTGTCGGGGAACGCCATTGATGAAAACGGTATCATTGCCGCAGGCTATGTTGTCTCTCAGGGATTTGCCCTCGTCAAACTGCGCGCGCAGTTGATCGAAATAAGCAATCGCAATCCCTGTGCCGAGCTTGATCTTCCCGCCGGAGATGGGCAGTTCCCCCAGCAAGACTTTGAGTAGCGTGGTCTTACCGGAACCGTTGGGACCAATAATGCCGATTTTATCGCCCCGCAAAATCCTCGTGGAAAAAGAATCGATGATTTTTTTATTTTCATAAGCAAAACTTATTTTTTCGGCGTCGGCCACCAGCTTGCCGCTACGCTCGGCTTCCGAAACGGCAAGCCGGACATTCCCGTCCCGTTCACGCCTGTGCGCGCGCTCTTCGCGCAGCGCCAGAAGCGCGCGCACGCGGCCTTCGTTGCGCGTGCGGCGGGCTTTGATACCCTGCCGGACCCAGATTTCTTCCTTAGCCAGTTTTTTGTCGAAGGTTTGCCATTGTTTTTCCTCGCCTTCCTGCATGGCCTGTCGTCTTTCGAGATACGTCGCGTAATTGCAGGGAAAGGAAAACAGCTTGCCGCGATCGATTTCTAAAATGCGCGTGGCGATTTTTTGTAGAAACGTCCGGTCGTGCGTGACAAACATCAGGGTTTTGTCGTAATTTTGGAGAAACTCTTCCAGCCAGAGGATGGAATTAATATCCAGATGATTGGTGGGCTCATCCAAAAGCAAAATATCGGGATCGGCAACCAGCGCCCGCGCTAAGAGCACCCTGCGTTTCAATCCTGCCGATAGCAGCCGGAACTCCGCGTTTTCAGAAAGCGACGTGCGGGAAATCACCGTTTCCACTTTCTGGTGATATTGCCAGGCGCCCGCCGTTTCCAGTTTATGCTGAACCTGTTCGATTTTTTTTAGAAGCGCCGGATTGTCGCCGTGGGTTAACTGCAAGGTAAGATCGTGATATTCGTGCAATTGATCCAGATGTTCTTGACCGCCTGCGGCAACCACATCATAGACCATGCCCGGCAGATCCTCGATATCCTGGGGCATTATCGCTACGCGAACGTCCCCGCTGGAAACAATTTCCCCCTGGTCAGGAACAATGTCACCATGAAGCAGCTTCATCAACGTGGACTTACCCGACCCGTTTCGTCCCAGAAGCCCGATGCGTTCCCCCGCTTCAATCTGGAGCGACGCGCCGTCGAGGAGCTGGGGCCCGCCGAAGCTTACCGAAATATTATTAATCCAAAGTAATGCCATAGGAAGTAATCATGTCACAGTCAATTAGACCGGGCAAGCAGATTATCAACCAAATTACTTGGGGCGTGCCCATTGATCCCCCTCTTGACTTTCTCCAAGGCGGACATATGTTAATGGCGAAAGGTAAAAAGGAAAATACGATGATTGACATAACGATAACCCAAACAGCGAAAATTGAACTTTTCAAAGTGCTTGAACGTTTTAATGCCAAATCCGTCCGGTTAATTCAGCAGGGCTTTGGGTGAATCGGCCCCCGCCTGGCAATGGTTCTGGATGAACCGGGAGAAGAAGATGACACTGTGCACTTGGAAGGCATCAAATTTGTTTATAATAAATACGAAAAAGATCTGCTTCACCAAACGGTGATCGACTATAAAGATTCCTGGTACGGTGAAGGATTTACGGTCTGCTCTCCGGCCTCCGAGCCATGTTGAAATAGATTTACTTTGTTAACATTCCCACTTTTCACCCGGCATCCCTTATCAACCCTTATTATCATGTCATTTCGGACACATATTTGTAAGTTGCATAATTTACGTCTTTTGGGTATAAACGCACCGTCTGCTTCATACCAGATAGATCAAAAATATTGGAAAATTTAAGGTAAATCATGGCGGATAGAGTCGAAGTTGGGTTTAAAGAAGGCATTCGCGACGCGTTGGGCGAAAAGACCAAAAAGCGCATTACCGATAATCTGGCGCTGGCCGTTGCAAAAGTTGCCACCATCGAAGTATATACCATCGCCGGCGAGCTTAGCGCCGCCGAATTGCAGGAAGCAGCCGTTGGGCCTCTCTCTGATCCGGTCATTCAGGAATTTTCCATCAATCGCCCGCTGGCGAAAAGTTTTGATTGGCTCATCGAAGTCGGCTTTCGTCCGGGCGTGACTGACAACGTCGGCAAAACGGCCCGCGAAGCGATCGCACTTTTACTTGGCGAGAATACCGGCGAGCGGAAAATCGCCGTTTATACCTCCCGCCAATATCTGATCAGCGGCAAAATATCTCAAACCGATGCGGGAAAAATCGCCGCCGGTCTCCTGGCAAACGATTTGATCGAACGCCATCAAGTCATCGCGGCGGGTGATTTTGATTTAAACTGTGGTCTGCCCGCTTTTGTACCGCAGGTGATGGGCAAAGACGAACCGCAGGTGACTCATATCAATCTGGCAGAAGTTGACGCACAGGGCCTTTTAAAAATCAGCCAGGAAAAACTCCTGGCTCTCAATCTGGAAGAGATGCAAGCCATTCAGGCTTATTATCAAAATCCCGCCGTCATCAAAGCCCGCAAGAAATTCGGGCTTGATGAAAACACAACCGATGTGGAACTGGAATGCCTGGGTCAAACCTGGTCCGAACACTGCAAGCATAAAATTTTCAACAGCAAAATTGAGTATACCGACGGGCGTAGTAAATTAAAAATTGATTCACTTTTCAAAAAATATATCAAAGGCTCGACGGCCAAAATCCGCAAGACCAAAGGCAAAAAGGATTTCTGCCTTTCTGTTTTCGTGGATAACGCGGGTATTATCAAATTCAATGATGATCATAATCTGGTATTTAAAGTGGAGACGCACAATTCGCCTTCCGCGCTTGATCCTTACGGCGGGGCACTCACCGGCATTGTCGGCGTCAACCGCGATCCTTTCGGTACGGGCATCGGCGCAAAGTTGATTTTCAACACCGATGTGTTTTGTTTTGCGTCGCCCTTTTACAAAAAGAAACTGCCGCCCCGCATCCTGCATCCACGCCGTATTTACGAAGGCGTGCGCGAAGGCGTCGAACACGGCGGCAATAAAAGCGGCATCCCCACCATCAACGGAAGCCTTGTTTTTGATGAACGGTATCTAGGCAAGCCATTGGTTTACTGCGGCACCGCCGGTATCATGCCCGCGCGCCTTAACGGTAAGCCCACACACACCAAGGAAATCAAACCCGGCGACGTGATCATCATGACCGGCGGCAGAATAGGCAAGGACGGCATTCACGGCGCGACTTTTTCTTCAGAAGAGCTGCATGAAGGCTCGCCGGTTACCGCCGTGCAGATCGGCGATCCGATCACGCAAAAGAAAATGACCGATTTTTTACTGGTTGCCCGCAATCGCGGTTTTTACCGTGCGATTACGGATAACGGCGCAGGCGGTCTGTCTTCGTCCGTGGGTGAAATGGCGACCTATTCCGGGGGCTGCGAAATTGATTTGTCGCTGGCACCTCTGAAATACGCGGGGCTTCAGCCCTGGGAAATTCTGGTATCGGAAGCGCAGGAGCGCATGTCACTGGCGGTTGATCCTAAAAAAGTGGATCAGTTTATGGCACTGGCCCGCAAGATGGGCGTGGAAGCCACAGCCATGGGCAAGTTTACCAAGTCCGGAATATTTCATGCCCGCTTTGGCGAAAAAACCGTGGCCTACCTGAATATGGATTTTCTGCACGACGGCGTGCCGCAGATGAAACTTACGGCCAAATGGAAAGCGCCAAAAAATGCGGAACCGACCTTTGCCGAACCCGCCAATTTAAATAAAGCTTTTATCCGGATGCTCTCGCGTCTGAATATCTGCTCCAAAGAAGCGGTCGTGAGACAGTATGATCATGAAGTGCAGGGCGGCTCTGTGATCAAACCCATGGTGGGCGTGCAAAACGACGGGCCGTCGGACGCGGGTATTGTGCGGCCGCTTTTGGATTCCATGGAAGGCGTGGTGGTGGCGCATGGCATTTGCCCGCGCTACAGCGATATCGACGCCTACCATATGACAGCCTGCGCCATTGACGAAGCCATCCGCAATGCCGTGGCGGTGGGCGCTGATCTGGATCATCTGGCGGGACTGGATAATTTCTGCTGGTGCGATCCCGTCAAGTCTAACAAAACGCCCGATGGCGAATACAAGCTTGCCCAACTGGTGCGCTCGAATATGGCCATTTATGATTACACCACCGCCTTTGGTGTGCCTTGTATTTCCGGCAAAGACAGCATGAAAAACGACTATGCCATAGGCCTTACGAAAATCTCCGTACCGCCGACGCTGCTTTACTCCGTCATCGGCAAGATCAAGGATGTCCGCAAAGCCGTTACCATGGACGCCAAACGTCCACAGGATCTGGTTTACGTTATCGGGGAAACCCTCGAAGAGCTGGGCGGTTCCGAGTGGTTTGCCGAGCACAAAGCGATTGGCAACAAAGTCCCGCAGGTGGACGTAAAAAAAGCCATCAAAAAATATCGCGCCCTGCACAAGGCCATCCAGTCAGGCCTTATCGCCTCCTGTCATGATTGCTCCGACGGGGGCTTAGGCATCGCGCTCATCGAAACCGCGTTTGCCGGGGGATTGGGCATGAATATCGACCTGAAAGATGTTCCTTATCGCGGCAAGAAGCGCAACGATTATATTTTATTTTCCGAGACGGCAAGCCGCTTTGTCGTGACCATCCATCCGAAAGATCAAGGCCGGTTTGAAAAAATCATGGACGGAAGCGTACTGAATGAAATCGGCTTTGTCGCAGGCGACGGACTCTTCCAGATCACCGGCCTCAATGGCAAATCGATTATGAAAGAAAAAATCAGCAACCTTAAAGAAGCCTGGCAGAAGCCGCTTAATTTTTAGACAGGATTAAAGATATGGCCCGCAAAGTAAAAGCAATTGTGTTGACCGGCAACGGCACCAACTGTGAGATGGAAATGGCGCACGCCTGCAAACTCGCCTGCGCCGATCAAATTGATATTGTGCATATCAGTGAATTACTTTTCGGAGAAAAACGTCTGTCCGATTATAATTTTCTGAATCTTCCGGGCGGTTTCCTGGACGGCGACGATCTGGGCTCGGCCAAAGCCGGCGCCAACCGCTTTCTGCACGCGCGCATCGCCGGTTCGAGTGAAATGCTTATCGAAGATCTGCTCAAATTTGTTGCCGACGGGAAGCTCATTCTGGGCATCTGCAACGGTTTTCAACTCATGGTGAAACTGGGATTGCTTCCGGCGCTTACCGGCAATTTTACAAAGCAGAGCACTACGTTGACCTTTAACGATTCAGGACGATTTGAAGACCGCTGGGTGTATCTCAAGGCCAACGATCAGAGCCCCTGTGTTTTCACTCGCGGCATCGATACGGTTTATTATCCGGTGCGTCACGGCGAAGGTAAGTTTGTTCCGGAAAGTGCCGCCATTCTGAAAGAAATCGAAAAGAAAAATCTCGTGGCGCTGCGGTATTGCGAACCTACCCGTGCCATCGCGATGGACTATCCAGCCAACCCCAACGGCTCAACAAACGCCATCGCCGGCATCTGCAATGAAACCGGCCGGCTCTTCGGTTTAATGCCGCACCCTGAAGCTTTCCTGCACCGCACCAACCACCCCCGCTGGACACGCGAAACCCTGCCGGAAGAAGGCCAGGGTCTGGCGATTTTCCAAAACGCGATCAGCTTCATCCGCGGCAAAGATTTCTAGTTTTTTCCTAGGGTTGGCTGGTTGTTTTTAATGTAACTTCCGGATGCAATATTTTCGCTGTCTGTTCAATCGCATCGACAATGCGCGGCGAGGCGCGGCCGATCAGGTCGGTATTCATCGGATAGATTTGTTTGTTTTTAACCGCTGGAATGTTGGGAAACTGCTCCCAGTATTTTTTGACTTTTTTAAATTCCCTATCCGTGGCCATTGGCGCGAAAAGAAGAATGTCCGGCGCGTGGGCCATGACGCCTTCCGCACTGTACCGCGGATAACGCGCCGTGTCTTTTCCCGCGATATTTGTGCCGCCGGCCCGCTCAATGACGTCGGAAATCAGCGTGCGCTTGCCCACGGTAATGACGGGATCCATGCCGATCTGGAAAAAAACCCGCGGCTTCTTTTTATTGGAAATTTGCGCCGTGACGACGTCCAGCCGTCTTTGCAGTTGCGCAGTGAGTGTGCGGGCGACCTGACGCCGACCGGTCACATCACCGATATGCAAAATGCTTTGAAGAATACCAGCCGTGTCCATCGGATTTGTCACATAAACCGTCATGCCGATTTTTTCCAATTGCCGAACCGTCTCCGGCCTGTTGCCGTCGGCTGTCGCCAGAATCAAATCCGGTTTTAGAGAAACGATTTTCTCCAGCGACGGATTAGTAAATCCCCCGACGCTTGTTTTTTTTGCGGCTTCCCGAGGCCAGTCACAAAAGCTGGTAACACCGACAATTTTGCCGTCCAGGTTCAAGGCAAAAAGAATTTCTGTGATGCCTGGCGCCAAAGATACAATGCGCTGCGGCGTCCCCGCAATGTTGACCCTTCGGCCCACTTCATCAGCAACAATTCCGGCATGAGCCGTCTCGCCAACAAAAACCGACCCAACAACGGCTAAACTAACGATGGCGGCTTGAGTAATTTTTTTCAATTTATTCATATCATTTCAAAGAGACGGTGAAGATCCTCTCAATCCTTCATGCGATAGCGGAAAGAAGCAATAATGTGGATGCGTGACAGTTTGTATTGTGGGGGCAACGGTTGAAAAGGCGCGGCGGCCCGAATAACGTCCAGCGTGCCGGAATCAAGATTGACAAACCCGGAAGAAGTCATCCGCGCGGCATGGAGAAGAGAGCCTTTCGCGTCAATCGATATTTTGATCACCACCACCCCTTCTTCACCCCTTTCATACGCGCCGGGCGGATACTTCCAGATACGCATAATCTTATTTTTCACTTCCGCTAAATAATCCGCATATTTGACATCGGAGGAGCCGATATTTACAGTGTCCTCCCGCCCGCCTTCCGGCATCGGAAACTGTTTTGCTTCGGGAGCTTGCTGCGGCGTTTTTTCCCGCGCAGTGTTTTCCTCTGCTTTCGGTTCGACGAAAGATTGGCGTTGCGTAATTTCTACCGTGAAAAGTTTTTCGGCTTTAACGTTGTCACGCAAGTCAACCAAACTGCTGACGAAAATCAGCACGACGTGTCCGATGATGGATATGATGGCCGGCCAAAGGAACAATTTTTTTGGATCCATGTTATCCCGCCTGAATAGAATCATATACGGCATTTGCCTCAAAATCAACATTATGATAACCAAAAGGCAACATGAAACAAAGTGGAGAGTAACGGATGCTGACGGACATTGACTTTATGAATATCGCGCTTCAAGAAGCAGTCGTCGGGTACAAGCAAAACGAGGTACCGATTGGCGCAGTGCTGGTGCAAGAGGGCCAAATACTGGCGAAGGCGCATAATGCGCCCATTGCCTCAAATGACCCCTCTGCACACGCGGAAATGCTGGCGATCCGCAAGGCCTGCGAGAAAACCGGTAATTACCGACTGACCGGGGCGTCGCTCTATGTGACACTGGAACCCTGCCTGATGTGCGCCGGCGCGATTCTCCAGGCAAGACTGGCGCGGGTTATTTTCGGCGCGCGCGATCCGAAGGCCGGCGCCGTGGTTTCCCTCTATTCAATTTTAAATGATAACCGGTTGAATCATCAGGCGGATGTATCGGAAGGGATTTTACAAGAAGAGTGCGGGGAAATTTTGAGTAGATTTTTTAAGGAAAAGAGGATAAGAGCCGATTCGGCGGCTAAATAAGTCGCGGAGAGATGTCTGAGTGGCCGAAGGAGCACGACTGGAAATCGTGTGTACGCCCCAAAGGTGTACCGGGGGTTCGAATCCCCCTCTCTCCGCCATATTGATTTAAAACAATGTAGTATGTCTACATATTACAAAGTGAATTAGATAAAGAACTCTACATTGGTAAAACAGCTAATCTCAATAGAAGATATGCTGAACCTCTAAGAGGTCAGGTGGAATCAACAAGACACCGTCGTCCCCTGAGATTATTATGTTATGAGGCATATAACGCAAAAGAGGAAGCAGCCAGACGGGAAAAGTTTTTAAAAAGCAGTGACGGCAAGAAAGATATTAAGAAGCGTGTAATTGAAAGCTTGCTTAAATAGTCGGAGAGGTACCGAAGTGGTCGTAACGGGATCGACTCGAAATCGATTTGGGGGTCACAAGCTCCCACGGGGGTTCGAATCCCCCTCTCTCCGCCATATTTCAAAAAAATTAATGCAACATAATCAAGGGTTCGCCCGGCATGCGCCGGGCGCCCAGCGTATAACCCAAATGTCACACTTGCTGGGCGAATCCCCCACTCTCCGCCATCCATTCCAAAATTTCAGTTGATTCCTGCCGATTTATCCATTAAGAGTCTGGGTCAGTATTCAATCAACCACCTCGCAGCAAGCTGTCGAGGTATGAAATAAACGTCATTATATCGCAGCAGGCTGCGGAGAATTGACGCTCGTCCCGCAACAGCGGGATTAAAAATATGGCCGGGTCCCGTACAACGGAGGCTTGTGAACCCCGTCAGGTCCGGAAGGAAGCAGCGGCAGCAAATCCCATCGTGTGTTGCGGTAAACCCGGTCACCAGTCATATTTTTAGTGAAACTCCAATCCCGACTCGTAACCTAATGACATAATCACCTAAAGGTTACGCGATAGCACAAGAGGTTACAAGTCGGAACTGGTAAGGTAAGCTATCCCGCAAAGCGGCGTTAAAAACCCGTGACATGAGGTTCATTTGGAATACCTGGTTTTAGCCCGAAAATTTCGCCCGCAAACCTTTGACGACGTCGCAGGTCAGGAGCCTGTGGTCCGAACCCTGAGTAATGCCATTGGCCAGGGACGCATCGGACACGCCTTTCTCTTTTCCGGCCCACGGGGCGTCGGCAAAACATCCGTAGCCCGTATTCTGGCCAAATCCCTCAATTGTGAAACAGGACCGACGGCGACGCCATGCAACAAATGTGCAAACTGCAAAGAAATAACAGAGGGAAACTCGATGGATGTGCGCGAAATCGACGGCGCGTCCAACCGCGGTATCGACGAAATCCGCGAGCTCAGAGAAAGTGTCAAATTTGCGCCGGCCGCCTCCAAATATAAAATCTATATCATCGATGAAGTCCACATGCTGACGCGCGAAGCGTTTAACGCGCTGCTCAAAACGCTGGAAGAACCGCCCGGCCATGTCATCTTTATTTTTGCCACGACAGAAAATCACAAAGTACCGGCCACGATTCTATCGCGCTGCCAGTGCTATGATTTCCGCCGTATTTCGCTTGGTGAAATCGCAGCCAATTTAGGCCGTCTGGCTGCCGCCGAAGGCATTATCATCAGCCCCACGGCGCTTTCCTGGATTGCCGAAGCAGGCGACGGCAGCATGCGCGACGCCCAGAGCATTTTTGATCAGGTCATTTCCTATGCCGGCTTGAAAATTTCCGACGACGACGTGGAAGATATTCTAGGACTGGCCGACCGCAAATATCTTTATCGCCTCTCCGAAGCCGTCGTGGCAAACAATGCAGGCAGTTGTCTGGTTATTCTGGCCGAAGCCTATCTGGCGGGCATCGATATGAAGCACTTCTACTCGATGCTCTTGAAACATTTCCGCAATCTGCTTTTGGTCAAAATCGCCGCAGACAGCAGTTCATCCTTTGATATCGCGCCGGAGCAGGTGGAAAAGCTTAGTAATCAGACGCAAAATGTTTCCCGTGAGACGCTGCAGCGTTACCTGGATATCCTGCTCAATGAAGCCGACAGTTTGCGCCGCAGCCAGGAAGTACGGATGAAAATCGAAACCATCCTCGTCAGGATGTCCTATCTGGAACCGGTTTTGCCGGTGGGCGAAATTATGGCGACACTCGAATCACTGGAGCAAAGGATTCAGAGCGGCCTGCCGCCTTCCCGCGGCAAAGGTAATGCAGAGCCCTCTGCAGTAAAACGGCCCCTCGAATATCCGCAGGCGATCAGCGTTCAAAAATCGGCCGATTTGTCGCAGCAAAAACAAATTTCAGAAGCAGCGGAGCCCCGTTATACGACAAAACCTGCGCCGGGCGACGATCTGAAAAAATTTATCAAAAGGGAACATCCACTGCTGGGGGCAAAAATTGACGCGGCTGAAATTCTGGCATTGGAAAACGGCTGTTTGACACTGGGCTTTCCCAATGGTTATATTTTCCTCGACAGTATTATGGAAAAACCGCAAAAAGAAGAACTGGAAAGAATCGCGGGAATTTATTATTCACAAAAGGTTTCCTTGGCGATTAAAACCATCGACGTGCCAAAAACGAACGGCACCGAACGCGGCGCCAAAGCTAACAACTTAAACGAGATCAAGCGAGAAGCCATGAACTCTCCTCTTCTCCAGAAAGTGATCGCTGAGTTTGAAGGCGCGGAACTGATAGAAATTAAACCAATAACTGATAAAAAACAGGGGGGATGGTAAAGTGCATAACATCGGCAACATCATGAAACAGGCCAAAAAGATGCAGGAAAAAATGGGACGGCTCCAGGAAGAGTTGGAAACAAAAACCATCGAAGCACAGGCAGGCGGCGGTATGGTGCGGGTCGTCGTCAACGGAAAGTTTGAACTCGTTTCTCTGAAAATCGAAAAAGAAGTCGTCAATCCGGAAGACATTGAAATGCTGCAAGACCTGATTGCCGCGGCGGTGAACGAGGGCATCCGCAAAGCACAGGAAATGGCCTCCTCGGAAATGGCGAAGATCACGGGCGGGCTGGGAATTCCCGGTCTGGGCATGTAAGGCGGCTCATGAAATCCTACGCACAACCCATTAAACGCCTGATTGCGGAACTGGCCAAGCTTCCGGGAATCGGTGAAAAAACGGCGGCGCGGCTGGCCAATTATATTTTGCGTGCCACCCCCGATGATGTGGAAAAGCTGGCGGAAAGCCTGGTCGAAGTTAAACGAAAAATTCGACTCTGCCGGATCTGTCTCAATCCGACGGAAGAGGATATTTGCCATATCTGCAGTAATCCGGCGCGCGATCAACATATGATCTGCGTGGTCGAAGAGCCGGACGCTCTGGCCGCCATAGAAGAAAGCGGCGTTTTTCACGGATTGTATCACGTTTTGCATGGCGCGCTCGCGCCACTCGACGGCATCGGACCGGACAATCTTCGTCTGGGCGAACTTCAAAAACGAATCAGCGAAGGCCAGATTCAGGAATTAATTCTGGCCACCAACCCCAACGTGCATGGAGAAGCCACGGCGCTGCTCATTACACGGATGTTCAAAAATTCCAATATTCGAATCACGCGCATTGCCATGGGCGTACCGATGGGCGGCGATCTGAGATATGTCGATAAGATGACAATATCGAAGTCCCTGGAATTCCGACGAGGCATGTAGTATGACGCCTGAAAACAGCCATATGCGTCGGTGCACTTCACCTTCCGTCGCTGCGGCCCACAAAAAGTAGGCCTCGCTCCGCAAGGTTCGCGCGCCTTGCCTCTGACTGTTTTGAGGCGTCATGTGGATAGTGGGAAAAAGAAATAACTCATGGAAAATAAAAAAAGCAATCCCTGGCGACGGATCAATACCAAGCGCATCACGGAAACTGTCAAAAAACTATTTATCAAAGCCAATACTATTCTGGGCGCGGATATGGTTTCTGCTCTGCGTTATGCCTTACAGCAGGAGGAATCACCCATCGGCCGGCAGGTGCTCACGAAAATTCTCCAGAATGCCGATATAGCCTGCCACGAGGCGATGCCGATTTGTCAGGATACCGGCTTGGCCGTGTTGTTTGTCGAAATGGGCCAGGATGTCCGCATCGTGGGGGGCGATTTACGAAAGGCCCTTGAAGAAGGGGTCAGACAGGCTTACGGGGAAGGCTTTCTTCGCAAGTCCCTGTGCGATCCACTCACTCGAACGAATACGGGAGATAACACACCCGCTGTCGTACACATGGACATCGTGACCGGTAATCAATTAAGAATCATCGCCATGCCCAAAGGCGGCGGCAGCGAAAACATGAGCGCGGCTCGAATGCTGACCCCTTCGGCAGGAATCGACGGCATTAAAAAATTTGTGATGGAAACAGTGGAAAAAGCCGGCGCCAATCCCTGCCCTCCAATTATCGTGGGCATCGGCATCGGCGGATCGCTCGAACAGGCCTGCATTCTCGCGAAAAAAGCGCTTTTAAGGCCGGTGGGGGGAAAGAATGCCTCCGATGAACGCCTGACGCAAATGGAGGCGGAATTGCATACACGCATTAATGAATCGGGAATCGGGCCTGCGGGTTTGGGAGGCAGGGTGACAACCCTGGCCGTTCACGCGGAGATGATGCCCTGTCACATTGCCTCGCTTCCGGTAGCCGTCAATATCCAATGCCACGTAGCCAGGCACCAGGAGACGATCATTTAATTATCCTCCGCTGGCGGAGGCGCTTCAGTCCGGCGGATGCTGGATGTCACGAAGTGACGGAGGTGGTTAAAGGGATATTAACCGTTTTTAACTTGGGTCATCATAGCGGTTGCATGAATACCACCCCCTTAAACCCCCGCCTGCGGGGGACACTCACCGCGAAGAATTACGGAGAAATACAGTAGTATCAAAACTGGAAAAGTAGAAAATGGAAACACGAAAAATTAAAACACCTCTGACAGAAGAAATTATCATTTCGCTTAGAGCGGGCGATATGGTTCTGCTGACAGGTGATGTTTACACAGCCAGGGATGCAGCCCACAGGCGGATGTATGAGGCCTTTAAAAAAGGTCTCTCGCTGCCGATTGATTTATCGAAAGCGACCATTTTTTATGCCGCCCCCTCACCTACTCCGGAAGGCAAGGTGACCGGCTCGATAGGCCCGACGACGAGCTACCGGATGGATGCATTCACGCCGGCATTACTCGAGCATGGACTCAGAGGGATGATCGGTAAGGGCAACCGTTCACCGGAAATCGTGGAAGCCATCAAGCGATACGGAGCTGTCTATTTCGGCGCGATCGGCGGCATCGCCGCACTCACGGCACAATGCGTAAAAAGGATGGAAGTGGTCGCCTATGAAGACCTGGGACCGGAAGCGATCCGAAAACTGACCGTCGTTGATTTGCCCCTGGTCGTTATCAACGATTCCCAGGGCAACGATCTTTATCTTTCCGAACAGAATAAGTGGCGTATCCTTTCGGTATAAATGTCATTTTAAAATAATACGAAAAGATATTGACTCAAAAAACCATCTATATTATGGATGGCCGTCATTTTGTAACATTATAAGGAGACCTAGGTAAATGATAGAAGTCAGATGGCATGGCCGGGGCGGCCAGGGAGCGGTAACATCGGTGGAGTTGCTGGCGGTATCGGCAATTGCCGCAGGAAAATATGCGCAGGGATTCCCCAGTTTCGGTCCGGAAAGAAGAGGGGCGCCTGTCGCCGCGTTTACACGCATTGATGATAAAAAGATTAATGTCCGTTCGGGCATTTATGAACCCGATGTCGTGCTGGTTCTCGATTCCAGCCTCATCGGTTTGGTCAACGTTATCGACGGATTGAAACCGGGCGGCAAAGTCATCGTCAACACGCATAAGACACCGGAAGAAATCCGCAAGGACTTGAATTTCAACGGCTCGGTCGCCACGGTGGACGGCACCGGCATCGCACGCAAGGAAATGGGCGTGCCCATTGCCAACACGACCATGATTGGGGCGCTTTTGAAAGTGACCGGCATTATGGGACTTGATGCCATGAAAGAATCGGTGGAACACCGATTCGGCCGGATCGCTCAGAAGAATCTCAATGCGATGAAACGGGCCTATGACGAAATAAAAATAATAAATTAAGAGGTAGTTATGACATTGAAATCTTGGAAGGAACTTCCCACCGGCTGCGTTGTTTTCGAGCCGGGCAGCGCCAGTGAATACCATACGGGAAGCTGGCGGTCGCAACGCCCGATCTGGGACGACGCCAAATGCATCAAATGCGGCATCTGTTACGTATTTTGTCCGGAAGGTTGCGTGCAGCAGGGCGAAGACGGTTTTTTTAAAGCGAACATGGATTATTGTAAGGGTTGCGGTATTTGCGCACACGAATGCTGGCCCCGCGCGATCAAGATGGTAGAGGAGGGGTAAACATGGGCAAACGCGTTGGATTGGAAGTAACGGTTGCCGTGGCGGAAGCTGTGGCGCTATGCCGTATTGACATGGCGGGCGTCTATCCCATCACGCCCCAGTCACACATCGCAGAACATCTCTCCACCCTGGTGGCCGACGGCAAATTAGATGCGGAATTTGTGACGGTAGAATCAGAACATTCAGCTATGAGCGCGGTCATCGGCGCCTCCGGCGCCGGCGCGCGGTCTTATACCGCCACCAGCTCTCAGGGGCTGATGCTGATGCATGAACTGCTGCCCATCGCCTCGGCGATGCGGCTGCCCATTACCATGGCCATTGCCAACCGGGCGGTTTCCGGACCTCTGAATATTTTAAACGACCACTCCGACATCATGCCCCAGCGTGATGCAGGTTGGATCGTTGTGTTTGCCGAAAACGGCCAGGAAGCGATTGACCTGTCCATTCAGGCTTTCAAGATCGCAGAGCATAAAGATGTCATGCTGCCGGTATCGGTCAATATCGATGGATTTCAACTCACGCATATGGTCGAGCCGGTAGAGATGCCCACCCAGGAAGAAGTGGATCAGTTTCTCCCGCCGTTTGTCCCGCATGCGACGTTGCATCCCGCGCGTCCGGTGACCATGGGCGCGTTTGCCATGTCCGATTATTTCACGGAAATCATGAAAGCCAAGGACGAGGCTGTCAAGAATTCGAAGAAAGTTATCCTGGATGTCTGGGACGAATGGGCAAAAATTTTCGACCGCAGCTATAAACCGGTGGAAACTTACCAAGCAGACGATGCGGATTTTCTGATCCTGACGATGGGTTCAATGGGCGAGACCGCGCAACTGGCGATTGATGAACTGCGCGTGAAAGGCGTCAAAGCAGGCCTGGTGAAACTGAGACTCTGGCGTCCCTTCCCGTTTGCCGAAATCAAAGCCGCCGTTAAAAACGCTAAAAAGCTGATTGTCACCGACCGCGCCGTTTCCTTCGGCGGACCCGGCGGTCCCGTATTTTCGGAAATTAAATCGGCCTTGTATGCCGAAACCCGGCGCCCGGCAATTTACAATTATATTTACGGTCTGGGCGGACGCGACGTCACCGTGCATGATTTTGTCGGCATGTTTGAAAAAATTATAGCGGATACGGGAAATGTGGCAGCAGACACCTATGAATTTTGGGGGGTGAGAGAATAATGAATATTGTAGAAAATTTTGATTTATATGCCCCGCGGCTGATTAATAAAAAAGAATTATTATCGTCCGGTCACCGCGCCTGCTCCGGCTGCGCCGAAGTGCTGGCCGTGCGCCTGATGTGTAAGGCGCTTGGTGAAAACACCGTGATCGCCTCCGCCACGGGCTGTATGGAAATTGTCTCAAGTATGTTTCCCACGACGGCCTGGGAGGTGCCCTGGATTCACGTCGCATTTGAAAACGCGGCGGCCGTAGCTTCCGGTGTGGAAGCCGGTCTCAAGGCATTGCGTAGAAAAGGCAAGATCGACGACCGTTACGTCAAAGTGGTCGGCATGGCTGGCGATGGCGGCACGATGGACATCGGGTTTCAGGCGCTTTCCGGCGCCATGGAACGCGGGCATGACATGATCTTTGTCTGCTTTGACAACGAAGCCTACATGAACACCGGCATTCAGCGCTCCAGCGGTACGCCGATGGGCGCATCCACCACCACGGCGCCTGCGGGAAAAGCCAGCTCCGGCCAGAAAACCTGGAAGAAGAATATGCCGGAAATCATGGTTGCGCACAACGTGCCGTACGTGGCCACTGCCTGTCCCAGCTATCCGCTGGATTTCATCCGCAAAATCGAAAAGGCCAAAAGCATTAAGGGGCCTTCCTATATTCATTGTTTCTCCGTATGTCCCACCGGTTGGCGCTCTCCGTCGCATACGGCGGTGTCCATGGGCCGTCTGGCCGTAGAAACAGGCGTCTTCCCGTTATTTGAAGTGGAGAACGGCCATTACCGTATTTCTCCGGACATGCCGAAGCAACTCAAGCCGATCAATGATTATTTCAAGCCGCAGGGACGTTTCCGCCACCTGACCGCTGATGAAATTGAGTCCATTCAGGAAAAAGTCACTTCGGAATATAAAAAACTCACGGAAAAAGCCAGATTTCTCAAGACGGGCAATGAATAAAATGGGGCAACCCTAAAGAATACTGAGGTGAAAAAAGTATGTCAAAAGTCAGTGATATCAAACTAAAGACAAAACAAATCGTCAAAAAGCATAAAGGCGATAAAAGCGCGCTGATTGCCGTGTTACAGGATATTCAGGAAGCATTTAATTATCTTCCCAAAGAAGCCCTGATCGCGGTCGGTGACGCGATGGGTATCCCCGCCAGTCGTGTTTACGAGGTGGCCACATTCTACAACGCTTTCAGTCTGAATCCGCGCGGAGAACACATTGTGAAAATCTGTGTGGGCACCGCCTGTCACGTCCGGGGCGCATCGGCTATTCTGGACAAATTCGAGCGGACGCTCTTGATTAAACCGGGTGAGACGAACCAGGATCAGAAATTCTCATTGGAACTCGTCAACTGTGTGGGTGCCTGTGCGTTGGGCCCCGTCGTGGTTATTGATACGGAATATCACGGCCAGATGACAATGGCCAAGGTAGATAAAATTATCGGAAAGCTCAAAGAGGGGGCGCAGTAATCATGATAAAAATGAACAACACAGAGGCTTTGCGCCAAGTTCAGGATGATTTGAAGAGTCAATACGATCCGAAAAAAAAGCTGGTCACGATCTGCGCCGGCACCGGCTGCCGCGGTTACGGCTGTATTAAAGTCAAGGAAGAACTGGAAGCGGAAATTAAAAAACAGAATATGGATGTGGAAGTCCGCGCCACCGGCTGCTTCGGTTTCTGCGAAAAAGGCCCGCTGGTGATCATCCACCCGGAAAAAATATTCTATCAGCAGGTTAAAATCAAAGACGTGCCGGATATTATCTCCAAAACAGTCGCGCAGGGCGACGTGCTGGAAAAGCTGCTCTATCGCGATCCGCAGACCAATGAAACCATCATGAAAGAGGAAGACGTTCCGTTTTACAAAAAGCAGAATCGTCTGGTTTTCGGCCAAAACGGCATGATCGATCCCACGCGGATTGAGGACTACCTCATCATTGGCGGTTATTCCGCACTGGCCAAGGCGCTCTCCGGAATGACCCCCGAAGGCGTGATCAGCGAAGTAAAAAAAGCCGGCCTGCGCGGGCGCGGCGGCGGCGGATTTCTGGCCGGCATCAAATGGGAAGGATCCCGCAGGGCTCACGGCGAACCGAAATACGTCATCGGCAACGGCGACGAGGGCGATCCCGGCGCGTATATGGACCGCAGCCTTATGGAGGGCAATCCCCACAGTGTCATCGAAGGTATGATCATCGGTGCTTATGCTATTGGCGCTTCTGAAGGCTATATTTATGTGAGAAATGAATATCCGCTAGCCGTGATACACCTGACCATGGCGATCGAAAGTGCCCGCGAAGCAGGCCTGCTAGGCCGCAATATTCTGGGTACTGATTTTTCATTTGACATCAAGATCAGCAAAGGCGGTGGCGCCTTTGTCTGCGGTGAATCTTCCGCTCTGTTTGCCTCTATTGAAGGACGCGCCGGCGAACCGCGTGCCAAATACGTCCACGCCGTAGAGAAAGGCCTGTGGGACAAACCCACTGTTCTCAATAATGTGGAAACCTGGGCCAACGTCCCGCTCATCATCAGCAAAGGAGCGGACTGGTACGCGTCCATCGGTACGGAAAACAGCAAGGGCACCAAAATATTCTCGCTGGTCGGCAAGATCAACAACACGGGGCTCATCGAAGTGCCTATGGGCATGACGCTGCGGGAAATCATCTACGGCATGGGCGGCGGCATCCCCAAAGGACGCAAGTTCAAAGCCGTGCAGACCGGCGGTCCTTCCGGCGGCTGTATTCCCGAGAGCCTTCTGGATCTGCAGGTGGATTTCGACAGACTTTACGAAGTCGGCTCCATGATGGGTTCCGGCGGTATGATCGTCATGGACGACCGCTCGTGTATGGTCGATGTCGCTAAGTATTTTCTGGCCTTTTTGCAGGAAGAGTCCTGCGGCAAGTGTGTCCCCTGCAGGGAAGGCGTTCGCCGCATGAGGGAAATCCTCGAGGACATCTGCGCAGGCAAAGGCGAGGAAGGTGACGTGGAACTTTTGGAACATATCTCAACGGGCGTCGCGGACGGCTCACTTTGCGCTTTAGGCGGCAGCGCCCCCAACCCGGTATTGAGCACGATCAAATATTTCCGGGAAGAGTATGATGCGCACATCAGAGATCACCGCTGTCCGGCGGGTGTCTGCAAGGCACTCATCACCTACAGCATCGATCCGGGAAAATGCACCGGTTGCGGCCTGTGCATCAAGGTCTGCCCGACACAGGCGGTAAGCGGCGAAAAGAAGAAAGCTCATGCCATTAATAATGATCTTTGCACCCGGTGCGGCGCGTGTATCGAGAGCTGCAAATTTGACGCAATCAACGTGAAGTAAAGGTAGGATAAACCATGGTAAATATGATTATTGACGGAAAAAATATATCGGCGCCGAAAGATACGATGCTCTTGGAAGCGATTCGCGGCGCGGGCATTTCTGTTCCAACTCTTTGCGCACATGAGGCCGTGTCTCGCTCCGGCTCGTGCAGACTGTGTGTGGTCGAAATCAAGAAAGGCAACCGGTCTCGAATTGTCACGTCCTGTCTCTATGGTGTGGAAGAAGGACTCGTGGTTGACACGAAAAGCGACCGGGTTTTAAATGTGCGACGTCTGGTGATGGAACTGCTGCTGGCGCGCTGCCCCGAATCCGATGTCCTGCAAAAGATGGCCCTGGAGATGGGTGCAAAACCTCAGCCGCGATTTGTCGCCGACACGGATAAGGGTAAATGCATTTTGTGTCGTTCCTGCGTGCGCGTTTGTGAAGAGGTCGTTGGTGTAAGCGCCATCGGTCTGTTCGCTCGCGGCTCTCAAAAAACCGTCGGCCCGCCCTTTCATGAACAATCAGATGTCTGCATTGGTTGCGGCGCTTGTGTCTATGTCTGCCCCACCGGCCATATTGAAATGATCTCAACCGGCGAGAAACGTAAGATCTGGGGACGCAGGTTTAAAATGCAGCCCTGTGATAAATGCGGCAAGTATTTCGCGCCTGTGGACCAACTGAAATATATCAGCAAGAAAACCGGCGTACCTTTCAAGGAACTCTCGGTTTGTACGGAGTGCCGGTAAAGATTATTTTACCAAGGAAGGCGCACCATCAATAAAATATTGGGTAACACATCGGGACTGGGCGCCCAGCAAATCAAGTCGCTGGAACGTCTCTACCGCCGGGGCATCTCGCCGGAAGCTATAATCAGCAACGATCTGGCACGAGAAATATCCT
>CAIVDK010000069.1 GCA_903904655.1 uncultured delta proteobacterium | reverse complement strand
GGCGCTACAAAAAGCGTTGAACACAATGTGCGACTGGTTGCGGCCACCAATAAGAATCTGGAGGATCTTGTCCATCAGGGACATTTCCGCGAAGATCTTTTCTACCGAATCAATGTATTTAAAGTCAGCCTACCGCCTCTGCGGGAGCGAATGGAAGATATTCCCCTGCTTGCGGAGCACTGCATCGCCCGCTTCAATACCCTGCAAAAAAAAGATATCACAGGCTTAAGCGATGAAGCGATGACTGTATTGATGTCGCATATCTATCCGGGCAATATTCGCGAACTATCCAACATTATTGAACGGGCTTTCATTTTGTGTAAAGGGGGCTTGATTGAAAAGAAGCACCTACCGGAATCTCTATTCGCAAATCCTACGATCCAAGATAACGCGACATCTTTGCGGGAGGCGGCCTCGGCCTGTCTGATGTCCGCACTTAAGCAAAACAACTGGAACCGCCTGAGAACCGCAAAGCAACTGGGCATGCACAAAAGCACGCTGTATCGGAAAATCAAATCGTTGGGCATTACACTCCTGAAATAATCCTTCCCATAGTCTCATTATTACAACTGAGCTTCATCGATAGTCGCATATTTGCGACTATGAAAAACAAAGCGACAAGCTTCATAGTCATAAAATGTTAATATAATTAATTATTATTTGCATATGCCTTGGCATCTACATTGCATCATTTTTAAACTGAAGAAATTACGCCACCCCGCAGAGTGAAAAGGCATGAAGCATAAAAATTGGAATATCCACAAACGTAACGCCTCACAGTTTTCAGTCGTGACGGTCTACCTGACTCAAGAAAAAATGAATTGCATTGCTTACGGAGGCATCAAAATATAAAACCTGTAAAACTTAAGAGTATCGATGCAGTTGATTGTTAGGGTATTGGAAGCATAAACATCGCTTAGTGCTTTCGTGGAGGGTATTTTCACATCGTTGACATGGTTCTAATAACTACTCGAAGGAGGACTTTATGAAACGCAGAGATTTTTTAAAGGGTGTTGCTCTGACAGGCGCAGGCATCGCAATGTCAGGCGGAGTTGGCCTGTTGTCGAAGGCCCAAGCACAGGGAGGAAAGGAGGACTTCGGAGAAGTTAAGAGCGTCAAAGTTCATTGCATCTCCGAGACGAGCTGGTTTGACAATGCCACGCTCGGCGCGGACATCAAAAAGGCTGGCGGCATCAACACGAATCAGTATGATGTGGCCTACACCAAAGAAAACCTGGGTGGTTTCGCCGCATTGGTAGAGGTCGAAGCGCTTGACGGCAAGAAAACAAAATACCTTCTCGACACCGGTTGGAACAATGAATGGATGGATTACGTCTTTGCTAAAGATGGAATCGATAAAATGCTCAAAAACAAAGACATCAAAACATTAATCATTTCACACGACCACATTGATCATTATTTTGGTTTGGAGAGCACACTCAGACACCAGCCAGACATAAGGATTTTTTTTCCCGGTACATCCATGAAAAAGAGCTTTGATTTGCTCAAGGGTGCGGATTTTTCGAAAACTCCGGGCTGCCCGAAAAACAATGTCCCCCATAAGGGAGAGTTGATTGTCACCAAAACGGATAAGCTCTATAAGTTGCAGGAAGGCGCGGCACTCGTCTTCTTCGACGCACCTGCGACACTTCAGTGCAGAGGTGAGAATGTCATGTACTGCAAGGTAAAGAACAAGGGATATGTCACTATCACCGGCTGCTGCCATCCCGGTGTGGTTACGCTCTTCAATCACTCCCGCAGGAATTTCAAGGATGGTGATAAAAATTACGGCTGTTACGGCGGTCTACACATTTCGGTTTTTGAGAACTGGGATCCCAAGTTTGATGACCTGATTCAGGGTGTGAAAGCCTTGAAGATGACCAAAATTGCCTGCAATCACTGCACCGGGTGGATTTGGGCTGAAAAGGCCGTGCAGGCGGGCCTGCCCATTGTTCACGGCACCAGCAAAAATCTCTCCTACAAGAAGACGGGAACGCTTGCTAAGTCAAAAACATCCAATGTCTACATTGGCAATGGCGACGATGTTTTCTTTGGCTAAGAATAAAAAAGCGCACCACTTGCGTGTCTTGCAGATCATGGGGGGGCTATTCCTGCTTAAGAGAAATGCTTTCGGAGGTTCGCCCCCTCCATTAAACTTCTTGATAGAACGTGCAAATACGGACGAAAATAAATTGGAGGGACGCTGCTATGAACAATAGTAATGCAAATAGTAACTGGTCATCTGCTAGAGAAATTGTGCCGCGATGGTCTGTCGGCCTTTCAGGCTTAGCAAACCTGATGGTCCTTTTGATAGCCGTTTTTGCCGTCTGGTGGGTATTTTTCTCCGCTGCGGGAATATTTAAGCTTTACACCCCGCTTTTGGGGTTTTCTCTCGTCATCTGGACCCTGCTGATCATCCTCTGGCAGGTCGAACTCTTTGATTTCTGGCCTTTTAGACGGAGCTTTCTCCAAGATGTCCATCCGTTGGCGAAGGGCGCTGTGTTCACCGCCATCACCATCGCCTTGTATCTGATTTTGGTCATCGGTATTGTCTTTTATGTAATCGGTCAATTTGGCGTTACCTATTTCAACTGGCAAAGCCTGGTGCGATACGGCGAAATCGGACAAGACGTGTTGTCCACGCGAGAAACCGCATCCTGGGCTATGCTTTCGCTTTCCGTTCCTTTCTTCCTGATCAGTACATGGTTCATGTTCGGAATCGGCGACAACCTGTTTCCCGAATTAAAACAACCCAAGCGCGGATTTGCCATGTTTGGATTGATAGCGACCATCAGCATTATTCTCTATGCGATATTCTTTCACCCCCATATCGGTTCCATGTTTTATCCAAAACAGATTTATGTGGCTGTTCCACCATGGTGGCAGGGAATTGCCCATACCACCAGTTCGGAATTCAGTCTCGGCATTCTTTTCTGTGCGGTCGTCAGTATATTCTTTGCGTTTCACCTCTGGGACGGCTTCCCGTTCAACTTTGTACAAAAACAACCCTGGCGGTTCGTTTTTTTTGCCGTGGTCAGCCTAGTTTTGGGATACATGATTTTTCAACTGCAGCTTTTCGTCTTTGATTACCTGTGGGGAGAGGCATACATAGGCGCCAACAACGAGATGAATTTCGGCTGGCGCTACGGTCACACGGTCACGATGGCAAACTTTGTACTTGTCATTGCCATAATCCAGAATGCCTTTTTCGGCCAGGCGTATACCAAATTGCCGGGTATCCTGCGCGGCATCGCGAAGACGATTGTGGCCATCGCCGGGGGCCTTCTTTTCGCCTGGGCATATTACAGTTGGGGGCCAACACTCTTCGGCGTCGTCAAAGGCGTTTCCCATCCTTCGGAAAATGCCGCGGCGCTGCTTATCATGATCATCAATCTGCTGCTGATACAGGATTACTTTATGGATGGGTGGCCGGGATACAAACTTAAAAAATAAAATATTTTTGTTTTCTGCATGCTCCCAGCCATATCAGGGTGTGCAGGAAACAAACCCGGTTGTAACAAAGGACGATAGCCATGCTAATTAGAGAGCACATTGATCACATCTCTTCAGCGGAAATCCTACTCAACGAAGTATTTCAGCACATCTTTCAAAACGATGTGGCACGAACAAATCTCGGTTTTTCTCAAATTTCTCAGGTCGCTTCTGATGAAGGATTTCCCGGATGGTACCTGTGGTTTAGCGATATGAAGGGTGCATGGCACATTGAGATCACTTGTGAAAATCCTATTTCTTCAGGCAAAGTTTTTAAAGATTTATTACAACCGGAAACGGTGAAGGCAGTTGGGCTTGTCCTCCGATATTTTCCCGATATCGAAGAGAAGGTCTTTGAAACTTTTTCATGTTTTGAGCAGATATTCAGAATGGGTCCAAATTTCGATGCTACGGGCACGACCACGTTTGAAGGTGCGCGTGCCATGCCCGAAAGTTTCTATGTGGTTGGCCATATGATTATTATGTTCGATAATCGTAACGGGGATATTGATTTCTTCTGCCGCGCCCCCAAAAGATGGAGAGATTATCGTACGCATGGTCTTGCTCTTGCCAATTCCCAGGGTGGAAAAATTCAATTACTTGCGCCAGGCGAGCGCGATCGTGACGTAGAGGGATGGAATCTGACCCGGCAAATTTTTGATAAAATTGTTTCAGCATACAGTTTTCTAATTCGCCGCCCACCTGCGGTGGTGGGCGCATCAGCCGGTTCGTCGATGGAATATCTTATCGATAAATCAAACAAGATTAAAGAAATTGTAAATGAACAGACGAAAGAGTTTTTGCTACTGGTTTCTTTTCGTCAAGATATTAATTTGAATGATGCTGAGGCAATGCTCACATCCGAAGCAAAGAATCTTATCGGTTTATGGAGCGATCCGGGGTCTATTCCAGAGGAATGGGATAACCCTTTATGGTGGTCAATTTCTGATCACCATTTTCATGACGGCAACTGCTTTTTATGCAGTTGCTACCATGATCAACACTAGCTTGTTAAAAAAAGGTAATACAACATGACTGACCTTTCACGCAGAAGTTTTTTTAATGATTTTTTTCTCAAGAGCACTATAAATTTGATCGCAGAACTCCAAGAAGCGTATACTGAAGTTAAGACTGAATTTGAAGAGTTCTCTGCAGAAGCTAAAAATAAGCAGGATTATTTTGATTCATTTGAATCTGCCTATCCCCTGATATCGGAGAGCTCATATTTTTTGGAAGACGAAGTGGCGCGACTTGGAGTCGATACCAAGGGCATGACGCAACTCGAAATTGTCAAAGAAATTTACAATAGAAACAAACAACAGGTGGAGCATCAGTAATAAAAGGGGAAGTGTTGACGCCTAATAGACCGATCTTCAAAAATTAACGACTTGTCTAAAGCGTTACAAAGGAAAACAGCTGGGACCCGTCTTTTACCTATCAGTTCTTCAGCATAGTTGGATTTTCTGATCCTCAGTACTGCAATTTGCGATTGTTTAAGAAACATTTACCACAAGTCGCATTATTGCAACATCGTCGCAAAATGAATTGCGCTTACACAATGCTAATATGACCTTGCTGAGATAACCTATCATTACATCTTGTTAACATAACTAACGATAATTGATTGTGCTATTTTGGCATCATACTTGCGATAGCATTGAGGTATGAGAGTAATTTACAAAAATACAAGACCCGATAAGATGGCATTATGAAGATCGCCTTGTCCATATTCAGGGATTCTATTTCCACGGTTTTTGACGCAGCTGACCAACTGCTGGTGGTGGAAAAAAATGGCGACGGTGCGCTTAAACACTCGACTGCCCGGCTTAATTCCGCTGACGGCTCATCGCGGGCGGTACAGCTTAAGGAAATGAAAATCGCCGTGCTGATTTGCGGGGCGATTTCCCGGCAGCAGGAAGCGGCAATTTCAGCCGCCGGAATCAAAGTTCATCCATTTGTACGCGGCCCAGTTCAGGAGATCATCACCGCTTACGAGAGCGGTCGATTACATACGGCGGCCTTTGCGCTGCCAGGCTGCCGCGGGCGGCGAATGGGCGCCGGTCGCGGCCCGGGCCGCTGCCGCCGGAAATCGGCATAACGGCGTTTTATTGTCACCGATATTTAATATAACGCAAAGGTGAAAAGAACATTGAATCAGTACATACCCAAAGAGATTTTCTTTACCAAAGGTGTCGGCACTCACAAAGAGCAACTTCATTCTTTTGAACTGGCTCTGCGCGACGCGGGCATTGAAAAGTGTAATCTGGTGCAGGTTTCCAGCATCATGCCGCCGGGTTGCAAAATTATTTCAAAGGCTGAAGGCCTAAAAAAACTCAAGGCCGGCGCGATCACCTTTTGCGTGATGAGCCGCTGCTGCTCGAACGAACCCAAAAGGCTGATTTCCGCT
>CAIVDK010000068.1 GCA_903904655.1 uncultured delta proteobacterium | reverse complement strand
AGCGGTGGATTTTTACGGGACGGAATTGACATTTGCTCAGTTGCGATCTCAAATATTGCGCTTGGCGAACGCCCTTGAGCGTATCGGCGTGAAGAAAGGGGACCGCATCGGCATTGCTTTACCCAATTGTCCTCAATACGTGATAGCCTACCACGCCGTCCTTTCAGCCGGAGCTATCGTGGTGAACATCAACCCCTACTACACGCATGACGAGCTAAAGTTCATGATTGAAAATACAACTCTGGATACGATCGTGACCTTTGATGAAGTGTTGCCGACCATTCGGCTGCTGGCCAGAGAGCTTGGGCTTCAGCGCGTTATTGTGACTAAACTGACTGATTATATTGACAAAAATGAATTAAGTAGTGTGAAGAGCCTCGATCTGGAGAAAGGCTGGTACCATTTTTCGTCACTCATTGAGAACTGCGACGACACGAGGCTCCCCCGTGTTACTTTCGACCCGCAAGATACGGCTCTTATCCAGTTTACAGGCGGGACCACAGGTCTTCCGAAGGGCGCCGAAATCACCCATGCCAACATTATCGCATCAATCTTCCAGATTTCCGGATGGTTTAGCTCCTTGATGGTCTATATTCCTTACGAAAAACGAAATGCAGTGATTACCATCCCTCAGTTCCACATCTACGGTAATCTCTGCATGAACTGGTCCTTGCAAAACGCTGCAACCCAAATCCTCCTGCCAAGATTTGATCTCGAAGAGGCTTTTGATATTATGAAACGGTTCGATCAGGTTTCGTTTTTTCCTGCTGTTCCCACGATGATTACGGCGATCGTCCATGATCCTCGGGCCAATAAGTTAAAAATCTGGGAACGTCTCCGTTACTTTCATTCCGGTGGCGCCCCGATGCCGACGGAACTCATCACAAAAGCGAAGGACATGGGAATCAGTTTCGGTGAAGGCTGGGGCATGAGTGAAACAACGTCGGTCGGAACAGGAAATCCACTACTGGCAAACAAGATTGGTTCCATAGGCATTCCCCTTATGGACAATGAAGTCCGTCTTGTGGATGTGGAAAGCGGATCTGAAGATGTAAGGCCGGGAGAACCGGGCGAAATGCTTTTCAGGGGGCCCACCGTCATGAAAGGCTACTGGAAAAATCCTGAAGAAACACGTAACCAACTTACGGAAGACGGTTGGTTGAAAACGGGAGACATCGCGCAGGCGGATGGAGATGGTTATCTCTATATTGTCGACCGTAAAAAGGATATGATCATTGCCGGTGGTTTCAATATATATCCCCGGGAGGTGGACGAGGTCCTCTATCAGCATCCTAAAGTGGCGGAGGCCCTGACCGTGGGCATCCCAGATGCTTATCGTGGCGAAACCGTAAAGGTCTTCATTGTGCTGAAAGATGGGGAAATAACCAGTGACAAAGAAATTATCGGTTTCTGCAAGGAGAAGCTAGCCCCCTACAAAGTGCCCAAACAGGTGGAATTCCGGAAAGCACTACCAAAATCCGCCGTCGGAAAGGTCCTCCGCAAGGTTTTACGCGATGAAGAAATAGCGAAACAAAAAAGTAACATGACCTGAATGTTCCAGGCTTGCTTACCGTAAATTGTGTTAATACACAAAAGGAGAAACATCCATGAAGAGATTTGTAATCAAAGATCAATATTTACCAAATGCCCGTATTGCTACCTGCCTTACCTTGATTTTCTGCATAGCAGTTATTTGCGGCTGCGCTGTAACCTCTGACAAAGTGATCAACAAACCGGACAGCAAGGTCGGTATCGCCAATCCCGCTTCAACCAACTGCATAAACAAGGGAGGGACTCTTAAAATTCAGAAAGGAGGAAGTGGCGGAGAATACGGCATCTGTATCTTTGAAGATAACCGACAATGCGAAGAGTGGGCTCTTTTCCGTGGAGAATGCCCAATAGGTGGAAAAAAGATAACAGGCTATGTGACTCCGGCAGCTCAATTCTGTGCTATCACCGGAGGATCTTATAATATAACCGATCAGACCAATACTGAGAAGGAACAAGGAACCTGCACGTTCACTAACGGCAAGAGTTGCGACGTCTGGGATTATTACAGTGGTAAGTGTTCTAAGAATAAAAAATAATCAAAGCAATCATAAGGGCAAAACATAAAAACGTAAAAATGAAAAACAAAAGAAGTCCATCCGGGGTCTGAATTCTGTCCAAAATACCTTTTTGGCAGGTGGACAGGCTAAAAGGTAAGCAGATTTTTCATAAGTACGGAGGTTGCATGCCGGTTTTTACACGAATAATCCTGAAGAGTGCCTTATGCTCTCTGATCATTCCGGCGCTTTTTTGGATAGCGGGTTGCGGCGGGGGTGGAGGCAGTGCAGCGCCGCCATTGCCGGAAAATGTCACGGTTAAAGTCTTTTGTGGAAGAGGCGTACAGGGAACCGATCCGGGTGTTTATTCTCAAAAGAGGAATACGGCTTTCAACTACGCCTTTTCTTTATCCGCAGGATATAAAGACCTTCAGGTCCAGCTGGCCGGCGACGTTGTTGCGTCTTCCGGCAGTCCATTGGTTGACAAAGATATCTCCGTCATCGCCACAGCCGTGCCGGCTGCCGAACTTCCCCGGTTCAAGGCCAACACACACACCCATACGACGGAAAGCGACGGGTCTTTGAGCCCTGAAGAAATTGTGTCCCGGTATCACGATCTGGGTTACCAGGTCCTTTTTATAACCGATCACAACAGGATAACAGAGGCAACTTCTCCGGCAGGGATGCTGGTTATCCCGGGAGAAGAGCTGACGCCAAACAACAGCGTCAGGCATGCGAACGCATTGTTTGCGACAAGAACCATTATTCCCGGCAACCGGCAGGCCGTCGACTATTTAAAGGAGGTCATCGACTCCGGCGCACTGGCCATGTTGAATCATCCCGTCTGGATTATCGGCTGGTCCTTGCAGGACATCCTGCCCCTGACCGGTGTCAGTTTGATTGAAATCTACAACGGCTCCGGTGAATTGCAGGGCTACCATGATCCTTTGACGCTCTGGGACAGTCTGTTAAGTTCGGGCAGGCTCTGGTATGGCGTGGCTTCCGATGACGCGCACGAACCGATTGAAATCGGACGCGGGTGGATCATGATTCAGGCGGACCGGCTGGATCAGGCGGGCATCAGGCAGGGGCTGGAAAACGGCTCCTTTTACGGCAGCACGGGGATCGATCTTTGCCGACTGGATTATGCCGCCGGGGTGGTTTATATCGAGTCGAGAAACGGTGAAACCGTGGATTTCTTCGGGAATAACGGGGTACTGCTTCAGCGTGTTACGGGCCCTTTTGGCCAGTATGCGGTTCAAGGCAGCGACAGATATGTTCGGGTCGTCGTTACGGGGAAAAATGGCATCAAGGCTTGGACGCAGCCCTTATACTGGACCGCTGCTCCATAGATGCCGTCACGGGTTCCACGCTGCCTTTATCGCGTT
>CAIVDK010000067.1 GCA_903904655.1 uncultured delta proteobacterium | reverse complement strand
CTCGGGCTGCCAGATGTCGCCGTTGCCGATGACCGGAATTTTAACTGCGTTTTTGACCTGCGCAATAACAACCCAGTCGGCGTGACCGGAAAACCCCTGATCGGCCGTCCGACCATGAACAATGATCGCCGCTGCCCCGGAATCCTCGGCAATGCCGGCCATTGATGCGGCATTGATAGAATTGCGGCTCCACCCGGAACGGATCTTGACCGTAACGGGTACATTTACCGATTTGACCACGGCTGCAATGATACGACCGGCAAGGATCGGGTCTTTCATCAGCATGGCGCCGGAACCAGTTTTGACGACTTTTCTGACCGGGCAGCCCATATTAATGTCGATGAAGTCCGGATGGCATCCTGCAACAATAGCCGCCGCCTGCGCCATAATATGGGGATCAGCCCCAAATAACTGAACACCCAGCGGTTGATCCTCTGGACACGTTCTTAAATATTCGCTTGTTTTTGCTGATTCGCGAATTAGGCCGTTCGCGCTGATCATCTCGGTGAAACACAGTTCACAGCCGAACTCACGGGCAATCAGCCGAAACGGCAAGTTGGTAATACCCGCCAGCGGCGCGAGCAGCACTTTACCCTGAAGGAAATGGATCACATTAGACACAAATCAAACCTGACTGGGTGTTGACTTCCGAAGATACTCACCCGCTTTTCGCAATTCCTCTAGCGTATTGATCCCCATCACTTCAACATAATCCGTCGTCAAAAAAGCATGAACCTTCCTGTGCTCCCGTCGGGCGATTTCCACGATATCGGTCAGATAATATTCTTTTTGCTGATTATCGTTTTTAACCTGAGCCAGCGCGGCAAACAGAAACGGGGTATCAACACAATAAATACCCGTATTGATTTCCAGGATTTTTCTTTCGGTTTCGGTTGCGTCTTTGTGCTCAACAATTTTCAGGATGTCGCCTTGATTATTTTTCACAATGCGGCCGTAGGCATGGGGTCCGGGCGGCTCGGTGGTCAGTACGGTCACCAAGGCCTGCGCGTCTTCATGATGGTTGATCAGCAACTGAATCGTTGCCGGTTTCAGAAGCGGCACATCACCACAGAGAATAACCGTCAAACCTTTGTAGTCGCAAAGAGCATCCTTGGCCTGCATGACAGCGTGGCCTGTTCCCAATTGCGGCATTTGTTCCACAAAGACCAAATCCCCATCGGTAAATGCTTCCCGTACTTTGTCCGATTGATGGCCAATAATGACAACAATTTTTTGCGCTCCCGACTTGCGCGCCGCTTCTAATGAGTAATACAAGAGCGGCTTGCCGTTGAGGACATGAAGCACTTTGGCCATGTCCGATTTCATGCGGGTGCCCTTCCCCGCCGCTAAAATGAGCGCACAGAATTCTATTTTTTTTACCAATTGTTTCTCCTCACACCGTTTGTGCCCGCGGCCCTTCCAGCGGCGGCGGGAAAATGACCAGAACTTCCCGAATGGATTTCTGATCAGCATCTTCTATAATAAAGATCATGCCGTCGAATTCAAGCCTTTCCCGACGAAGGAGAATCCTTCCCGCCTGCTGTATCAGAAAACCGCCAAGGGTCTCATAATTGCCCTGGGGCAGTCTTGCCAATAAGATTTGATTCATATCATCAATTTTCATCCGGCCATTGATCAAATACCGGCCGGGTACCATCTTTTTATAAAGTTTTTCGCCCTTATTATATTCCTCATCAATGCTTCCGACAATTTCCTCTCCGATATCCTCCATGGTGACAATGCCGACTGCACCACCGTACTCATCAACAACCACCCCCATGTGCTCGCGTTTTCTTTGCATATCCATCAAAAGCGGTCCGGCCTTTTTCGTTTCCGGAACATAAAAAACATCCGTCCGCATGCAGCCGGCCAGTGTAACCGCGCTGGAAGCCTCCGCTGGCGTTTGCTGTTGCTTCAATAACATATCCAGAAGATCAAAATAATGCAAAATACCGACAATATTGTAAACCGTATCCGAATAGACGGGAATGCGCATATATTTTTTGGCCGCGACAACGCGGGCCGCTTCTTCGACCTTCATCGTTTGCGGCAAGGCCGTCAAAGCGGAGATAGGCACCATAATCTTTGCCGCCGTGAGTTCGGAAAAACCAAAAACACGACTGACCATCTCCTTTTCTGTTGTCAAAATGTCGCTGCCCTGTGTCTTTTCGCCTAAAATATATTTTAAACCTTCTTTGGTGATGTAGGAGGGCTGCTTCACTTTTTGATCAAAGGAAATGTTGACCGCACCTCTGGATATCGCCGCAATAAAATAAGTCAACGGATAAAAGACAAGCGATGAAAAACGGATAAAATGGGCTACCTTAATCGCCATCAACTCAGGATAGTGCTGGAAGATGCTACGGATGATAATGATGACAAACAAGGTCGGCAGCATAATCAAAAAAGCGATTTGCTCGCCGTGTTTCGCGCCGAAATATTGAATCAAAAGACCCGTGGCCAGTGTAGAGGCGACAATAATCGCCAGATTCGTGCCGATGAGCGCGGTGGAAATAAACCATTCGGGATGTTCCTTTAATTTGACAGCCTGCATGGCGGCTCGCGATCCCCGCCGTGCGTAATATTTTATTTTGTTGATGTCGGCGGAGAATAAAGCAACCTCTCCTCCGGAATATAGGGCCTCCAGAATCAGGCAAATCAATATGACGGCAATAATCAGATAAAGGCTCATGCTTCAGTCACCGTCTCTTTTTCTTTTTCAATCCTGATTTTGAGTATTCTTGTTTTGCCGATGCTCTCAATGCGGAAAGAATAGTTTTCAAAATGGATGATTTCACCGCGCTCCGGCATCTTCCCGAACAAATGCAGAACAAAGCCGCCGATCGTATCGAATTCATCCTGCGGCAGAGAGGTTTGCAGTAAGTCATTTAGCTGCTCCATCTCCATCTTGCCGGGAACAATCATCGTGTTTTCATCCAGAATATCGCACCCACAGTTTGCCGGTTCATCTTCACCGTAAGCCGCTTCAAATAAATGTTCCAGAATATCCTCCAGTGTCACCAGGCCGGACACTCCCCCATACTCGTCCACCACGATAGCGATCTGGATCGATTTTTCCTGAAAATCATGAAGCAGACCGTTAATGGTTTTGCCTTCCGGGACAAAATAGGGTTTGGCCAGCAGTTTCTCGATGGAGACCGCGGCCTGCGCGCGCAAGGCGTCATTGAGCAAATCGCGCGCAAAGAGGATACCGATGATGTTGTCGCGGTCATCCCGATAAATGGGCACTCGCTCGTACCGGCCGCGAACAACCTCCCGGACAATGTCCGAAGCCTTCCTATCGGAAGAAAGGCAAAACATTTCCACACGGGGGATCATGATATCCGTCACCGGTCGGTCGCCCGATTCAAAGATTGTTTTGATAAGCTCTTTCTGCGATTCATCCACCACGCCTTCAAGGCTTCCGGCATCAATTAAGTGCTTGAATTCATCCTCCATTAAAACATCCGTATCCCTTGTCTTTCGCTTGTCCAGCCGTTTTAAAATCAATCCGGGCGTTTTTTCCAGGGCGGCGACGATCGGAAATTCCAGGCGGGAAATAATGAGCAACAGCGGCGATACAGCCGAGGATACCTGCATCGGATAGGTGACACCAAATGTTTTCGGGATGGCTTCACCAGCCAGGAAAAGCACAATCGATGTCACGATGATGGAAATCCACTGGCCACTGACGCCGAACAAACCGATAAACAGGGAAGCTGCCAAAATGGAAATGCTGATATTAACGGCTTCATTGCTGGTAACAACTGTAATGAGCAGGCGCCTTGGATTTTCCAGCAATTTCAACACGGAATTCAAAAAAGGATAATTGTCCGACTTCATCTTATGCAGATGTAAATCCGAAAGCGAAAGCAGCGCTGCTTCCGCCGCCGAAAAAAACCCGGAAAACAAAAAAAGGATCAGTAGAATGATAATATCAGAACTCGGAACCAATCTGTTAAACCTCATTGCTATTGTTAATGACACCTAACTTATCAGATTACTTAAAAAAAAGATACAGCGTTTCCAGGTTATATCTAAAATAGGAATCCGTTGCATCATGATTATTCCATTGACATCAAAAAGTATCCCTCATATACTTTCGCAAGAAAAAGCACTGCCCAGACAAGCGACGGCAAAATCGACATAGGGCAAAAAGAAGCACTAAATGTGGGCATAAGAAACACCATCTGGCAAAGGAAGAGACCAACATCCGAACGAATCCAAAAACAAAAGTGACCGATCTGCTCAAGGAAGTTTTTTAATAATCGCGTTTTCAGAATCAGGAGATTTCAACCATGCCCAGCATATTACTTGTCGGAAACGGCGCGAGAGAACACGCGATGGCCGAGGCCATTTTACGTTCTTCGCAAAATCCGCGTTTAATTTCATTTATGAAAGCTAATAATCCGGGAATCGCGTCCCTCTCAGAGAAAATAAAACTTGGCGGCTATTCAGACCTGGCGTCGATTACCGACTTTGCAACGGAGAATAAAATAGAGTTCGCCGTGATCGGCCCGGAAGATCCGCTGAACAACGGGGTCGTCGATGCGCTGATCGCCTGCGGCATTCCGGCCGTCGGTCCGAATAAAAGTCTGGCTCGCCTGGAGACCTCCAAATCGTTCACCCGAAATCTGGTCAGTAAATATAAAATCCCCGGTAATCCGCAATTTAAAGTATTTGCGGCCATGGATGGTGTGGAATCTTTCCTCCACAAATTAGAAGGTATTGTTCTCAAGCCGGATGGACTGACCGGCGGCAAAGGCGTGCTGGTGCAGGGCGATCATTTTGCCACCAAAGATGAGGCACTGAAATTGTGCAAACAAATATTGAAGGAAAGCTCGTCGCTCATTGTCGAAGAAAAATTCGATGGTGAGGAATTTTCATTGCAATGCCTGTGTGACGGGAAAACGGTTGTGGCCACACCGCTGGTGCAGGATCACAAAAGACGATTCGATGGCGATTGCGGCCCCAATACCGGCGGCATGGGTTCTTATTCCCTGCCTGACCACAGCATGCCCTTTTTAAAACCGCAGGATGTGGAGGATGGTCTGGAAATCACAAGGCAAGTCGCAGCGGCGCTTTGGAAAGAAACTGGTAGCCCTTACAAAGGCGTCATGTACGGTGGATTCATCGCCACGAAGAACGGCGCAAAGCTTCTGGAATACAACGCGCGCTTCGGCGACCCCGAGGCCATGAATATTCTGCCGCTTTTAAAAACGGATTTTGTTGAAATATGCCGGCACATCATCGCCGGAACACTGGGCAAACTGAAAGTTGAATTTGAGCATAAGGCAACAATCTGCAAATACATTGTCCCAAAAGGATACGGCCTGCCCGCCGATCACCCCAACGCGGCCTCGTCACGCGACAAGATTGAAGTAGGCGATGTGGGAAAGGCCAGACTTTACTATTCCTCCGTCGATAAAAAAGACGACGGTTTATATTTGAGTTCGTCACGCGCCATCGGCATTGTCGGCATTGCCGACAATCTGGAAGAGGCCCGCAAGATCGCCGAGGAAGGCGTGAAAGCCGTTAAAGGCCCCGTGGCCTACCGCGAAGACATCGGCACGGATGCGCTCATTCAAAAACGTATTGATCATATGAAAAAGATACGGAAATCTTAATTTATAAACCACAGGTTGGATGCATAAAAAAATATTCATTCCTGTCAACACTGGACTTGCACTACCAGGTTTGTACGCCCTGTCGGGCGCACCACAAAAAAGGCGCTCCGTTTCGGGAGCGCCTTTTGAGGTTATGGGTTAAAACTACTTCCTCTTAGCCCAGTTTTTCAGCGGAAATTCTCATGCTGTAGAAAGAACGATACGCGAAAACAAGAGCGATCAGCAGGAAGACGATAGCCAGACCCAATTTCAAATTCGCGTTCGTCATGGTAACGGCAATTTCCGTTGCCAACAGACCGAACAAGGTCGTGAATTTGATGATCGGGTTCAAAGAAACAGAAGATGTATCTTTGAAGGGGTCGCCGACAGTGTCGCCGACAATGCTTGCTTCATGCAGCGGGGTGTTTTTCATCTTCAGGTCAACTTCAACAATCTTCTTGCCGTTATCCCAGCAACCGCCGGCATTAGCCATGAAGATCGCCTGGAACAGACCGAAGAAGGCGATGCCGATCAGGTAACCGATGAAGAAGTAGGGGTTAAAGAAGGAAAACGACAGGCACATGAAGAAGATCACGATGAAGATGTTGATCATACCCTTTTGAGCATACTGGGTACAAATCTTGACGACTTCTTTGGAATCTTCAATCGAGGCTTCCTTCTTGTCCAGTTTGATGTTCTTCTTAATGTACACGACCGCTTCATAAGAGCCGGTGACAACCGCCTGAATGGAAGCGCCGCAGAACCAGTAAATAACACTACCACCGGCAATCAGGCCCAGAATAATTTCCGGCTGAACCAGGGACAGTTTAGCGATGACATTGCCGAAGAGACCTTCGAGCATGATGATGATGCCGAACACCATAGTGGTGGCGCCGACAACGGCGGTGCCGATCAACACGGGCTTGGCTGTCGCTTTGAAGGTATTACCCGCACCATCTGCAGATTCCAGAAAGTGCTTGGCCAGTTCAAAATCAGGCAAAATGCCGTATTCTTTTTTTACAATATCCTTCGTATCGGGACGGGATTCGATCATGGACAGTTCATAAATGGACTGCGCGTTGTCGGAAACCGGACCAAAACTATCGACCGCGATAGTCACGGGACCCATACCCAGGAAACCGAAGGCCACCAGACCGAAAGCAAACACGGGCGCAGCAAATACAAACGCTGCAGGCATAATCGCCATAACGGCCGCCTGTTTCGATACCATGTACGCGATGAACATCAAGAACATAATCACCATGCCCAGCCAGAAACCGGAGAAGTTACCGGCAACCAGACCGGAAAGAATGTTCAGCGAAGCACCACCCTGCTTGGAAGCGTTAACAACTTCTTCGCAGTGACGTGACGACGTACTGGTGAATATTTTGGTAAATTCCGGAATCAAAGCACCGGCGATGGTTCCGCAGCTGATGATGACGGCCAGCGCCCACCACAGACCTGTGTATTTATCAGTCAGGTCTCCCAGCAGGAAATAACTGGCGATAAAGGTAACCGCGATGGAAACGATCGAAGTAATCCAAACCAGGTTCGTCAATGGATGTTCGAAATTGAATTCCTTTTTGCCGCCGAAAGCGGCCTTGCTGATACCGTCATTGATAAAGTAAGAGGCAAGCGAGGTCAGGACCATGAGGATTCTCATGGCGAAAATCCAGATAATCAATCTGCCGCCCATTTCAGGTGTGTCTTTCAGCGCCAAAGCAAGAAAAGTAATCAGGGCAACGCCAGTTACGCCGTAGGTTTCAAAACCGTCCGCCGAGGGACCGACGCTGTCACCAGCGTTGTCACCCGTACAGTCAGCGATAACACCGGGGTTTTTCGGATCGTCTTCTGGAAGATGGAAGACGATTTTCATCAAGTCGGAACCGATGTCGGCAATCTTCGTGAAGATACCACCGCAGATACGCAGCACCGAAGCACCCAGAGATTCACCAATGGCGAAGCCGATGAAACACGCACCGGCCACATGTTGGGGAATGTAAACCAGAATGATGAGCATGACGAACAACTCAATGCTGACCAGGACAAGTCCCACGCTCATACCGGAACGTAGACAGATGTTGACGATGTTGAGGGGATTGCCGGAAAGAGAGGCAAAAGCTGCACGTGAGTTAGCTACCGTGTTGATACGAATCCCGAACCAGGCCACCGCATAGGAACCAAGAATACCCACGACGGAAGCAAGCAGGATGATGACCACGGCTGATGTCCCCATCGCCGAAAGAACGCCAAAATAGTAAACAATACAAATTGCAATCAGAACCCATAAAGCGAGCAGGAATTTGCCCTGCTGTAAAAGATAGGTCTTGCAGGTTTCCCAAATCGTCTGGGACACATCCAGCATGGACTTGTGCGCGGGCAGATTCTTTGTCTGCGCGTACTGCATGAAACCGAACGCCAGGCCGATCAAGCAGATAAGCAACCCGAAGTTGAGAATCGTCACCCCGCCAAGTGAGCCGCCAAAAAATGTAATTTTACTCAAATCGGGTAACAGGATGTTTGCCTCACCGGCAAATGCGGTGCCGGCCATGAGCAACAACATCAAACTGCTCAGTAAAAATGTCCAAATACTTCGCTTGGTCTTAAACATTAACTAGTCCTCCTTTTTTAGAAAATTTATATTTTTTGTCTGGTACTTGCCTATGGCTTTCTGCAGACCGTTCAAAACAATTTCAGCGCTCGCGTCGGCTGCCCATTGAAGCAATTCCGGCAACACGATTTGCTCTTCCTTCTGAAAAGGCTCCAACACATAACCCTCAATTCGAGATTTGTCAACTGGTTTGCCAATACCTAGTCTCACCCGTGCAAATTCAGAAGTTCCCAAGTTAGACTCGATAGATGCCAGCCCTTTATGACCGGCAGTCCCTCCTCCCGCCTTCAGCCGAACGGCACCAAGAGGCAAGTCGAGATCATCGTGAATAACGATGAGATTGCTGATATCCGTCTTAAAGAACGACTGCAACTGCCTTACCGCAGTACCACTCAAATTCATGAATGTTTGAGGCTCTGCCAGAAGAACATTGTTCCCGGCGATGGTTCCTTTGCCCCACAACGCATTGAAACTCTTCTGTTTCAATGCTATTTCCAACTGATCGGCAAGCACATCCAGTGCCATAAACCCAATATTGTGTCGGGTCGACTCATAGCGTTTGCCCGGATTACCTAAACCGATAATCAGATGCGCCATATACTCCCTCTCTTTTCGAAACCAAAAAAATATTTTTGCCAAAGCAGAGGGAAGCATGATCTCCCGCCCAAATCTTGATCAACCAACTCGCTTTCAGCTAAGGCGAATTGGCGATCGTCCCGCGGAAAGCGGGATTAAACCTTATTTTTCTTTCTTCTCTTCTTTTGCCGGTTCTGCGGCAACTGCTTGTCCTTCCGCCGGCGCTGCTTCAGCGGCTTCAACCTTCACAACCTTGACAGCGGCGACCGAAACAACAGCGGCATCCGGTGGATCCAGATGCGTCAGGCCTTCAGGAATCTTGATATCTTTGACTTTAAGGGAATGACCGATTTCGATGGCTGTAATATCCACATCAAGGTGATCGGGCAAATCTGCCGGCAAACATAAAACTTTCACTTCACGTTTGATATGCTGGAGTTCTCCACCGTTTTCGACGCCAATGGCTTTGCCCGTAAATTTCAGGGTGACGTCAAACGCGAGTTTCTTATTCATGTCCACTTCATAGAAATCTGCGTGAAAAAACTTTCCGGTCAAAGGCTGAATCTGCAATTCCTTGATCAGGGATAGTTTCTCCTGCTTCTTTCCACCGTCGTCAATGATCAGTTTGATAAAGGCGTGATCTTTTTTTTCCTTCCGCAGTTTTAACAGGTCACTACTCTTCACGGCCAGCTGGATGTTTTCCGTGGAGCCGCCGTAAAAAATAGCCGGCACAAATCCCTGCTGCCTAAGCCTTCGGGCTGGACCTTTCTTCTGTTCTTTACGGACTTGGGCCGCTAAATCAGTTATTTCCATTTACCCCTCTCCTCCTAAATAAATAATGAGCTTACTGAATCGTTATAATATATGCGGCGTACCGCCTCGGATAAAAGGCCGGAAACCGATAATATTTTTATTCTATTACAACTAGCCGCCCGATCGGAAAGCGGAATTGTGTCCGTGACGATAATTTCTTTAATGTTGGATTTTTCAATACGATCAATAGCCGGGCCCGATAAAACCGGATGTGTACAGCAGACGGATACTTCAAGCGCGCCTGCTTCCGCCAGAGCATTGGCGGCCTGAACAACGGTTCCCGCCGTATCGATCATGTCATCCAGGATGAGAACCCGTTTCCCTTTAATATTACCAATAATATTCATGACCTGGGCTTCATTAGGTCCTTCTCTTCTTTTATCGATAATGGCCAGAGATGCCCCCAGCCTCTTGCCAAAAGCCCGGGCTCTTTCCACGCCGCCGGTATCCGGCGATACAACTACCGTATCATCCTGATTATGCTGATAACTTCTTTTCATGTAATCAATCAAAACCGGCGTGGCAAAAATATTGTCCACGGGAATGTTGAAGAAACCCTGAATCTGACCGGCGTGCAGATCCATAGATAAAAGGCGTTGGGCACCCGCTGTTGTAATCAGATCAGCCACTAATTTTGCCGAAATTGGCGCGCGTGGAGCGACTTTTCGATCTTGTCTGGCGTATCCATAATAAGGCACGACCGCAGTAATCCGGTCGGCCGAGGCCCTCTTCATGGCATCGATCATAATGAGCAGTTCCATCAATGTAACGTTCACCGGTGTACAAGTGGACTGGATGATGAAAACATCCATTCCCCGGACATTTTCATTAATCTCAACGCGTGTTTCTCCATCACTGAAGGTGGTAACATTGGCTTTCCCCAGTGGCACACCCAATTTTTCACATATTTTTTGCGCAAGCGATATATTGGCGTTACCGGAAAAAACCCTAATTTTTTCTAACATTCAAATATTTCTCCGCAATCTTTTATGGCTGGGGCGGGAGGGATCGAACCTCCGAATGCAGGAATCAAAGTCCTGTGTCTTACCGCTTGACGACGCCCCATCGTCCCTCTATTAAATTAAATGCATAATAAATACATCTACTAAAGTGATTGGGCAAAGAAAACCAGACATTCTCCGGAAACTTTTTTCAAAATAGCGTTCCGCGCTTTTTTGGCCGATTTTTCATCTGCAAAAATGCCAAAAAGCGTGGGGCCACTGCCCGACATCAATGCACCCAGGGCGCCTTCTTTCATCAACAATTGCTTGAAATCATTTAACTCGGGATGCATTTTCAGCGATACCGCTTCTAAATCATTATGCAATTCCCGAATGACGTCGCTTAGTGCGTAAAATCGCGGAATGCTATAACTATTTTTTTTCTTTGTCAATGTTAAATTAAGATTTTCGTAAACCGTTTTTGTGGAAAGCGAAAAGGCGGGATTGATTAAAACGATGTGAAGTTGAGGCAATTTGGGCAGGGTTTGAAGTTTTTCACCGATGCCTGTCGCAAAAGCCGAACTCCCAAAAACAAAGAAAGGGATATCCGCACCCAGCTTTGCCCCTAATTTCATCAGCTCAGTTTTTTTCAGGCCCAGTGAACACTGGTCATTTAAGGCCATTAAGGTTGTTGCGGCATCCGAGCTTCCGCCGCCCAAACCGGCGGCTGACGGGATGCGCTTGTTCAGGATAATTTCAACACCACCCTGATAACCGGTAGAAGTAAAAATGGCCTGGGCGGCGCGGTAAATCAGATTTTTTTCGTCAGTTGGCAGGTCGGTCCCGGGACAATGAAGCGTTATTCCCTCCGGACGGAGGGAATAGGTTAATTCATCATAGATTGATATCTGCTGCATGACTGAAGCCAGGTCGTGATAACCGTCCGGACGCTTCCGTAAAACACGCAGAAAAAGGTTGATTTTCGCGGGCGCTGCCCTTCGCATGTCAGCCTTTTTCTTTGACATAGCGCATTTTCAGTTCATAAAGAACACCCTGAATTAAGGTGGCTTCATTTTGGTCGAGATTTCCTTTGGTTTTCTCATTAAGCATATCCAGAATATCAATGGTCTGCTTGGCGGCCGGAAGATTCTTTGCGGCTTTGCCCCCCTCATATTCAGGAAAATCACCGAATTGGAACAAAGCCGACGTGCTGAGCGATATGACAAAATTTGTAAAATTGACCGGTGGATAGTCCAACGGTTCAGCGGCGGGTTCTTCCACTTTTTCTTTTACACTCGGTCCGGTCTGGGCTGCCTGCTCTTCTTTGGTTTCCGACGATTCTGAAAAACGTTTATCCTTAACAACAAATCCTTCGCCTTTCTTCTCTTCTGCCATACAATGTCCCCCTCGTTTCCTGTTTGAAGAGGCGGGATTACCCCGCCCCTACACCCTTAACCGTGAACCTTCAGTCCGGCATTCGCCGGATTCCGCCCCACTACAGTGTGGCTCCACCTTTTTTACTGAAAGTAATCTCGCCTTTGGACGCACCAATGACAATATGATCTCCTTCGGCGAATTTTCCCGCCAGAATATCGAGCGCCAGCGGATCCAAAATGATCTTCTGCAGTGCCCGTTTAAGCGGCCGTGCTCCGTAAACCGGACTGTAGCCCTGCTCGGCTATATATTTTTTCGCTGCGTCTGTCAATTCGATGCTCAGCTTGCGTTCCTTGAGTCGCTTGTCGATCAAGCCCAACTGAATACCGACGATTTTATAAATATCTTCCAATTTCAAGGTGGAAAACATGATCATATCGTCTATGCGGTTTAGAAATTCCGGTTTGAACGTCGCCCGCAACGCGTCCATCGAGCGGTTCTTCTTGTCTTCTTCATCAAGAGCCGGATCCTGAATCCACTGACTGCCGACGTTGGAGGTCATGATCACCACGGTGTTTTTGAAATCCACGGTGCGCCCGTGACCATCGGTGAGCCGTCCGTCATCCAGAATCTGGAGTAAAACATTGAACACATCGGGATGCGCTTTTTCAATTTCATCAAAAAGCAGGACACAATAGGGTTTACGCCGGACGGCTTCCGTGAGATAACCGCCCTCATCATAACCGACATAGCCGGGCGGAGCGCCGATCAAACGCGCGACCGAATGCTTTTCCATATACTCCGACATATCAATGCGGATCATGGCCTGCTCATTATCAAACATGAATTCGGCCAGAGCGCGGGCCAGTTCAGTTTTACCGACACCGGTCGGGCCCAAAAAAATAAACGAGCCGATGGGACGATTGGGGTCCTGCAAACCGGAACGCGCGCGCCTGAGCGCAGCGGACACAGCCCCAATGCCTTCGTCCTGACCGATCACGCGCATCCGGAGCCGTTCATCCATGTGAATGAGTTTCTGCACGTCACTTTCCATCATACGCGTCAGAGGAATGCCCGTCCAATTGGCCACAACTTCCGCCACATCTTCGGCATCCACCTCTTCTTTGAGCATCTGATTATTTTTCTGAACATCCTCCAGCTTTTTCTGATCTTCCTGAAGTTCGCGATCCAGGGCCACCAGCTTGCCATAGCGGATTTCCGCGGCCTTCGCCAGATCACCCTGGCGTTGGGCGCTTGCCTCCTCCATTTTCAACACTTCCATCTGGCTTTTGATCTGCTGAATTTTTTTAATGATGTCCTTTTCCGCCGACCAGTGCATTTTCATCTTATCCATGCTGGATTTCAGCTCGGCCAGTTCCTTTTCAATCTTGTCGCGTCTTTCTTTGGCCGTTCTGTCCGTCTCCTTCTTCAAAGACTGTCGTTCAATTTCCAGCTGAATGATTTTCCGGTCAATCGTGTCGATCTCCAAAGGCATGCTGTCAAGCTCGATCCTCAGGCGCGACGCGGCCTCGTCAATCAGATCCACCGCCTTGTCCGGCAAAAACCTGTCGGCGATATAGCGATGGGAAAGAGTTGCCGCGGCAATAATGGCCGAATCCTTTATCCGCACGCCGTGATGCACTTCATAGCGCTCCTTGAGCCCGCGCAGAATGGCAATCGTATCTTCCACCGTCGGTTCCTTGACTAAAACCGGCTGGAAACGCCTTTCCAGCGCCGCATCCTTTTCGATATATTTGCGGTATTCGTTAAGCGTTGTCGCTCCTACACAGCGCAGCTCACCGCGTGCCAGCGCCGGCTTAAGCATGTTGGAGGCATCCATGGAGCCTTCGGCCGCGCCCGCGCCGACAACGGTGTGAATTTCATCAATAAAGAGAATAATCTCGCCTTCGGAACTGACAACTTCCTTTAACACCGCCTTCAGGCGCTCTTCAAATTCACCGCGGTATTTCGCGCCCGCGATCAAAGCACCGATGTCCAGACCGATCACACGCTTGTTTTTGAGATTTTCCGGCACGTCGCCATTGACGATGCGTTGGGCGAGACCTTCCACAATGGCCGTCTTGCCGACACCCGGCTCGCCGATGAGCACCGGGTTATTTTTCGTGCGCCGCGAGAGCACCTGCATAATGCGTCGAATTTCCTCGTCCCGGCCGATAACCGGATCAAATGTCCCTTTACGCGCCAGTTCATTAAAATCCCTGGCATAGCGTTCGAGGGCCTGGTACTTGCCCTCGGGATTCGGATCGGTCACACGCTGGTTGCCGCGGATATCCACGAGCACCTTAAAGATGTTGTCTTTGGTGACACCAGCCTGGCGCATGATTTTCCCGGCCTGGCCCTCTTTTTCTTCGGCCACCACGACCAGCACATGCTCGGCGCTGACGTATTCGTCCCTGAGCTGCGCCGCTTCGGTCAGAGCTTTATCGAAAATTTTATTGAGCCTGCCGCCTAAAAAAACCTGTCCCGCGCCAGCGCCCCGAATGCTCGGCTGCTTTTTCAGATAATGATTAAGTTCCTGCTCCGCCTTCTGGGGTGAAGCGTTCAGTTTATTCAGAATAGCGCCGGCAATGCCGTCTTCCTGCCGCAAAAAACAAACAAGAAGATGTTCCGGCTCAACAGTCTGGTGCCCCAGAGAGCCAGCCAGCGACTGCGCATCCTGAAGCGCCTCCTGTACTTTTAATGTGAATTTATCAAATCTCATCATTGACCTCGTTCTACTCTAATGGTTTTTCAATCGTCACAAACAGCTTGCCGTTTTTAAAGACGCTGACATTTCCCGAAGATTCGGAAATAACCATGGCCACGGCTTTGGTCACATGGGTAATGCCTGCCGCGGCAATGTGACGGCTGCCCAGTCCCGCCGGAAAATCCTTGCTTTCGAGCGCAGCACTCAAATGCCTTCCGGCCGTAACAATTACACCGCTTCCCTTGATGATAAACGCGCCGTCAATAGCGGAAAATTCCTTGATCGTTTCTTCCAGATCCGGATTCAAAATATTACGTTCGTCTTCTGGATAGCCGGAAAACGGATTCATAATCATCTGCCGGGAAAGCTGCAAAACTTTTTCATCATCCCCGAGCACAAAGATCGTTCCGACCTTCCGGTTTTCACGTCCCTGCGCGGCCAATTCACACGCTATGTTCAGTACCGCGTTAAAAACCTCCGGCTGCACAGCCTCTACGACATCATTAATGAAATCGGATGTCAGGATTTCGAATTCGCGGCCGACATCGATAAAGAAAATACTGTCGGCATAACCGAACTTCGGAACGCCGGACAGGCAAACGATTTTGTCCCCTTTTTTAAACAGTCCGGAAACGATGCCCTTGGCAATCGCAATTTTGATTTTACCCACACGGGTTAAATTCACGTTGGGAACATCGAGTTTTTTTGCGTATTTCGCCAACCTCTCCGGTATCTCTTCTTCTTCTCGCGTGACTAAAATGAAATGGACCGACATGATGACGTCTTCCGGCAGTTCCGCAATTTCATTTTTGATATCCACGCACACCAGAACACAACCTGCTTTGACCTCTTTGGCCAGTTTGATGGCTGACTCAATCATCGTCTTATTCACGGATTTCATTTCAATTCCTTAAGATTGTTTTGAGGATAGAATAAACATTAATGGTGTGCCTGTCAAGAAGTGGAAATTATTTGCTTGACCACAAATTCACTCTTCGATACAAAGCAGCTATGCTTAATTTATTGAGGAGACCCGAACGTTGAAGTTACCCGTCGTCACCGGCACGCTTGACTTATACATCACAGAAATTAATCGTTTTCCGCTTTTAACACCAGAGGAAGAATTCAAGCTGGCCGTGCGTCTCAAAAAGTATAATGACATGGAAGCAGCGGAAAAACTGATTGTTTCCAATTTGCGCTTTGTCGTCAAGATCGCCCACGAATACCGCAATTATGGCTTCAAGCTGGCCGATTTGATCCAGGAAGGCAATATCGGCCTGATTCACGCCGTAAAAAAATTCGATCCTTATAAAGGCTACCGCCTGATCTCTTATGCAGTCTGGTGGATTCGCGCCTATATTCAGAATTATCTGATCAAGTCGTGGAGTATCGTCAAGATCGGCACAACGCAGGCGCAAAGAAAATTGTTTTTTAAATTAAGCCAAGCCAAAAAGCAACTGGAGACGATATCGAAGAAGAATCCCGAATTCAGTGAAATCGCTGAGTCTCTGGGTGTGAAAGGTTCAGAAGTCGCGGAAATGGATTTGCGCATGGGCACGCGCGATCTGTCGCTCAATGAATTCATCAATGACGACGGCGACACGTCCCATCTTGATTTTCTCACGCACGACGGCGACAATCAGGAAGTATCCTTGATCAAGCACGAAGAACGAAGCCTAGTCAAGCGCGATATCGCAGGCGCCCTGGCCAAACTCACTGAGCGGGAAAGCTACATCATTCAGCACCGTGTTATGGCGGATGACCCGCTGACACTCCAAGAAATCGGCGACAAATACAACATCACACGCGAACGCGCCCGTCAGATTGAAAAGCAGGCGCTCAAAAAAGTGCAACTGGCGTTGCCGTATTTGAAGCCGGACAACTAAAACCGGATCCGGGGGGAAGATAATGGATCTTGTTATGTCCAGGGGGAATAGATCATAAACCACAAAATCTTAACGCATTCTCTCCATATTTTTTTCCAGTCGGACGCCTTTAATTCCCAGATGTTGAGAGGAGCCGGTTCGTAGGGGGTCGGTGAAAAATAAGTTTCAAAATGACGATCAAATTCCTTATCCACCATGAGATGAATACGGCGCATGTGATAGGGCGAACTGACAAATATTGCCGACTTTTGCCCATGCATTTTCATTACCTTTTTGGCTGCAATTAACTCCAGGTGTGTATCTTCATAGTACCGAGGTGCAGCTGGGATACTTTTTCCATTAATATTATTTTTGTCCGTTTTGCCGGGTAAAGGCTTTATCGTTCCCTGAGCGACGGTATACGTTTTGTTGTATGCCGGGATAATGAGATAATCAGCCATCCCATTTTTAACCAAATCCAGGGCATGCCTCTGACGAGCATTGAAATCTGGCCCCAACAAAAGAATGATGGCATCCACCTTGGCGTAGTTTGTCGAATAAACCAAGAATCCCGGCGCGTAAAATATCGCCGTAGCAACGACGAACAAGAGCATCACCAGAATCAGCATGATTATTTTAAAGGTCTGCACGAATAATATCCCTGACAATACAAGTCATTATTTTGTTATAATTTGCTTTTCAGCTCGCTTAGTTTATTGAGCGCCGCAAGCGGCGTCATGGAAGAAATATCGATCTGACGCAGTTCATCAAGAATGATGTCCTCGCTTTCCACAAACAGATTCAACTGCGGATTTCCCGGTTTCAAGGCGCTCTTACCACGAGCGATGCGAGGCATGCCGATCTCGTCGAACTCCCCTTTTTCCAGATTACACAGAATTTCTTTGGCCCGGACAATCACATCGGCCGGCACGCCGGCGATCCGAGCCACTTCGATGCCGTAACTACGGCTCGCTCCACCTTCCATGATCTTGCGCAGAAAAATAATTTTTTCGCCCCACTCCTTCACGGCGATATTGTAATTTTTTGCTCCTTCTTTGGACGCGGCCAGATCCGTCAACTGGTGATAATGCGTGGCAAACAAGGTACGAATACCCCGCCCGCAAAAATCGTGAATGTATTCGGCCACCGCCCAGGCGATGCTCAACCCGTCAAACGTCGACGTGCCTCTGCCCACTTCATCAAGAATGACCAGACTGCGGGGCGTCGCGTCCGTCAGAATCCGAGCCGTTTCCATCATTTCCACCATAAAGGTGCTCTGGCCTTTCATCAGGTTATCCGACGCGCCGATGCGCGTAAAAATTTTATCCACCACACCGATTCGGGCGTGGACCGCCGGCACAAAACTGCCCATCTGCGCCAAAAGCACGATCAAAGCAACCTGCCGGATGTAAGTGGATTTACCGGCCATGTTGGGTCCGGTAATCACCAGCAGGCGGTTGCCCTGCAAATCCAGCAGAGTATCGTTGGGCACAAAACCTTCTTTTTTTAAAGCCGCTTCGACCACCGGATGTCGTCCATCTTTGATGTTGATGACGTCTTCTTCATCGATTTCCGGACAGACATAGGCGTATTTTTCGGCCACTTCCGCCAGAGCGCAAAATGCGTCGAGATCGGCCACACGAAAAGCATTATACTGAATGTCGGAAACGTACTGCATCAGATCGTCTCGCAGCGTATTAAAAAGTTCATTTTCGCGGTCACGGATTTTTTCTTCGGCGTTGAGCACCGTCTGTTCAAACTCCTTCAATTCCTGATTGATATAGCGCTCGGCATTGACCAGCGTCTGTTTGCGCACATAGGAATCCGGCACCGACCCGGCATTGGCCTTGGTCACTTCAATGTAGTAGCCGAAGACGTTATTAAATCCGACCTTGAGCGAGTTGATGCCCGTAGCCTGTCTTTCCTTGGCCTCAAGCTGGGCAATCCAATGCTTCCCGTCACGGCTGATCGAGCGCAGTTGATCGAGCCCGTCATCGAAACCGGAAGCGATAAATCCCCCGTCCTGGGTACGGGGCGGCGGATCAGCGACAATCGCGCGGTGAAGCAAATCCACAAGAGCGGACATGTCGGTCATCTCTTTGCGGATCGCAACCAAAGCGGGCGCGGTAAAATCCGTCAACAGGAATTGGAGTTGGGGCAAAACGGACAATGAGGATTTGAGCGCGAGCAGATCGCGCGGCATCGCCACTCTGAGCGCAACGCGTCCGGCTAATCTTTCCAGGTCATAGATGCGTGAAAGCGTTTTGCGCAAATTGGACCGTACCATGTGGTTATCCTTGACTTCATGAACAGCTGCGAGCCGGCCGCGGATTCTTTCGGGCGAAACCAGCGGATAGCCCATCCACCAGCGCAGTCGTCTGGCGCCCATCGGCGTGAGCGTTTCATTGATCAGAAAAAAAAGAGAGCCTGCACGAGCATTATCCTGGATGGTCGAAAATATTTCCAGATTCCGGCGGGCTGTCTCATCAAGGATCAAATAGTTTTCCGGTGAGTACCATTTGATTTCGGAAATATGAGAGGCACGAACCATCTGCGTTGAATTGACATAACGTAAAATGACACCGGCGGCAACTTTGGCCGCTGATCGATCTTTGATTTTTGATTTTTCCAGAACCCCGGCTGTCAGCTCTCGGTCCAGAACTTCATCGACCTGTCCCGGTTCAAAGCAGGTCTCGTCGATATAATTGACGCAACCGGAAGACATTTGCGCTTCCAACATTTTCGTCAATACCGGATCAGGACATGTACGGCTAATCAGCAATTCCTTGAAATCAAGACCACTCACGGCAGCCAAGAGTGCGTCGCGGCTCACAAACTCGCCGATTTGAAATTCGCCGGTGGATATATCGAGAAAAGCCAACCCCAGCGTATCCCGGCCGGAAGCAATACAGGCCAGATAATTATTTTCCGAGGCTTTCAGATTTTCCTCATCCAGCACCAGACCTGGCGTGATCACACGAACGACATCACGTTTGACGATTCCCTTGGCGTTTTTAGGGTCTTCCACCTGCTCGCAGATGGCCACCTTGAATCCCTTCTCCACAAGCTTCGTGATATAAGCGGAGGCGGCATGATACGGAAAGCCGCAAAGCGGCACGGCATCATCTTTAGACTTGTTGCGGGATGTGAGTGTGATTTCCAGGATGGGCGCAGCGGTGAGGGCGTCTTCAAAAAACATCTCATAGAAGTCGCCCATGCGGTAAAACAAGATGCAGTCGGGATATTTTTCCTTGATTTCGACATACTGCTTCATCGCGGGGGTGAGATTGAGCGTTGCGTCTAGCGCCATTTCCCGTCATCCCCCCGCTCCAAATCGATGTAATCCGACTTTTGGCGATTGTGTTTCCCCTTGGGTTTTTGGATAAAGCGGTTGGCAATCCAGCTGACGATGCTGATGATCAAAGCGCCCAGAAACGCCGAAAAGAAACCATTGACCTCAAATCCCGGAACAAAATAGGCCACCAAAAGCAACATGAGAGCGTTGAGGACGAAAGCGAAAACTCCGAGCGTCAAAATGGTCAACGGCAGTGTAAGAATCAGCAAAACAGGACGCAAAAAAGTATTAATGATTCCCAGAATGGCTGCGGCGAAAATCGCCGTTGTCAGGGACGCAACCCGAATACCGGGAACAATCGTGGAGGCAAGCAGTATGGCCACGGTAATGACGAGCCAGCGTGTCAGGAGAACCAGCATGAATTTTCCTTTATCAGTAAATTGCATAACACTTAACGCGGGCTTTCGTCCGCTACAGTCTTTGCCGATTTCAAAAAGACCCAGGTGATGCTGAAACCGCCCATCCAGGATGTTTGTGTCTTTGTAAGGGGGCTATCCTCAAACACGGCGCCCTTTAAATAATCAGCGCTGACAAACGTGTTAAAAATAAACTGTTTGTAGTTTTTTCCCAAGCCGACCGTCAGTGTCGAACCGCTGTACCCTCCACCCGACGCATAAGCCTGACGCGTGTCCGTGGCATACACCGGCTCGACTTCATAGAAGTACTTATGGTATCCCCGATCAGCGAACATAGGACCGGCCGAGACGCCCAGATATAAACCCGTCCCGGGAATCACATCGCCTTTTTCAAGGTTTAATCTTGGGGAGAACACCCAGCCCTCATACCGCACAGAACGAAAATCCGTGGAAAATACAGCGCGTAGTGGCAACGCCACACTCAAGAGATATCTGTTTTCTTTAGAATCCAAAAGTTTGATGCGCAGCGCAGGCCCGAACTCGAACGTTGGATCAAGGTCCGGCATGCCCACGCGCGCGTCGTTGTCGCTGCTCTTCACCGGCACCGCGCCGTAACCACTCGCATCGAGCGTCACCCGGTCGGTTGCGAAAATCCTTGCTGCAATTCTCTTATCTTCCAACTTGATGATTCCCCCGCGGTACGCCGCATAAGGAAACGGTAGAAGATAGGCCCGAGTTTTATCGGAGCCGCGGTAATCCGGCATTATGAGAAACCCGCCACCGATCCCCAATTCCCACAACGGCTTTTCCGCACCTATCGAAATTTTCGGCAACCCCAGAAACACAAGCACCAGCAGTAGCAGAGCAATGCGACGGACAGCCATGTATTTTCTCCAATCTGGTTTTCAAAAATCCCGACCTAACGAACAACCCGTTATTGATCGAAAGTTGTAAACTGGTCTTTTTTCGCGCCACAGACGGGACATTCATCCGGCAGCTCGCCGTCGGCTACATAGCCGCAAACTTTACAAACGTGATAAGCCGTTTCGCGCTCCTCCATGAAATGATTCATCGCCTGTTTATAGAGCTTGGCGTGTGTTTCTTCCACATCGCGGCTCTGGCTGAAATGCAGAAGGGCCGGTTTATCCCCTGCCTGCTCAGCCATTTTCACAAAACTGTCATAGGCGATTTCCGCCACAGTCTTTTCCGATTCAAAACTGACGGCCAGATTTTCTTCCGTTGTTTTAATTTCCTTGAGCACTCTGAGCGCTCGCATACCGTGGATCTCTTCGGAAACCGCGATCACGCGGAACAGGCGCGCAATCTGTTTGTAGCCTTCCGCGTCCGCCTTGTCGGCGTACATTTTAAGTCTCAGTACGGCTTTGGCTTCGCCGACATAGGCCTGCTGCAGGGCATCACGAATTTTTTCGTCCATACGTCAAACTCCTGTGGATGGTAGGTTTAGGCTGGAGCAAACTCACTTTTGTCTGCGCCGCAAACCGGACAGGTCCAGTCCTCCGGCAAATCCTTGAATTCCGTGCCTTTCGCTACGCTGCTTTCCGGATCTCCCTTGGCCGGATCATATTCATAACCGCACACACTGCAAACATATTTCTTCATTTTTATCCTCCTTGCAAAATTATAAATTTCACCCGGAAATTCTTTTTTTCAATTCGACTGCAATCACTTTACCCAGTTCGGAACATTTTTCGAGAATGTCCTTTGCCGGAACATGCTTGACGGAAATCGTTTCGGCAACGATATCCACTTTCATCTCCTTGAGAATCACTTCCAGATCCTTGACCGACTCGCCGCTCCAACCGAAGGAACCGAAAGCCGCACCGATCAGATTAGCGGGCTTCAAGCCTTTCAGATAGGTCATGACGTCCACCATCTGCGGCAGCATGTTGTTGTTTAATGTGGACGATCCAACAATCAGCGCGCCCGCACCCAGCACTTCATAAACCACTTCGCTGCGATGCACATCATTTATGGACAGAAGCTTCACCCGAACACCTTCCCGCACCAGCGATTCGGCAATCACCTTGGCCATCATTTCCGTCGAATGCCACATCGTCGCGTAAACGATAACCGCCTTGTTGACCGGTTTTTGCTCGGCCCACTTTTTATAAAGATCGATAATAAATCCGAGCTCTTTTCTCCAGACCGGCCCGTGATCCGGCGCAAAAATTTTGATCGCCCAGCCGGTTGCCGCTACCTTTTCCAGCGTTTTAAGCACCACCGGCGAATAAGGCAGCACGATATTGGCGTAGTAAGTCGCAGCTTCGTATTCCAGCTGACCGACTGGCAGCTCATCGGCAAAACGCTCCAGTGTCGCCAGGTGCATGCCGAAAGCATCCTGCGAAAACAGCACACCGTCTTCTTGCAAATACGAAAACATGGAATCCGGCCAGTGAATCATCCGGGTTTCCATAAACTTCAAATCCATATTGCCCAGGCTAAGTGTTTCACCGTCTTTTACGGGCTGAATTTTGTAATCGGAATGGAAAATGTCTTTCAGATTTTTTACGCCCATGACGGAAGCAAAAACTTTTTCCGGTTTTATCTGGTCGATAACCTCCAAAAGACAGCCGGAATGATCCTGCTCGGAATGGTTGGAGACGATATAATCAATTTTCGACGGATCAACCACAGACGCGACCCTCGCCAGCATTTCATCCATAAATGGCGCTTTGACCGTATCAACAAGTGTTATCTTGTCCGCCATAACCAGGTAGGCGTTGTAGGTGCTGCCGTGAGGCGTGGTGTAACCGTGGAAATCGCGGATCGACCAGTCAATGGCTCCCACCCAGTAAACATGTTCGCTCACTTTAATCGCTGAATAAATATTCGCCATGAAATTTCACCTCGGCAATGACGTAGGAGTTGTAATATAAGGTTCAATGGCGCATCGTCAACCATTATTTGATCATTTCGCCACCGGCATCATATGCCTTTAAATTCACGGCGCATTTATCCGCAGCAAGCGTTTTTTTGATCTCTTTTTCAAACATCCGGCGGTCGATGGGTAAAAGGCCGGTTTTGGCCAACGCCCCGATCATCACAATGTTGCTCAAAACGGGATTACCAAGCGCAAGCGCCGCCGATGTCGCATCAATGATCCAGAAGGCTTTCGATAATCGCTGAAACGCCACCTGGATATTTTCTTCCGATGGATAGGAAAGCTCGCCTGTGATTACACCGATCGGGTAAACGGGTCGTGCATTGGACATCACGCAGACCTGCGGATTGCCGTAAACCGTGAGGACGCGTAGCGCTTCAAGTGGCTCAAGCGCCACGATCACATCCGCCCCACCACGGGGAATCTGCGGGCTTTTAACCGAATCGGGTGAAATACGCAGATGGCTCATGACTGAGCCGCCGCGCTGCGACATACCGAACGTTTCGCCGATCGTGACGATATAGCCCGCATCCACCAGCATGCCCGCCAGCGTCCTTGAGGCCATGACGTTGCCCTGACCGCCAACACCTGTGAGAATCAGATTCTTTGTATTTGAAAGGAGCTGCTTTTTCATTTCAGAGTGACGCCTCCGTTTTCACGATCGCCTTCTGCGGACAGATCGAGGCGCACACGCCACAACCGGCGCAGATAACCTCATCGACTACCGCCTTCTTCGTCGTCCGGTCCCAGGTAAGCGCCGGGCAGCGGAAAACCCTCGTGCACAGGCGGTTACAGCCGCACGCATCGCCCAGACACAACAATTCGTTCACCTTCACGTCAAATATTTTCTTCCCCTTTTTCTCGGGGCTGAGCGCGCAAGCCTGACGCAGGATCAACACCTTGAGCAATCCCTTATCGGCCAGAAACGAGGTCAAAATTTTTCTGGTCGTCTCCAGGTCAAACGGATCGCTTAGCGCCACTTTAGCGCCGATGGCTGAGCAAATCGCCGCGATGTCCACGGCGGGAACCGCCTCTTTCATCGCACTGATCGCGAGGCCTGGATGCGGCTGAAATCCCGTCATGGCCGTACCGGCATTGTCCAGCACAATAAACGTAATGTCCGCGCGGTTGTGCTGCGCGTTGATCAGCGCCGGAATCACCGCATGATAAAAAGTGGAATCCCCGCAAACCGTCAGAATCGGTTGATCGAGGCCGAACTGAGCCAGTTTGGCAAAGCCGCTCGCCAGTCCTGTGCCGGAGCCCATCGAATGGAGCGTAGGCATCGTGTGATAGCCGGTTGCGGGCGACAGGGCTGCCATTGAATAACAGCCTATGTCTCCGCAAACAAAACCTTTACGGCCGTCGAGCGCGATGGCGTTGTGAATGTTCCAGAATGACGCGCGATGCGGACACCCGGCGCAAAACGTTTGTTCGCGCGCGGGAATCAGCGCCGCTGCTTTCTGAGAGTCGCTGAGATAGTTAGCCGGAAGCGTTTTGCGCTTTACCTTCAAAATATGACACAGCGCGGCAGCGACAATATCCGGATTGAGTTCGCCTGCGGACGGCAGCGTTTCATCGTATTTGCCGTGAAATGTATTTATGGCGATCCGGTTCGCAAGACCTGCAGCCAGAATCTTCACGTTTTCTTCAAGAAACGGCATCACTTCTTCGACAATCAAAATCTTCTTCGTCTTACGCAGGTGTTTTTCAAGCAGCTTAGGCGGCAGCGGCCAGGTCGTCCCCAGTTTTAAAATCCCTACACGCTTTTGCAGTCCCAGCATCTCGATGGCTTCTTCGGCATAAAGAAAACAGGCGCTGCTGGTGATCATAAGCAACTCCGGTTTCGCCGCGCCAAAATAACGGTTGAAGGGGCTTTTTTCAAAGAGCGCCTCAACAGCTTTGAGCTTTTGCTGATGCAGTAGATGTTTGGCCACCACCGGCGTGCTGATCATCGGCCCACGGCTTGAATCCATGACCGATCCGTCATATTCAAAGTGAGCTTTCCGACTTTTTACCGGCAGTTTTCCGCAAATCACATTGCCGCTTGCGTGCGACATGCGCGTAACCGATCGCAGCATCACGACATTGCCGATTTGCTCCGATAATTCAAACGCCCACTTCGTCAGGTCTTTGGCTTCCTGAAAATCAGACGGTTCCAGAAGCGGCATTTCCAGCATCCGCGCAAAGTAGCGCGATTCTCCCTCATTGACACTGGAGAGCGCGCCCGGATCTTCGCAGGAGACCAGCACCAGCCCCCCGCGCGTACCCGACGCGGTCAAATGCAGAAGGAAATCCGATGCCACATTCACACCGTTCTGTTTCATGACAGCCATCGAACGCAGGCCGGTAAAGGACGCGGCGGCGGCCACTTCGAGGGCCACTTTTTCGTTGACCGACCATTCCACATACAGGTTTCGTTCGGAGGCGACATGCGCCAGGGATTCGATTACCTCGGACGACGGCGTCCCCGGATAGCCCGTGGCCACAGCAACGCCTGCTTCCAGCGCGCCGCGCGCGATCGCTTCATTGCCCAGAAATAGCACCTTTGATCTAGCCGGTGACAATAGTTTGGTCATACGTTCACATTTTCCAAACACTGATTTCCCCCTTTTTTAACCACCTTAGGGTGGCACGCGGGGGATAACCTAAAGGTTACACGTTAAGGGGGATTTTTCAGTTGTTCTTTTTATTTAAAATCTCCCCTATCCCCTCTTTAAGTAAAGAGGGGAACTATCTCATCATTACCGTTTTTTCTTTTCCATGCTCAAATACTTCTTCACCACCGGATCATCGCCGCTCAGATACAAAAGATTTTTTACCGAACGGCTTTTCTCAACAATATTTTTTAATGCTTTTCTCTTTTTTCCCGCCGCCGCGTTTTTCAGATCCTGCAAGGCTGACGCCGGGGCTTCCCGGATTTCCAGCGCACCCTGGGCAACGGCCAGTTCCAGCAACTGCTTCCCGCGATAAGACCGCACTATGATCTGGTTCCAGCCCCGCATCTCATCGCAGTCACCACCGAAACGCGCCGCGCCGACGGACAGATCGGCAAACTCCGCCGTACTGTCGATACAATACCGGCAGGCCGTCCGCACGCAGGCGTCCACCTCGGCCATGGGCACGGACGTGACAGATTCATTCGTGTAAAGTTCCAGAATATTTTTTCCCGGCGGAATATCCATGCCGGTGAGCGCTGCAGGGGATATTTGATATAGTTGCAACAAACGGTGAAAACTTTCGACTGATAGAGTCCAACCACAAAACAAACCGATCACCAGGTTTAATGGATTGATTTTATCGCCATCCTTTATTCTTACTGTCTTCATTTTTGCCAGAGCCAGCGCCTGACAGGGTGTCGCCACGACACCGACTTTTCTAACCACGTCGCCCATCAGCTGATTGAAAGCGGCCACTGTAGGAGATACTGTAAATTTGCTTTTGGCATAGTCGCTTAACTGACTTTTCTCTTCGATCAGTCTGCCCTCTTCCTTCAATTCCTCGTTACGTGAAGAAACAATGGCGGAATTGATCAGGCCTTCATCCATAGCGACTCCCAGAAGGGCCGTCACCGTGCCGCCATGCTGGGATTTCGCACGCAATGCAGGATCGGCCGCCCTCGACAAATAATAACCTTTTACCGCACCAATTTCCGGCGTTACATCACTGATGTCAAAGAGACTTTCCCGAATTTGTCCGTAGTTGGCAGGCGTCCGGGGGCAAAATGCGTAGCATTTTCCGTCAGTCAGATCGCAGTCATGGAGTTGCACCGTCCGGTCATGGTAAACAACCTGATACGGACACAGACCAACACAGGCCCCGCAGCCGGTGCAAAGGCTTTGTTCCAAAACATCTTTTTTCAGTTTAGTCTGACTGCCTGGCTTCTTGTTCATCGGATACCCAAAATTTGAGATGCCCATTCATATCTCATCCCGTATTTTGAGGCAAGATAATGATGAATTTCTTTGAAATCTTCGTTTTGACAACTGATTTTTTCATGCAATTCAATTTATTTAGGTCTTTCTTATTTTCAGTAATTATTTTGTTGAAGTTGTTGACATCCGCCTCATCTTGTATTATGTAGCCGCTGAAAATTTTCTTTAGCAGCTTGAGTCTCTTTATAATTATCGGGCTTAAGGACAAGAAGAATATTTGAAAATCAAATATGTTCCCCAGTAGCTCAGTTGGTAGAGCGGGTGGCTGTTAACCACCATGTCCGTGGTTCGAGTCCGCGCTGGGGAGCCAGAATAAAAAGCCCGCTCCGGAGAAGAACGGGCTTTTTATATTAGGTGAAATGCGGCATAGGTTTTTACGATTTTTATCATAGTCGCTGTTTAAATAATTAATTATTATCCATTGACGAAACTATTTATTGATATATTTTCATACTTACGGCATAGGAAGTGCGAAAAGAAATTTCATCGTAAAAATTAAACGGAGGGATAATTATGATTAAATCAAGATTTTGTGAGTTAACCGGAGCAAAATACCCGATCATCCAGGCGGGCATGGGACCATTCAGCAACAACAACCTTTGCGTGGCTTCGGCCAATGCAGGCGTTCTGGGATTGCTTTCGACGAGCGGTCTTTTTAACAAGGACGATCAACCTTGGATTTACGATGCTTTTGTGGAAACTGCGGAAGCGAACCGGGATGATGACATGGCCACCGTCCTGGAAAAGCTGTTAAAACGCACCTATCGCTTAGTCAAGGATAAAGGAGGCGTATTTGGAATAAACGTTATGGTGTCGGCGGAACTCGTTAAGTATTCGCATATCATGATAGACACGGCCATCCGGGTTCGTGAAGAGAATCCGGACATGAAAAAGTGTTTTAAAGTAATCTTCACATCCGCCGGTGACCCGGTCGGTTGGAAGGAGAAGATTAAAGATGCGGGATTTATCTGGATGCATATTGTTCCTTCCGTGAAAGGAGCTTTGCGTTGTAAAAAGGCAGGCGTGGATGTCATTGTGGCCTCCGGACACGAAGGCGGATTCCATACCTCCTGGGAGCCCGTGCATTCAATGATTCTGCTGCCCGCCGTAGTCGAAGCGGTTTCCGACGAAAAAACCCTGGTGGCAGGCGCCGGTGGATACTGCGACGGCAAGACGCTGGCCGCAGCCCTGGTGCTCGGCGCAGACGGCGCGCAAATGGGAACACGTTTTCTGGCAACGCAGGAAAGCGACTTCCACCAGATCTGGAAGGAAGGTGTTGTTGCTGCCGGTGACCGTGGAACGCTGGTTGCCCGTGGTTTTGTCGGACCTGCCCGCTGGCTGAAAACTCCTCGCAGCGAGGAACACGCCAAAAACACGTTGCAAAAATCGCCCGGTGTTTTTCTCGGAGTTCCCGACGATTATACAACAATTGATATGTCTCTCATCCAATTTGAGATTGAATCCATCAAAGCCGTTTGCGATGGTGACAAGACAAAAGCGATGATGGCTGCCGGAGAAGCGGCGCAACGCATTAATGATATGCCTAAAGTCAATGACTTGGTGCAGTCTATCGTCAAGGATGCCGAGAATATTCTTAAGAGTGTTCAGACAAAATTACTGGCCTAACTTTTCTTCATCCAGTATAGAGAATGAATCATCAAAATGGCCGACTTATCAACGTGTTGATACAATTATCGGGGGTAGGTCGGTCATTTGAGGAATGTCTTTCCACTTAAAAAGGAGATTATGCGATGAAAGATGTGGTTATTGTATCAGCGTGCAGGACAGCCATAGGAACATTCGGTGGCGCATTGAAGGAAATGATCGGGGCCCGCATTGCGGCTGTCGTCATGAAGGAGGCCATTAAGCGTGCCGGAATAGACCCGGTCGCAATTGATGATGTCCGATTCGGCTGTTGCCTTGAATCCTGTAATACACTTAATGTTGCTCGTGTAGGAGCTCTTTTGGCCGGCATTCCGGAAAGCGTGACCGCTGTTACGCTGAATCGTGTCTGTATTTCAGGCATGGAAGCCGTACTAAGCGGCGCGGCCATGATCAAAGCCGATATGGCTGACATCATTTTGGCCGGCGGTGTTGAGCATATGTCCGGCACACCCTATGTCAGTTTCGACGCCCGTTGGGGCTGCCGTCTTCAGGACAGTGTTTTTGTAGATTCCATGATCCGCGCACTACATTGCGGATCATATGTCATGCCATTGCTCGACGATGGTCCCGTCAAATCAGGCCAGCCTTTCGAAAGTTTAAAGGGCAAACCCTATATCATGGGCCATACCACGGAACTGATCGCCCAACTTTTGAACATCAGCCGCCAGGAAATGGATGAGGTTGCCCTGCGCAGCCATAACAACGTTGAGCGCGCCACCAAAAATGGCGACTTCAAAGACGAGATCGTGCCGATTGAGATCCCCCAGAAAAAAGGCAAACCGCCCATCATCTTCGACAAGGATGAACATTTCCGTCCCGGATTAACAATGGAACAATTGCAGGCATTACCACCGGGATTTATCCCTAAGGTTGGCAAGGTTACGGCCGGCAACTCCTCCGGGCTTAACGATGGCGCTTCAGCCATGATTATCATGTCGGCCGAAAAAGCCAAGGAATTAGGATTGAAGCCAATCGCCAGGATACGTTCCTCCGGACGTGGTGGGTGCCATCCTTCGGTGATGGGTTTAAGCCCGGTTCCAGCCGTAAGAAACCTGCTCAAAAACGACCCGCGTCTTACCTTGGATGCTTTTGAACTGATTGAAGTCAATGAAGCGTTTGCCGGTCAGTATCTTGGTTGTGAAAAGGAGCTTGGTTTAAACCGCGAAATTACCAATATCAACGGCAGCGGCATCGGCCTCGGACATCCGGTTGGATCTACCGGATGCAGAATCATGGTTACGCTTATCCATGCCATGCAAAAACAGGGTAAAACCCTTGGACTGGCCACCCTGTGCGGAGGCGGCGGGGTATCGATGGCCACCTCGAT